>CAZURR010000211.1:0-1515 GCA_964622715.1 uncultured Hyphomicrobium sp. | reverse complement strand
CGTGCTCCTACTGCGACATGCTGTCAACGAGTTAGTGATGACGATTGCTGATCTGCGCTAGAGGATTTGCTGATCGGCCAACAAGGAAGCTTTGCCGAGCTGGCTTACTTGTCCATTGGCGGGATTGAATTTTCGAGCCGAAGTCTGCTGCTGCAGAGAGGCGATAGCCAAGCGAGAAGTGCGAGCTTTGGTCGGAAGGTCGCTGTTGCCAGCACCTGAAGCAAACGGATGCAGAGTTGAAATTCGTGAGGTTCTTTGGGGACTGGGCGCCGGTGCAGGCTGCCTCTGGCGGATTGCACTGAAGTACCATTCGCGTCGCGGCATCACACGCTTGTGTAGTGTGGCCGCAAGCGGCGGCGAGCGAGCGTGCGTAACACTTCATGACGCTCATCGTATCTTCTGTTGTGCGTGGCAACTGCCACGAAATCAAATGCAAAAAATACAGGAGATGATCATGACTCGTACTCTCGCTTCCCTGGCTATCGCCTTGACGTTCGTCGCTGGTGCCTCCGTTGCGCATGCCGATAGCTTTGCGGTGCACGGCTACCAGGGCACGAACTACAGCGGCCGCTAAACTATTTGGTTAGCCGATGTGGGAACGGCCGCAGGGACTCCGCCCTGCGGCCGTTCTTTATTGGGCAGATACCCGATGTCCTAAGCTGCATAGCCGCTTTTTGGAATAATGAGCGGCCCAATCCAACGGGTCACGGCGCCTTCACGAATTTGTCGCAAAATTGATGAGTGAACAAGTTGTCGTGGCCTGAGACAGAGCGATGCCCATCAGTGAGACGCGTGTGGATGGCTCGCGGGGACGTCGAGACAGCTGCTAAATGCCAATTGCCCAATCAGGGCCTCTTGGCCATACCAGAGCACCGGACCCGGCAGCCCAACACTAGCCAAAAGGCAGGTGACCCGTTGCCCAAGGCTGATTCCAGCCAATATCCAAACGCTTTCTTATTCGATTTCGCCTTGCTTTATGTTTGTGTTGATTGGAGGCTTGACGGAACGGCCCCGGGACTCCAGAAAGCACCACGTTTAATGGTAACGGGGCATAGCTCAGCCTGGTAGAGCACTTGCTTTGGGAGCAAGAAGTCGGGAGTTCGAATCCCCCTGCCCCGACCATCACGCAACTTCATCCTAGAGGGGAAAACATGGTTGCGCGCATTTATAACCCTTCCAAGACGGCCATGCAGTCAGGTGAATCGCGCACAAAGGAGTGGGTGCTGGAGTTTGCACCAGGAAGTCCGCGCGAGATCGACCCCTTGATGGGTTGGACCAGCACACGCGATATGCGCTCGCAGGTGCGCCTCGAATTCGACACCAAGGAGGAGGCCATTGCTTATGCGGAGCGCAACGGACTTGCCTACATGGTATTCGATCCGCAACCACGCCGGACGATCATTCGATCATACGCGGACAACTTCCGCTTCGGCCGCATAGGCAGATGGACGCATTGAGGCCCAGCTTCCAGCACTAGGGAGCCCGTCCTTTCCCTGATACCTAGGCGCTGCACCC
>CAZURR010000210.1:0-1562 GCA_964622715.1 uncultured Hyphomicrobium sp. | reverse complement strand
CCACCCTATTGCGGTGCCGGCGCGGCAGGCGTTTTCGGCACCGTGATCGTCGCCTTGGGCTGCGCGCCAGTTGCGGGGGCCTGGGTCTGACCAACTCGCTCCTGGCTTTGCCGATCCTCTGCGGCCTTTTTTGCGGCTGCCAACATCCGAAGCCTGGTCTCTCTGTACCTCGCCTCGTCAACCGGGGCTCCGTTGTAAGTTTTCGTGAAACCGTTCAGCGGAACCTTGAAGGTCACCGGCTTTTGCTGAATGTCTAAGGCAACGACGAGTATTCGCTCGCCCTTGCTCATCATGTCCAACACTTGCTTCGTCAACGTCGCTCGAGCTTGACAGCTCTGTTTGATGCAGAGCTGATATTGCATAGGGATGGGCTCACCCTCGTCGATCTTGATCTGAACGCCGGCGGGGATCACCAGAGTATGAGTGCTCGGCACGGTGACGGCGATGTCCTGCTTATCTTCGCCCTCGGTGGTGCGCACGACGGCGGTTACCTCAACGTCTCCAGTTTTAGGATCAAGTCCCTCGTACTTAACTAGGCAGACCTGCTTATTCTCCGTCTGTTCGCTGTCTTGGCAGAGTTTGACCCAGGCGCTGTAGTCGACCCAGACCTTCTGTGTGGCCGATTTCGGCGGCGTATTGTTTGGCTGTTGCTGGGCGACAGCCAGGGTCGTTCCAAATCCGAAGACACTGACCACAAGTGCAACCACCAGACCCGTGCGGCGGCACCCACTCCATCGATCTATCGACCCGATCATAAAACGACCTTCTGTTGTTGGGCCCAGTTCAGGCTTGATCAACTCTGTCTCTTATCGCTGCAGGACGGGGTCAATACCTGAAATGCGGCGCCGTCATGATTGGCAGAACAGAAGTGAGGCTGCGGTGTAATCCCCCTGTGATCCAAGGGGGCATCGGCGCAGTGGCGCCTTTTCTTGGGGACGGTGGCGGAGGCGCTACAGCGGGAATAGAGTGGATCGTGCTACCCATCCATCAGGCCATTGGGGGGCAAGATGAGAGAGCTATATGATGCCGACATTTGGCGGCTCAAGAAAGTGTTTCGGAGAACGATGGTGGCGGCGAGCGTTGCAGCACTCGTGACACTCGCGCTCGCGGCCACAGATTTCTGATCTTTCCCCCCTAATATTTGCCCTCAGCCGATAACCAGACCTTAACCGGGTCACGCTCACCCTCCCGTCAGGCAGCTTTCCCGAGGGGGTCGAGATGGAAATGGTTGCGGCCATGACGAATGTAAGGCTTGGGTGGGACCGTAAATGGCAAGCCCTGTACCTTCTGATGGCGTTTATCACTTTGATATTCCAAGTCTACGCGCGCTCATCGCAATGCGCTCCAGATTGCGGACTGAGCTACGCCAAGGCTGTGGTGTGGGCGGCCATCTGGCCCGCGTCCTGGATCGTGTACCTCGCTGGCATTGTCTAGCGCCGCGAGCCGGACTCCCCTTTCCCGCGCATGCGATAAAGCGAGTGGAGATCCTCCTCCGATAGCCGTACCTTGTCGCCACTCGGCGACCACCAAATGTTGCAGGTGATGCAACCTCTAAGGCGCTG
>CAZURR010000209.1:0-1623 GCA_964622715.1 uncultured Hyphomicrobium sp. | reverse complement strand
GGGCTTCCGGGCTCGATGTAGAGCGTCTTAACACCGATCCGTCCAAGCCAGTTGCGCACCGCCCCTGCGATGAACTCGGGCCCGTTATCGGAGCGAACGTCTGGGGTGGTCCATGCTTGGCAAACGGATCAGCAAGGCAGTGCAGGACGTCGTCCGACCTGAGACGGCGCGCGACCACAATCGCCAGGCATCGGCGTGTAAACTCATCGATGACAACGAGCATGCGGAACGCCCGCCCATCCTGGGTGCGATCGTGGACAAAGTCATAGGACCAGACGTGATTGGGCTTGTCTGGGCGCAGGCGCACACACGATCCATCGTTGAGCCAGAGACGGCCCCGTTTTGGTTGTTTCTTTGGCACTTTCAGCCCTTCCCGCCGCCAGATGCGATAGACCCGCTTGACGTTGACATGCCAACCTCTGGCAACAAGCATCTCGCGGATGCGGCGATAGCCGTAGCGGCCGTACTGCGTGGCCAGCCCGACGATATCGGCCGTCAAGGCGGCCTCGTCATCGCGAACCTTGAGATGCCTTCTTTGCGTCGCGCGCGGCTGACCAACGACCAGGCACGCGCGACGCTCTGAGACCGGCAGGTGTGAGCGCACGTGTTCGATGCACGCGCGCTTGCGGGAAGGGCTTAGTATTTTCCCTCAAGTGCTTCCTTTAAGATCAGCTTATCGAGGGTGAGCTCAGAGACTGCCTTCTTGAGCCGCTCGTTCTCACGTTCCAGATCCTTGAACCGCTTGGCCTGGTCGAGCTTGAGACCGCCGTATATGCGACGCCACCGGTAGTACGTCTGCTCTGAGATCCCTATCCCGCGGCAGACCGCGCCCGTCGTCTGCCCCTGGCCAAGGCGCACCTCTGCCTCGCGCAACAACCCTATGATCTGCTCCGTCGTGTATCGCTTCCGTGCCATTCCCTTCTCTCCTCATCAGAGGTTGGAAATAGCCGGATTCGCTCACTCAGCCTGGCATCACTTCAGGGGAGCAGGCCAGGGTCGATAGTGTTGAAAAAGTCCTGGAAGGGTCTACGACGTTTCAATGCTCCAAGCACGAGTAGAAATCTGATTCTCATAGCGGACAATTGGGAAATACAATTTCGAATTGAAGCCGATGTGGAGCAAGAACTTGCGACCGCAAGCAACGCATTTTCGATTGGGACAGTGGCGTCGGACTTTTTCAACAGTATCGACCCAAAGCGGACATTGGCTGCGTATTGACTTTCGGTGCGACCGTACCGTTTGGCGAACTGTCGCTAAGTGAACCGCTTAGCGCTCCTTGTTTGCTCCAACGCGTATTGATCTCGCTTGGCTCCGGCGAAAGAGCATTTTGAGTTCAGGACTACCGGCCAATTCACCCCAGTTCGGTTCGACAGTCACCACAGGGACGCCGAAAAGGCGTAAACTAACTTGGGTTCGACTCCGGCCATCTCAGGCGTAAGCCCATAGGGCAAGAACGGTGGACATCATGGACGAGCAGAAAAAATTGGCTCTTGCGAAGCGGCAGGTGGCCAAGATCATGGGTTTTTACATCCACCTTGCCGCCTTTATTCTCGTAATGACCGCGCTGGTTGTCGCAAACCTGATACTGAGCCCCAATTTGTGGTTGGTTCAGTGGCCGTTTCT
>CAZURR010000208.1:0-1632 GCA_964622715.1 uncultured Hyphomicrobium sp. | reverse complement strand
ACCAGCGAGAGGCCGAGGCCCATCCCCTCATTGATACCGACAGCGCCGGAGCGGCTATGCTCAAACTCCTCGAAAATCGCCCCCAGCCGATCCGCCGCGATGCCAGGGCCGGTGTCGTAAACTTCGATGTGGAGCCTGCCATTCCGCCGCCGGCAACCCACCAGAATGCCGCCGTGGGCGGTAAATTTCAGTGCATTGGCAATAAGATTTGAAACCGTCATCTCCAAAATTGCGGCATCCGTCTCGACAAAGCCGTCAACGGGCACGAGAGAAAACCGAAGTCCACGTTGATCTGCCTGAAGGGCAAATGTTTGACACACGGACCGGAGCAGAGGCTTAAGCGGGATTGTTCTTTTGTCGGGTTTCATCACGCCCGCATCGAGCTTCGACACGTCGAGCAACGCCTCGAACATCCTCCGCAAGGACGTCAGCGCATCGTCCATGTGGCCCAACAGTTCTTCTGCTTCCGGCACGCCTTCGGTGCGGCGCCGCAAAGCGTGCGTCAATAGCGTAAGTGCGTGCAAAGGCTGACGCAGGTCATGACTTGCTGCCGCCAGAAAGCGTGATTTCGCGCGCGTCGCCTCTTCGAGCCTTTCCCGAATGTCGCGCTCATCGGTAATATCAATGATCATTGAGCACAGGCCGAGAACCTTGCCCTCGATCTTGTGAGGCAAAAGGTGACATCTCACCGGCCGCTTGCCGCCCCAGAAATAATCAATGCCGATCTCTTCAATGACCGGCTCACCTTCAAGGGCGCGTTTAAACAACGGTTCCATGAGCGCAAATGTCTTGCTTCCCATGAGCTCGCGCGGCGTCTTGCCAATGAGCTCGCCCGGATCGACGCCGAACCACACTCGGTATTGAGCGTTCAGGTAGCGGTACTCAAGATTGCGATCGAGAAAGGCGATGAGCCCTGGGATGGTGTCCGCGAGCAGGCGCAACAGCCCTTCAGGCGTGTCGATCTTTCTCATTTCGGCTTACGGGGAGAAGCTCGCGTCCCCAGTCCTATCCTGCTGGTTCGACGCTCGCTCGAGCAATCCAAGAATCCGGCGTGGCTCCATAGGCTTCGAACAGAAAAGGAACCCGGCGCGGCGCGCTTGGGTCTTTGCCGATTCGTTATCGCGACAGGAGGACAAAATGGTCATTGGCCGGCATCCCGTATCTTTTGCGATCTTACGCGCCAACTCCACCCCGTCCAATTCACCGTCTAGCTCGTAGTCGGAAATAATGGCGAATGGTTGATCGGCTGCCGACCGCACTTTTTTGAGCATGTCCTCACCCGAACGCGCAACCAGCGTCCGGTAGCCCGCATCCTGAAGCACGAGCGAAAGAGCCCAACCTCCTATCCGGTCGGGATCCACGATCAGTATCACAGGGGCCTCCACCGCTTCGGCAACCCGTTCATTGAGAGACATCGAGTACGCATGGCCAATGTCGCCGGTCGAGATTTGCCTGGCAATTGCTCCTGATGGTCTAGTCCGAACGGTCTAGTGCCTTGGATCGAAACTTCTGCAATTCGTGCTAAGTCACCAAGCCGAATTTTCCTCTGATCGGACCTCGACTAATTTCTTGCCAACAACGGGGTTCAAATTAGAGGGAATTCCAATGACGCTTGATCGTACCGAAACCGGC
>CAZURR010000207.1:0-1636 GCA_964622715.1 uncultured Hyphomicrobium sp. | reverse complement strand
CAAACACATCGATCCGTCGCAGAAGATGGGTCTTCGGAATGCGATCATCGAGGCGGAACTCGTAGAACAGCTTGGCTTGATCCCGTTTCTGCCGCCCCATCATCACCGCGCCCTCCCTCGCCGATCAAGATCAGACGAGGGAATCACTGTTCGACGGGCATCACAACGCCTTTATCGACACCATCGACCCAAAGCGGACATTGAGACCGGACTTTCTCAGCGCTTTGCTCGTGACGGCACCAACTGAGCCACCTCGTCGCGTGACATCCGCTTCTTAGCAACAAGCGTTCGCGCGATAAGCGGGATACACTCGAAGTGGCCCGCCACTAGATTTTCTGCCTCGGCCTTCAGTCGAGCCATTTCCGCAACCATCCGCGCCGGGCGACCTTCCAACGGCCATCTCTCGTCGGTCCTATGATGATCAGCTTGACGTCGCAGGGCGTCCTCGGCACCCAAAAGTTCTCGAAGAAAATAGCGGGCATCCCGCAAATCCTTCAGATCGCTATTGATCCCGGCAGCGCTCATAAACCCCAAACGGGCCGCCCGTTCCTCAGCTGCGCGTCCAGCAAAACAAACCATAACCTGCTTCCGGCAGCGCCGCACGTAAGTTGCGAGCAAATGAGCGAGATCGGCATCCCCCTCCCGCCTCGTCGGCCCTTCATCTCTCGTTTCGGCGCCAGGGAACAAATGCACCTCGCTTGCAACGCCAGCACCAAGACCTGTCCCAGCAAGATCAATCGAGACCGAAGTGAACGGTACACGAAGCATCACGCAGGCAACGGCGTGCCCAGCTTCGTGCATCGCGACGACAAGTTCCCTGTCGCCGATATTGGGAGCTATACGCATAATCCTCCGCCAGCTACTAAGCTCATTGGTCAAGCATTCGTATGCTGCTCCAATCAGTCAGTCCAAAAGGAGTTTAAGTATGACGATCCCGCTTTGGGTGCTACTCGGTTATGCTGCATGGACGTTACTTACTTTGCTCACGACGATCGGCGTCTATCGATGGAGCCACATCCTAACCGGCCGCACCGCCATTGCGGAGTGGCGCGCAGATGAAGTCCAAGGGACTGAGTGGTATCGCCGAGCCATCCGCGCGCACCAAAACTGCCTTGAAAATCTCCCCGTCTACACGGCTGTAGTGGTTGTCCTGGTTGCCACGCGCATCACCAGTCCCATTCTCGATGGTTTAGCGATAACAATACTGATAGCTCGGGTGTGCCAGACCTTGATCCACCTCTCGGTCGAGCAAACAAACGTGGTCGCATCGCTTCGTTTTGCGTTCTTTCCTTTACAGTTGATCTGCATGGTGGGGATGGGCAGTCTCATAACTGCTGCGGCAAGCCCTTAACCCCCCCCACGCCCGGCCTGTCAGCAAGCTAAGATGACCGATACTCGTCGTCGTCCCGTCGCGCTCGGCCGGATCGCCGGACGCTCAAGTCTCCGGCAAGACGAAGTGTCCGCTCTTGGGGGTAAAGCGGACATTCCTGACGCCCGCCTAAATGCCTTGTGTGGATGGCTCCTGCATTGCAAGGATTTTTTGAAGTTTCGACATGAGGTCAGGAGCAGCAGGCAGGCCTCATGCTGCACCGGACGCGGCACCTCTTCATCCGCCAGCAGACGGCGCTCATCAACG
>CAZURR010000206.1:0-1942 GCA_964622715.1 uncultured Hyphomicrobium sp. | reverse complement strand
TTTCGGAGCTAAAGCACACATTCTGATCTGGATGACAAGGCGGCGGCGCTAAGGCGTGCACACACCCTCCAAGAAACCGGCGAAGTATTGGCTGAGCAAGCGATTTTCCGGGTCCCATTCCGCCCGCGCGCGGGCAAATTCCTCCCACCGTTTCCCATATGCCTTATGCACCTGCCCCGTGGTTAGGTGCTTGGTCTGGTTAAATAAGGGGTGCCCATCATGCTCGCTGCAGAATGCGTTAAACGCCTTGAGGAATTTTTCCCACTCTGGCCCGCCCGTGGACACGGGATCGATGCTAAAGGCGTGCCCGTCGTGCGTATACGACAGCAGCGCTTTGCGATCTTGAACGATACGGTAGCCGACGGCGGGTAGGTTGCAGCGAAAGCCTGTTTGCGCCGCATACTCGTGGCAAAATCTATAATAGGCCTCGAGTACGTCGAAGTAACTGTCCTCACCAAACGACCACATGGAAAAGACGAACTTGTGGTCTCCAGGGTCATCAACGTGACGGATGATCTGTGCGAGCGGCGCGGTCCGTTTCCCTCCGACCAGCCAACACATGCCGCGACGTATGAGCCGGTCTTGGAAGCGGATCAGCGAATGCTCGATGGCGTCGTTCAGCGAAACACGCCGGATCGCGAGAGCAAGCATGGGGCCAAGCTTGCGCCAGAACGCGTTGCGCAACCACCAGCGACCGGTTGAGTTGGGCTTGGTATCGGGCACCTCGCGGCGTGTCTCTAACACCACGCGGTCAGCGAAGGGATAGAAGTACATCATCAGCGCGAAGTTCTTCGCGATGAGGTCGGGCACTACAGCGCGGAACTCGGCGAGAGAGTACATGCGGTGTTCGGCGAAGAGAGCGGTGATCGGTTGGGTCCTTAGCGTCACCTCTACAACGACGCCGAGCAAGCCATAGCTCAACCGCAGCAGTCGCATTTCCTCAGGACTCTCGTCCTCGGTGAATTTGCTCACCGTGCCATCAGGCTTCACGACCTTGACGCCAGTGACGAACGAACTCGCCTGTCCGTATTGCGAACTGCCGATCAGCGAACTGTCCTTCGTCGCCGCGCAGGCGATCGCCCCCAAGGTGACATTGCCGATCTCAGTATTGATGTGAAACTGCTTCCCATACCGATCGAGTTCCTCAGCCACGTCGATATAGAGAGCGCCTGCTTCGGCAGTGACAAAATCGGGACCGACTTCCAAAATGCGCGTCATGCTGGTCATGTCGAGCATGGTTCCGCCGTCGTCGGCGGAGCATGGTGCGGGTGAGTGCAGTTTGCCAACGGCACGCACGGGCGAAGGATACGTTGCTGCATTTGAGACGACGCGCACGACATCGTGCACCGAGTGCGGACGAACAATCACTGCAGGCCGGTAGGTGACCCCATGTTCCCAGTTCGAAACATCGGCCGATCCTGACCAATGCATCGGCTCTTCTTGCGCCGGGGCGACTTCTGCCGCAGCGGTCTGCGAGCGCTTAGATGAGCCGTTGGGCTCCACACGCGATGCGCCGCCACAGGCATCCGGTGGCTGAGAGGTATGCTTCATCGCTCTACACGAACCACCTCGACGCCAGCAGTTCAACCTGGAACTACGTTTTTGGTTGGCGCCCTCTTAGTTTTTTGTCGTGGCACAATCAACTTTGACGGCACACCCAATTCCATTGAAATGTGCCGGGTGAGGCAAGTCTGCTCTTGGTGCCAATGTTAGGGCGCCCGTCTGCAAACCAAATCGGGAGCCAATGGCTCCCGTTAGTTGCTGTAGAATGCCTGATGGGCAGGCTTTAGGCGGCAACTATTGCATCGTCGCTCGGATCGCGCAGCACGTAACCGCGGCCCCAAACCGTCTCGATGTAGTGCTGGCCTCCTGTGGCCGCCTGAAGCTTCTTGCGCAACTTGCAAATGAAGACGTCGATGATCTTGAGCTCGGGCTCGTCCAT
>CAZURR010000205.1:0-1975 GCA_964622715.1 uncultured Hyphomicrobium sp. | reverse complement strand
TGGCTTGTCGTCCAAGACGCAGACGGTTCCTACGCAGTCTGCTCCTATAAATATCGGGAAGCCGGCATAGAAACGGATTCGAGGTGCGTGAGTGACCAGCGGATTATCCGCAAATCGAGAATCTTGAAAGGTGTCGGACACTACGAGGGCCGCCCGCGAAGATATTGCATGGGCACAAAATGAGGTCTCGCGTGACGTCTCAGCTACGTCCAGCCCATGGGTTGATTTGAACCACTGGCGCTCCCTATCCACAAGACTGATGAGCGCCATAGGCGCGTTGAAGATTGCAGCGGCGAGACGCGTTATTCGGTCAAAGCGCTCTTCAGGAGGCGTATCCAGGATGCCAAGATCATGAAGAGCAATCAGGCGCTGCTCCTCGTCTGCCGTCATCAGCGCTCGTTCCCAGCGGCAAGCTCTGCGGAGCAGACTAGCGCGAATGCGGGTTCGTGCGTAAGCGGATGAAAATGGCTTGATCAGCCAATCCGTGACGCCCGCTTTGGTCCAGGCGAGAGCGTTCTCGTCATCGGCTACAATGATAATGGGGACTTTGTCTGCGCGGCCCTCTTCAGTACCACGAACCTTCTTGAACAACTCAAGAGCATCGGCATCACCCCCTGGTCGCTCCAGAATAATCAGAGAAGGTTGAACCGACTGCTCGGTGGCCAAAGCTTCGGCGACGCTGCCCGCTTCTATAACAGCGATGTCATCTGCTTGCGCGGCTTCTAGTATTGTTTTGGCCGCGACAAGATCCTCGACAGCCATCAAGAGTGTGGGGTCGACCAAAGCTGGCGCATCTAAGATCCAGGGCTCGCTGCTCATTGCCCGGCGTGGTGAAGGTGAAGCCTCATCGCTCGCTTTGAGTTCGAGACCTTGTCCTTCGGCCGCGGCGAAGACATGTAGAGCTGGCGCCATACCTCGCTGATCGTCGAGAGTGTTCTTTACAATCTGGTCGATGGCGTCATCAGTTCTCAGGGGGTCGTGATGAGTCAGAGCCAGCTGGCGTACCTCTGCTGCTCTGCACATTGCAACGGCGTATTCGACCGTACTATGGCCCCAGCCGATCTTGGTATGATACTCGTCCAACTTGAATTGGGCGTCGTGGATGACGAGATCGGCGCCGGCGAGAAACTCACAATGCTGGCGATCCTGTCCCAGTATATCCCCTTTGCCGGATGCCAGTTGGCGTGAAAAAGGCTCGTGATCCGAAGCATACACCATTGTGGCGCCATCAACCTCCAATCGGAAGCCGAGCGTAAGTGCGGTATGGTTCATGTATCGGGTTCTGACCGTAACGTCGTCGATCCGGAAAGCCCCTTCGATTAGCTCGTGATAGCGGATCTTGGCTCCCATCTGATCGAGGCTCACTGGAAAATGCGCATACTGCATCTGCCCAGCCAACGTATCGTGCACGGATTGGCCGATGCCTTTAGGCGCGTAAATATCCCATTCGTTTCCTGAAATAAAAAGCGGTGTGAAGAACGGGATGCCCTGGATGTGATCCCAATGTGTATGACTGATGAGGATATAACCCTTCAAACTGGGGGTGCCTGCAGCCATCAGCGCCTGCCCCAAGCCGTGCAGACCGCTCCCGCAGTCAATGATCACACGCGTACCGGCGGTCGTTTGCACCTCGACACACGAGGTGTTGCCACCGTAAAACAGTGTATCCGGCCCTGGCTTCGGTAGGGAGCCCCGTGTACCCCAGAAACGCACTCGCATTCAGGCACCTCGGTCGGATAGCAGATCTGGAAGTTTCGCGCCTTGCACGATGGTTCTTCTCTGCGTCCGAGTATCTTCATCGGCCGGCGCGACCGTTCGCGGCAAGGCCTCGGCGAGGTCATGAGGGCAATGCGACGCTCGAAAAGTATACCTCTCGCCCGCACGAACCTTTAGCAATATCGACTTTGGTTTACGAGGGGCTCAAAGTCCAATAGGCGGCTCTCAAGAAGAGATTAGCTTCTGGCCGATGTCCGCT
>CAZURR010000204.1:0-2008 GCA_964622715.1 uncultured Hyphomicrobium sp. | reverse complement strand
GCGAGGCTGCTGTAGCAATTGTGGTGGGAGAGCCGATGCGAATCCAGTCAAAAATCTCAAAGCGAAAGCTCAGGCGACCTTTAGTTGGCCATCTTTTGCAATACGTGCGGGAGCCGGCTTGTCGCTGGTGCTCGTGCGCTTGGTGGAGCGGCGCGCGGTAAACTCGATAAGCTTGCTGCGTGCCGTCTCACACACATACGGACAGATGAGCCCCTTCTTCTCCAGCTCTTCCATCTTATTGTAGATCGTCTCAACGGCGAGGGGCGCGCAACCGCAGCAGTTCATCCGCCTGCTCAAGTGGCGATAGACGACGCCGGGTGTCGGGATTGGCGCATCGGGCTGGTTGAGGATTTCGACGAGCGCATCCTCGATATCGTTGTCGGAGATCATTGTGCACGAGCAAATGATCAAAGTACCAACTCCATTACACTGACTGGCGCGCGACCTGCAGGAAGCTGCAGCATTGCGGCTTCCCAGTCATTGAGCCAAGTCAAGCAGCCCATCGCGGCTCTTCCGTCCGACGAGGCCCGGCCCTATGGGCTCTATATAGACTTCAAAGATCATGTTTTGAAGAGAACGGGATACCTGTCAAGTGACGCAAGGCCACATCTGACGCCGGAGCTGGCTCCCAGCCAAAATCAATTTGCGATTTGCCCTTAGCGTGCGCTTGCGTGCTGAGCACCACGGCGCACACGGCTGGAGCTTGCCACGGTGGCCCGCGAACGTGCTGCTTTGCTGGGCCTGGTGCTACCGCCCGTAGCGGTCGCATCAGCGAGGGGCTGCCCGGCGTTCACCATATCTGCCAACGTGTGTTGATCGAGCACACTGATGAACGCCTCCAACGCATCGTCGACGATTTCATTTAGGCCGGTTCCCTGACCAGGCTCCATGCCGTCGGTGCCGCTGAGCTCAATTGAGCGGACAATGTCACCGATGCGGATTTTAGCTGCAGGGCGGGCCAGTCGTACCCCTCCGTTGCGCCCGCGAACGGTTCCCAGAAAGCCGCCCTTGGTCAGCAAATGCACGATCTTGAACGTGTTCTGCTGGGTGATATCGAGCCGTCGTGCGATCTCGGCGACCTTGACGAGCTCGTCGTCCGACTTTGCGCAGTGGACGAGAATGCGGACGGCGTGGCTTGTAGATTTATTGAGACGCATGGGAAGCTGGGTTGCGCGCGGACGCTGTTGTCATGCAGGGGATACGTCAATTCGGACCGTTTTGGCAAACACCGTCTTTGAACCCCGGCCTTACAGGGCGGTGGTTCTCGAAGCTCAGTGAGGCATCGTAGCAGCCCTGCGGGCCAGAAGGCAGCATAAACGGCAGCAAAGGTGGTCCTCCAACGCTCGGCATTGGCATTCCGGGGCAACCTTGGGCATTTAGGCGCAAACCGGCTGCACGCCCGTCGTGTAATGCGGCCCACTTTGGCTCAGAATTCTGCTCGTGTGGCGAGCTACACCCCGCCGCCCCTCGATGGCCAAACCCCCAACCCGCTGTTTTCAAAGCCATTCCTGTCCAACGCGGACGCGTTCGAAATTAATTTAACAGCGTTTCCTCCGAAACAGCGCCAGGGGTCCCACCGGGGCAATATCGGCATCAGAAACCGAACACCAACTAGGAGACCCGTTATGAACAAGATGCTGATCGCCATCGCAGCTGCTTTTCTTGCCGTCACGACCCTTTTCGCCCCGGCTGCAGATGCCGGATTCAATGTGCCGGCCGTCGGCGCCTCGTCGCAGTTCTCGACCGTCCATAAGGCTGGCTTTCGTGGCCATCGCCGCCGTGGTTTCCGCCGTGGTTTCCACCGCAACCGGTTCCATCTCACCCGTCGCCTTGCCAAACGCAGGGCGCTCGCCAAGCGTAGAGCCCGTGCAATAGCCATCGCCAGGGCGAAGGCCAGAGCAAGAGCAAGGGCCGTTGCCGCCGCCAGGGCCAAAGCAAAAGCGAAGGCCATTGCCGCTGCCAAGGCCCAGGCAAAGGCGAATGCTGTTGCCGAAGCCGAGGCTGCAGC
>CAZURR010000203.1:0-2061 GCA_964622715.1 uncultured Hyphomicrobium sp. | reverse complement strand
TGGCGTTTGGAATGTCGGTCGGGAGCAAAAAGTTCTGGCCGTCAATCTGAACCCCATGTCCGGCGAAGAAGAATAGGGCTTCATCGCCCCTCCCGAGCTTGGCGGCGAACTCCTGGAGCTTTTGGTTCATCTCCCGGCGGCCAATGTTGTCCGCCGTGATCAGCTCAAAGTCCAGGTCCTTGAGCGTTTGGCCGAGTGCGTGCGCATCGTTCACCGCCTTTTGAAGATTGGGGACGTTCTCATACTGATTGTTTCCGATGACCAGCGCAACGCGCTTGGCCTGCGCCGGTGATGCGCACATCAGCAGCAGCAGCGCCAGTATCGGCGCGCAGGACAACCCAGCGAATAAGGATCGGATCATCGTGAGCCAACCTCAAACTGTCTACCTTTCAGAAATCATAGACAGTCCCAAAGCGGAGGCTGTTCCCCAGGGAACAGGCCGCTTGACCCACGAAGCGATATCAGTATCGAAGTTGGAATGTCAACGGCGGAGCAATATCCGTCCAGTGTGGCGGAGCACGGGTCGGCGTCGAGACAGGACCCATGATGCCTTGGATCGAGCATGATCTGCGCAGTCGGGACCTTGACGTCGTGTGTCTCGATGCGAGGCATGTACGTGCCGCCCTCAAGATGTAAATCAACAAGACTGGCCGGAATGACGCCGAAGGCCTTGCGCAAATTGTGCGCACGGGATGGTGTCGTCCGGTTTCACTCAGGAATCGCGAACGCGGACCGCATTTCGGAGATGATGGTATATCCGCGGACGACCTCAGCGTGCCCCTTATATTGACCGGGCGGCCATGATGGTTGCGTCCGGCGCTTGCCGACGTAAGCCATGTATGTCGCCTTGTCGCGTTGCAGCGGCATCATGTTTCTTTTGACGTGGAATCCTGCCGGCCCTTCAATGGCAAGGCGGATGCGGTCACCTCCGCGCAAATTCAAGAAACGGGCAACCAAGATAAACTGCTCGCTCTTGCTATGGGGCTTAGTTCCAACGTGATCACGTTCGAGAGCGTCCAAGACCGGCACTGCATCTGAAAAGTTCACGGCGAAAACTTGCCCGCTCTGGTAGTCTAGAACTTCGGCCGCACTTTCTTCCCAAAGGCTTTCTGCCTTGCGTAAATGGGAGACGCAGGTAGCATCCTGGCGCCGGCCGGAGAAGGGGTCGATCGTCTCCCCGTTATGGCGCACCGACAAATGAAGGTGAGCGAATTCTGCCTTGCCTGAATAGCCAACATCACCAAGGCGCTGACCACGCGCCACCTTTTCGCCGGCCCTCACGGCAAGACTGCCTCGACGCATGTGGCAATACTGCGTCTCCCAACCATCACCATGATCAATCACGATACCGTTGCCGCATTCCCGACCCTTGAGAGCCTTGGTGCGTGCTGCGTTGGCGAAGACGTCCGCCATGCCGTCACGTGCCCGTTTCACGGTGCCATCCGCAGCGGCGAGCACACCAACCCCCATTTTGGACTGGGCCGCTGAGTGGAGACGGAAGTCGGTACCACTGTGTGCCTCGTAGGTCGCATGTCCACACATGTAATCGAGAACGCCAGGACCAGGGTCGACATCGACATAGTTTTGGATGAAGCAGGTCTCGCCTAACGTGCATGCAATGGGCATTGAGAGCCGAGGCGCGTCGCCGGCCTTTGCCTGGACGGTGGCGCCGATGAGACCCGTCAGGAGCGCCATTGCCGGGCCGAAGAACAGAGTGCTGAGGAAAACCCATCTCACCATGGCGCATTGACCAAAAAGTATTCCGAGACATGCAGACGTGACGCTGAAACAGCCGCTCAGACAGTTTTCATGAGCCGGCACGGAGTGACCGGGGTGCAATGCTAGTTTGGTCACGCCTCGCAAGCTAGATCTTTGGTGTACCAGAGCAACGGTAGCCGACCGAGATGAGTGGGCGTTCGGCAGAAATACCCTGATGTCTACTATGGCACTCAGCCGACATTTGTGCGGGGGCGCCACCAATATTGCATCCTTCCCCCTCACCTATCACTGCTCCCGGAACGCCCGCGTGATCTGGTCACTGAGGGGCTTGACTAAGTAAGA
>CAZURR010000202.1:0-2065 GCA_964622715.1 uncultured Hyphomicrobium sp. | reverse complement strand
CGTGATTTTCGGCGTTCTTGCCGTTTGGCTCGCGTATCGGTGGATGGATCAGCTGTCGAGGGAGAGCAGCAGGGCGGAAGCAACACGGGTTGCGGGCAAAACAAGAAGTGCTGCCACAGGATAGACAGGGTCGATGCTGGCGAGGCCTTCTTCATCGTCAACCATTCCGACCTCGGAGGATGGGGTTGCCCAGGAATGCCGCGCCACGGATGTTCCGTGTTGCGATTAAATCACCACTGCCTGGCAAAGGTGCGCTGACCCGTGTGTTCGGCTTGTAGGCCCAATTCGAGCTGTTGTAGATTTTTTCAATGCCGGGTTGCGAGCACTGGCGCCGTTCGACGGTCTCGCCGAGCAGCCCGACATGCACTTAGCGGAGCCATCAGCCTCCGCGTGGTCTGTATGAAGATCATCCTGCGTTGCGTTCCGTATAGCGTTCATAGTCCGGTCTGGCCGGCGGTTTTCGTGGCCGTGGCTTATTGAGCTTTGCCGCTCAAAGCTCACGTGCAATCCGCTAGCCGGTTCAAGTGTGCGTAAGCGTGCAATGGCGCCGTTTCTTGGGGCCAGTTTCCAACTTGCCCCATTTGAACACGCGACGGAGATGACGTGACGCACACTTCCGCTCATTCGCTCTTTGTGCATTCGCGAGGCTGGCTGCTTGATTTGCAGCGAGTCAATAAGCGCGTCATTCTTGGCGCCTTGGATTTCGTTTGTCTAAGCTTTGCGATCTGGTTCTTGTTTAGCTTACGTTACAATGTGATTTATGTGCCGGCGAGTTGGGAGACAACCATCCTGATTGCGGCTGCGCCGATCATCACGGTCGCGACGTTTGCCGCTTTCCATCTCTATAAGCACGTGACCCGCTACCTGGGCTATCGTGCGCACAGCCGCATGATCGCGTGTGTGTGGCTTTCCGTGCTCATATGGTCGCTGATCGTATTTGTGTCGGGCCAGCATGGTGTGCCGCGTTCGGTCATCTTCGGTTACGGTATCCTGGCAAGCTTACTGATTATTGGCAGTCGAGAAGCTGCTGCGATGCTTTTGCAAAGCGCAGGCATTAGCGTTGCCGCGCTATCGGCAGAGGCGGAACCACGCCCAGTCATCATCTATGGCGCAGGAAAGTTGGGAGTGCAGCTCCTTGATGCACTTCGTCACTCCAGGGATTACGAAGCAGTAGCGTTCGTCGACGCGGAGCCGTCTTTATGGCGCCAATACGTTGCCGGATTGAAAGTACATTCGCCCGATAGGCTAGGGACGTTGATCGAGCGCCATAGCGTCCAGGATGTATTGTTGGCTCTGCCCGATAGCCAGCGGCGCGAACGGCGGCGCATCCTCAAGAAGCTGGAGCTCCATCCAGCCGCGGTAAAGGTTCTTCCGGCCGTTGGAGATGTTGCTTCGGGACGTGTCAGTGTTTCTGATCTTCGTCCTTTGCGAGTGGAAGATTTGCTCGGACGCGAGAAAGTTCCACCGAATAGGGAATTGTTGGCCCGCACAACGCGCAACAAGTCTATTCTTGTGACAGGTGCGGCGGGATCTGTTGGTTCTGAGCTCGTGCGCCAACTATTGCACCACGAGCCGCGCAGGATCGTCCTATTCGATATTTCCGAAGTGACGCTCTATGAAATCGACAGAGAGTTGCGCGAGATCATTCAGGTCATTCCCGAGGGCTTTAAGCGCCCCGAAGTTGTTGCTGTCCTCGGCTCCGTGCTGGATGCTGAGCTGGTGCGAGATACGATTGGACGCTATGACATCGAAATAATCTACCACGCCGCCGCTTATAAGCACGTCCCCATTGTTGAGGACAATCCGATCGTCGGATTGCGCAATAACGCGTTCGGCGCCGCCGTGATGGCCGAATGTGCCAAGGCGGAGGGCGTTGAGCTCATGGTGCTTATCTCTACGGATAAGGCTGTGCGCCCGACTAGTATCATGGGGGCGAGCAAAAGGCTCGCCGAGCTTGTGTTGCAAGCGGCGGCCATGGACGGGAACGGCACCGTATTTACAATGGTTCGGTTCGGCAACGTGCTCGATAGCTCTGGTTCCGTCGTCAAAACGTTCCGGCGCCAGA
>CAZURR010000201.1:0-2100 GCA_964622715.1 uncultured Hyphomicrobium sp. | reverse complement strand
GTCTGAAAGCGCTTGACCCCGAACGGCCGATTAGAGAAGCGGACATCAGAGCGTTCCCACCGGACGTCCGTTACATAGACGACATCCTGATCCTCGCTCGAACACGCTGGTCTCTGCGTCGGGCGGCGGCGATCGTTAATCAGGTGCTGGCGGCGCTCGTTCTGGAGAAGCATCCGGACAAGACATTCATCAACAGGATCAGGCTTCTGATCTTCATTTCAAAATCTCGTTATATATAGGGGCGGGTATGGTTCCGATCTCCCTTGGGGCCTTCCTTGCACAGGGGTCTCAAGGTGCGGAGGCGCAGGGGAAACGCAAGATGTTGAACAACAAGGTCATTACGGCCGACGAAGCCATTGCCCTAATCAGCAATAACGACGTCGTGTCGACAACGGGGTTTGTGCAGAGCTGCATTCCCGAAGCACTTCATGCGGCCCTCGAAAAGCGGTTTGTCGAGTCCGGCGCGCCCAAGGGCCTCACACTTATCATGTGCGCGGGTGCCGGTGACAGCAAGGGACTGGGTACGGGCCGTTTGCATCATGAGGGGCTGCTGAGGCGTGTCATAGCGGCCAACTTCGGCCGGATGCCGAAGGTCGCGCAGGCGGCCCAGGACAACAAGATCCAGGGATACAATCTGCCGCAAGGCATCATCTCGAAGCTCTACCGGACGTGCGCCTCGGGCCAGCCGGGCCTTTTCTCCAAGGTCGGGCTGCACACCTATGTCGACCCGCGCCTGGGCGGGGGCAAGGTCAACGAGGTGACTTCGGAGGACTTGGTGAAGCTTGTAGAGGCCGAGGGCCGCGAATGGCTTTTCTACAAGGCCACGCCGATCGATGTTGCATTGATCCGCGCAACGAGCGCCGATCCCTCCGGCAACCTTAGCATGGAAAAGGAATGCCTCACGCTCGACGTGCTGGCACAGGCGATGGCCGCGCACAACAATGGCGGCATCGTCATCGCCCAGGTCGAGCGTATCGTCGAGCAGGGATCGATCAAACCCAAGGATGTGAAGGTGCCGGGCATCCTAGTCGATTGCGTGGTCGTCGCCGATCCGCCTGAGCTGCATCGCATGAACTATGGTGTGGTCTACGATCCCGCGCTCGCCGGTGAGGTGCGTGTACCCGTCGAAGGCATGGCGAGAATGGAGCTCGATGAGCGCAAGATCATCGCGCGGCGGGCCGCGTTCGAGCTACCGCCGAATGGAGTCATCAATCTTGGCGTCGGCGCGCCTGACGGCGTGGCGGCTGTCGCCAACGAGGAAAAGGTCACCCCCTACATCGTCATGACGACGGAAGCGGGAGCGGTTGGTGGCGTCTTGGCCAGCGGATCTAGCTTCGGGGCCTCCGCCAATCCTGATTCTATCGTGGATCAGAACCAGATGTTTGATTTCTACCATGGCGGGGGGCTCGATCTAACCTGTCTCGGTATGGCAGAATGCGATGCGCAGGGCAACGTCAACACCAGCAGGTTTGGCGGCCGGTTGAACGGTTGTGGCGGCTTCATAGACATCTCGCAGAACGCGCGCGCGGTGGTGTTCGTCGGCACCTTCACCGCTGGCGGGCTCGACGTTACGATCGAGGCCGGCAAGCTCAAGATCCTCAAGGAGGGTAAGGTACGCAAGTTCGTACACGACGTCGAGCAGGTGACGTTCAGCGGCACGTATGCCGCGAAGCGGTCGCAGCCCGTGATCTACGTCACCGAGCGTTGCGTGTTCCAGCTGACGCTCGGCGGTCTCGAGCTGATTGAGGTGGCACCCGGCATCGACATCGAGCGCGACATCCTCGCGCACATGGATTTCAAGGCGATCATAAACAAACCGGTGCCGATGAACCCGCGCATCTTTGTCGACGAGCCGATGGACCTGATGGCGGACCTGATGAATCTCAAGCTTTCAGAGCGCGTCAGCTACGATGCCGAGCGCAATATACTGTTCCTCAACCTGGAGGGCTGGAGCGTGCGCAAGAAGAGCGATGTTGCCGATTTGCGCAAGGTTCTGATTGATGCGTGTGAGAAGGCCAGCAAGCGCGTGAACTCGGTCGTAAATCACGATGGCTGCCGGATCGCCGAGGATCTTTACGACGACTACGCCGACACGATCCA
>CAZURR010000200.1:0-2120 GCA_964622715.1 uncultured Hyphomicrobium sp. | reverse complement strand
ACAGTCCGTCCCCTTTAGCCACTCGGGCACCCCTCCAAGACTTCGGCCAGCGCCTGCGCAGCGCAAGCTATAAACGAAATCGCCCCGCGCGTGGAAGCGGCAGGGCAATGCCCCCGTGTTTATTGTGAAGCCGCCCTCAAAGTCAATACCGGCCCGCCTTGCTCGCAGACACGAATGCGAGGCCTTCCTGGCCCCTTTCACGAAGCACGCTTAAGCCGCCGTCATGGGCACCAGGGCGATGCGAAAATTGCCGTACCGCTTCTTAAGTGCCATGCGCACCACAACAATGGCCCATATCAAACCGATCAACCCACCCAGCACGGAGCTCACCATTTGAATCTTGTCCGCGGGCCAGTTCTGCAGCGCGGCATTTGCACCAAAAACAAAGCCCACGGCCGACCCGAGCAGCAAAGCACCCGCCGCGCTGCGCCAGGCTAGCAGCCACCACACGCTCATCACACGCCCCCACGTCGGCTCCAGCTCCTGCATCGTTGCCTCCATCCGCTCTTAAACTAGTGATTGCGCTTCAATCATATTCGCAGTTTATCGGGGCGCTCTCAACGACAGCCCAATCGATCGTTGCCAGACATTGGTTCGCCACTAAGCACACAAAGGACGAACACAGAAATGGGCGCCCCTCGCCAATCGCAACGAGCCAAGTCGGGAACCGTGCGATCGCAACGCGACGACGGGCTCGTCCGTCTCTTTGGCGTGCACGCCGTCGAGACGGCGCTCAATAATCCGCACCGTAAAATCGGTCGCCTACTCATGACGGAAAACGCGGAGAACCGTCTGAGTGAGGTTCTTGCCCAGCGCCAAGTCGAGCCAGAACGTGTCCTTCCGCGTGCACTCGATCGCATCCTTGGCCCCGATACCGTGCACCAGGGCGTTATGCTCGAGACCGAGCCGCTCGATGAGCCGGAACTTGAAGAAGTCGCCCAGCGCGCGGAGACCCATGGCCCGCTCATCGTCCTTGATCACGTCACCGACCCCCACAACGTTGGCGCCGTGCTGCGCTCAGGTGCCGTGTTCGGCACGGCCGGACTGGTTATGACGCGCCGCCACAGCCCGCCGCTCGATGGCACACTCGCCAAGTCGGCGTCCGGCGCGCTTGAGCACGTCCCCGTCATTCTGGTTCAGAACCTGGCCCGCGCACTTGCCGATTTAAAGGACCTCGATTTCGTGATCCTGGGCCTTGATGAATTGGGTGGGCTGATTGATGACGAACCGCTCACCGGACGCATTGCACTGGTGCTCGGTGCGGAAGGTAAAGGTTTGCGCGCGCTGACGCGTACTTCGTGCGATCGCCTCTGCCGCATCGCCGCACCGGGGCCCATCGCCAGCCTCAACGTATCCAACGCGGCAGCCATCGCGCTGCACCTGGCAGCCGCGCGGCGGCGAAACACCTAAGCCTGGCAACTATTGTCTGTCGCTGACGATCGCAAGGCTATGGCACGGCGCAACGCCGCTACCCACTTCCGATCAAGCTGGCGCAATTTTACCAGCGACGACGATGATACCGGTGGCGACGATGGTAGAAGCGCCTTTTGCAGGCCTTACGGCAACCGCCAACAGGATAACCCCAGGCCGGATAATAAGGCGGATGCCGGTAATACACGCGGGGCCCGCGCATCTGGTAGGCCGGACGCCAATAGCGCGAGTTGTAGTAAGGATAGTACCCGCGTGGGCGATATCGGTAGCCATAGGGGTCATACGAGTACCCCCGACCTGCCGACGAACTCCGCCAGCCGCCAGCCTCGGCCGGTGCCTGGGCAGCAAAACTCAGCACAATCGCCACGCAGATCGCGGCAAGCGCACGCTGAAAACGCATACTCGTAACCTCATACAAAAAGAACCTGAGCCAACTCGCCTCTACCCTGCCGAAGAAACGTGAATCAAACTCTAAGCTTGAGGGGCCGGGCTCTTATTGGACATGCGCTAGGACAACAGGAAAACACACGACTTCAACACTGGCACCCGGTCGACGGGCGCGATATAAGGCGCACCCGACGACGCACGCTCATGTTGCATCGCCTACGCTACGGCGCCAAGGCTTTTGGCAATTGCGGGGCCGGCTTAGCTCAGTTGGTAGAGCACCTGATTTGTAATCAGGGGGTCAG
>CAZURR010000199.1:0-2144 GCA_964622715.1 uncultured Hyphomicrobium sp. | reverse complement strand
CCCACGATCGGCTGTTTGTACTGGCTGATCTGGTAGCCCTGCGGCAGGTCGGGATAGAAATAGTTCTTGCGATCAAACACGCTCTTTAAGTTGATGGCCGCCTTGAGGCCAAGGCCTGTGCGCACGGCTTGCGCGATGCATTCGGAATTGATGACGGGTAGCATCCCGGGCATGGCCGCATCGACGAGCGACACGTGGCCGTTTGCCTCGCCGCCGAACGCAGTCGAGGCGCCGGAGAAAAGTTTAGACGCTGAGGCCACCTGTGCGTGCACCTCCAGGCCGACGATGAGCTCCCAATCGCCGGTCGCGCCTTCGATGAGGTTGGACTTCGTGCTCGTCTTGACCTTGTCCTGCATGGGCTCGCTCCTTGATAAGGGCCCTCGTTATCGCAGGGGCGCCAGCACCGCAATCCCTTGCCTAGCCAGTCTTGCTCGGCTGAGGCGTGCCCGCTTCTTTTGGCTGCGACCTGAGCAGAAATAGGCTTGTTGCAGCGGCTATGAGTGCAATGATCATAAACAGCAACATGGCGCCTGAAAACGCGCTCGACTCCACGGTGTTCAGGGTGTGCTCGATTTTGGCGGCATCCACAGCGTTGAAGTGCGCCGACGCGTCTTTGACCTCGCTTGCCGAACCATGCGCTAACTCGTGCACCCGTTTCATGGCGTTTGCCGGCGCATCCGAAAGTCCGGATACAGTTTGAGAAACGGCGTCACCGCGTATTTTTCCCATCACCGTTCCCCCCGCGGCGATAGCAATCGTGAGCCCGAAGTAGAAGCACATGTTGATGACACCGGAGCCTTGGCCGGCGTGCTCATCGGGAAGCGCACGCAGACCGACGATGGGGAAAGCGGGTAGGTCAGCCCCATTCCAGCGCCAATAAGAGTCAATTTCCACCACAGATCCGAATAGGTCGCGTCGGCTCCCGTTTGTGACAGGAGCCAAAAACCGGCAGCGATCAACAGCATGCCGCTGGTGATGGGCCACCTCGTTGTGCCCTTGGCGAGGCGGTGTGGCAGGACCACCGACAATACGAAGCTGGTGGCTGAATAGGGAAGAATCGCTGCGCCGGCCACAAAGGCCGTAAAGCCGAGCCCGCTCGCCGATTGCGCAAAAAGATTGAAGAACAAAGTCACGCCTATGATTGCCACCCCGTCGGCAAAAATTCCAAGCGTTGAGGCGAGATAGCCCGGATAGCGGAAAAACCGGAAATAGACGAGCGGCTCAACGGCGTAGTTCTCACGTATGACGAATGCCACTGCTCCCGCGATGGCGATTGCAAAAAGGCTCAGCGTCTCACTGGAGGCCCACCCTGCGATGTGTACGTTGCTCAAGCCATAGAAAAATGGAGCCAGCGCAAAAACCAGCAGACCCGCACCAATATAGTCGACAGGGATCGCCTTGCGCTCCGCGTACGGGACGAGCTTATGCGTGACAATGCGCACACACAGCACCGACGTAACCGCAATTACGATCACATCGACCGCAAACACAGCGCGCCAACCTATCGCTGCGATAAGTGCTCCAGCAATCAGCACGCCAACACCGAGTCCAAGCGCGACCGAACTCGCCCAAATACCCAGCGCCAGGGCGCGCTTCGATTTTTCCGTAGTTACATTGACCAATGCAACGGCAGCGCTCATCAATGCAGCCGCGCCAATGCCTTGGCCGATGCGACCGACCAAAAGAAAAATAATGTCATTCGCGACCATGTCGGCAGCGGAACCGAGGCCAAAAGCGGCCAAGCCAAATATAAAGACATTTAACTTGCCAAAAATATCAGAGAAGCAGCCCATTATGGCGACAAGGACCGCCGCACAGAGCATGTAGATGTTCATGATCCATTGTTGGGCCAGTGTCGTGAGATCGAGATCCGCCTTGATCGCTGGTAACGCCGTCATGACGCCCGTAGCGTTTGAGCCAACCAGAAATGCTCCGAGGCAAGCCACCATCAGGACCAACCAGCAATCAAATAACGAGCGGCTTGTCTGGGACGTGTCGACCATTGGGGAAATAAGCTCGATTAGCGGTTAGGCACATGTGCGACCGAGACCGGACACCAGGGGCACACCAGCATCAATACAATTTCATAGAACGGAACAGTCGAAGCTGCGGCTAGAGCGCCTTTTACAACGAGCATGGACACG
>CAZURR010000198.1:0-2167 GCA_964622715.1 uncultured Hyphomicrobium sp. | reverse complement strand
CCCTTGCCAACCCGGAGCCGTCCACACATGGCACTTAGCGGACATCGACGCCGCCTTCGAGAATGTCCGCTTTCGGGGGTAAAGCGGACATGCGTTACTTTTTACAAATAGCGTCTTCTGTAAAAAGTAAGCGACCCGCAATCCCCAAAATATGGGGGTTTGAGCGGGGGCAAGGGAGCACGGCAAACCGGCGAAATGTAAAAAGTGGGGCGGCCGTGCCCACTGGAATCAAGCCACAGCCAGTCGCTTCACCTTCTGAGGATTGAAGGTGGCCCGACCGTGGTGGAGGTCATAGTCCATCTGTTGGGCGAGCCACGTTTCTGCATCACCGCCGATGGCGGCCTCAAGGCGCAAGGCCATCTCAGGCGTCACCGACCGCCGGCACGTCATGATGTCGTGCAGCGTCTGGCGAGAAATGCCAAGAGCCTTGGCGAAAGCCGGCTTCGTCAATCCCTTCTCCGCTTTCAAGGTCTCAAACACATCCTGGACGATCTCCCCTGGATGGACGGGTTTGATAGACGGATGACGCTTCGGCATTGGCTCGCTCCTCAATGGTAATCTTCGTAATCGACGTCGACCGCATCGGGACCCTCAGCACTCCAACCAAAGGTCAGTCGCCAGTTTTGATCAACCCAGACAGCCCACCGGCGCTCGCCACGCAGTCGATGAAAGCGCCAAGTGGCAACGTCCATAGCTTCCGGACGCCTCGCCTTTTCAAGCCGGTCGAGCTGGAGCCTGATTTTGGGGAGGTGCCGGGGATCGATCCGTTTGGGGTCTCCCTTCCACCAATAGCGTTCAAGCTTCTTGGATCGAAAGCTCCTGATCACCGCCTCGGGCCCCCACACGATCACCAACAGTGTAAGGCAGCGCCTTACTTAAGTCAAGCAACCATTGACTGTGGGTCAAAGGTCCGCGGTGGTTCTTCCATGATAAAAACAGCGCATTTGGTCTCTCCCCCCGGACCGGCGCCCTTCTCGCGTTCGTGCCCTGGCGGAAAGCGATACTCGCCGTAAGCGTTCTAACAGGTGAGCCCAATTGCTAGGAGTGGCCCCCGCCACATCCGAGCCATCACTGAATTTCTTTGATGACGTTACCGGCTCGAACGCGACCATTTCGTCGCGACTTCAATCAGGAACCCACTCAGCTACCCGGCGTGCAAGATCATCCGCGCCAGGTTCGATCGGTAGCATGTGCGCGTGCCCAACCGCTTCCCAGAATGTTGCCTCCCTGAAGGGTGCCGCCGTCGCCCGCGCCGTCGCCTCTGAGACGAGCCGGTCGTCCGTGCCCGATAGGCACAACACGGGGCACCGAATTGCGTCGGTGTCGACGGCCGTCGCCGATGCCGAATCGAACATCCAGAAAAACAGCTCGAAGAATGCTTGACCGGATTCGGGTATGAATTGGTCGAACACGCCACGTTGCTGTTCTGATGGCACCCTATTGAGCGAGTAAATTTTGGCCAAGTCGAAGTCTGGAGGGATCACCGTGGTCCAGAATGGTCCAAGCGACATCAGATCCCGCGCCAGCTGCTTCTCACCATCCGTTGCGGGCAGGATGCCAGCACGCGGGGCCGGGCTGACAAGGATCAAAGCCCGCGCGAACCCTAAGGCGGCAAGCTGTTGGGCGAGCACCGCCCCCATTGAATGACCAAGAAGCACGGGCGGCGCGGCAAAGGTCGATAGAAATGACCTTAGCGCATCGCGGTAGTCTGTCATACCGACGCCGACGAGCTTCGTTTCGCCTGCGGCGGCGTTCTTGCCGTGACCAATCAGGTCAGGCGCATGGCAGGTACAGCCCAGGCCCTCAAACACCGTGCGGAACCGCTCAAAGCACCAGCCGCCAACAGAAGCACCATGCAGCATCACGATTTCCTTTGCCATGGCTCCTCCTCATGCAATCTGGATAGTGGCGTCGGACTTTTGCAACACGTTCGGGGCAAAGCGGACATCACGTCGCGTCGCTCGATAATTGCACACAAGCGCTCGACACGACTTGCCGCCAGCATCGCGCTTCGCTGATGTATCGTGCCAGCTGAGGGAATTCGCTCAGTTCGTGGCGGTAACGATGTCGCCCTTGATCGAGTTGACGAGGTCGATGACGTCTTTCTGCTCGCGGTCGGGAACATTGTAGCGATAGAGCGACGCACGAAGATCAGCGAGCATGGCCT
>CAZURR010000197.1:0-2182 GCA_964622715.1 uncultured Hyphomicrobium sp. | reverse complement strand
GCTGGTGTGCCCGAGCCGGAATTCGATGACGACCGGGTCGGCGCGTATTCGGCCATTAGCACCATTGAGGCTGCGCCGGGCGCCGAAGTCACGCCGGGCGTTTCGCGCCGCTACGCCGAGATTCTGCAGGACCGGTTGCGTGCCCTCCCCGGCACGAAGCAGGTGCGGGTCTATGGCGCCCAGGAAGAAGAGATCCTTGTCACCATTGCCCCGCGCAAGCTTGCGTCTTTGGGGTTGACGGTGGGGCAAGTCTCCAGAGCGATCGCCAACGCCGATACCAAAGTGCGGGCTGGCCAGATAAGGGGATCGGGCACCAATTTTCTGGTTGAGGTCACCGGCGAGATCAAGTCGCTTGAGCGCATTCGCAATATCCCTGTGCACGATGGTTCGGCTGGCCAGATCGTGCGGGTTTCGGATGTCGCTGAGGTCACGCGAGCCGTACGCGAGCCGTCGTCCAGCCTTGCGTATGTCGACTCCAAGGAGGCCATCCTCGTCGCGGCTAAGATGGAAGACGATAGGCAGGTCGACAAGTGGATGACGCAGGTCAGGTCGTTGCTCGACGCATATAAGGCTGAGTTGCCGGCGGGGCTTCAGCACCGGCTTTTATTCGATCAAAGCCAGTACACCTTCGAACGTCTGGCCGATGTCCTAGTCAATCTGCTGATCGGCGTGGCGCTCGTCGTTGCTGTGCTCATATTTACACTTGGCTGGCGTTCGGCGCTGATCGTTGCAGCCATACTTCCCTTGGCAAGTCTGATGTCGCTTGCGGGTCTGCAAGCGGTTGGGATTCCGATTCATCAAATGTCGATAACTGGCCTCATCGTGGCGCTGGGCCTGCTAGTGGATGCCGGAATCGTCATGACAGATGAGATCCGCAAACGTCTGGAGAAGGGCGTTGAGCGCTTAGCCGCCGTTGGCGATTCCGTGCAACGACTCGCCGTGCCGCTCCTCGCTTCCACAGTCACTACGGCGCTTGCATTCATGCCAATGGCTGTTCTGCCCGGTCCCGCTGGTGATTTCGTCGGCGCGATCGCTGTCGCCGTGATCATTATGCTTGTGGCGTCCTTTGCGCTTGCTCTCACAATTACGCCGGCGCTGGCGGGCTGGTTATTGCGGCGCCCCATTGCGGGCGAGCGGTCCTCTATACTCACGACGGGGATTCAGTGGCGCGCCGTCGGCGCTGCATTCGGTCGGTCGCTCGATTTGGCCCTGCGCTATCCGCGAATGGCAATCTTGGGTGCGCTCGTTTTACCGGTGATCGGATTTGGGGCGCTTCCGACGCTAAAACAGCAGTTCTTCCCCGGTGTCGACCGTGACCAATTCTATGTGCAGATCAAGCTGCCAGACGGAGCCGCGATCGCGCAAACCGGCCGAGTTGCGCAGCGGGCCGAAGAGATCATCCGCAAGCATCGCGACATCCGAAATGTCTATTGGGTGATCGGGGAGAGCGCGCCAGCCTTCTACTACAACATGCTGGCTGACCAGGACAGTGAATCGAGTTTTGCCGAAGCTCTGATCACAACAAAATCTGCGCAAGCAACAGAAGAGGTTCTGGCAGAGTTACAGCGCGATCTGGACCGCGCGTTGCCGCAAGCGCGGATTATCGTTCGTGGTCTTGTCCAAGGGCCGCCCGTCACCGCGCCGGTCGAGATTCGCATCATCGGACAAAATCTGGAAGTTCTGAAAGAGATTGGCGATGAAGTGCGCGCGATCATGGTGCAGGAGCCTGACATCATCCAGGCGCGGACACAGCTGACCGGTGGTGCGCCGAAGCTGCTCCTCGATATCAGCGAAGAAAAGGCGCGGCTGGCAGGGCTCGAACTGGGTTCTGTGGCGCGCCAGCTTGAGGCCAGTCTTGAAGGCGCAGTCGGCGGCTCTCTCATAGAAGCGAGCGAGGAGCTGCCGGTCCGGTTGCGCGTAGGTACGCAGGCACGCGGAAGCGTCGATGCTCTGCGCGAGATTGATGTGCTTGGCGCGGACGCATTGCGGCGAGCTGCAGACGGAGATTATCCAGGCATCCCACTCGCGGCGATTGGGGCGGTCCGCTTGCAGCCCGCCGAGAGTCCGATCTTCCGGCTTGAAAGCGAGCGCGTGAATACGGTGCAGGGGTATGTCCACCGCAATGTTCTTCCCGAGGAAGCATTGAAGAAGATACAGGCCAAGATCGCCGAGAGCGGTTTGA
>CAZURR010000196.1:0-2233 GCA_964622715.1 uncultured Hyphomicrobium sp. | reverse complement strand
AGGACTCTCCAGGCAGGCCTTGATACGCTCGATTTGATCGGCATTCCCGCATTGGCCGTCCGCGTAACCGTCAAGCACGTGACGGGACGTTTTCGACAGCACCCAACCCAGCGGTGCGCTACCCGCAGGCACTTTGCACTGACCAAAATGGAAATAGGCGCCACCCATGCGTTCGGCTTGTGCCGCAAGGTTCAGGAACGCCTGCCTGCCGAGGGCACCGCGTAGATTCAGCATCGTTACCATTGGCTTGAACATCTGATGCCCACCGGGTGTACTCGTGCCAATATAAGGTTGCTCGTGCCAATCATCTTGCGGGCGCAAAAATTCAGGATCGCTGGTGATCTGGATGACAATCGGCACCAAGTTGTTTTTTTTGAATACCGGTTCAAGTTCCGACAAGATCTGCGTCAAGGTTATCGCGCCAAAATTATCGAAATAACCACCGTCAACAACACTTCGCACTGTGCCATGCTCATCGATTTTTGCTCTGCCTGAAGGCCCAACGAGCGGAAATCGAGCACTGACGTTAGCAGCAGAACTGGCAACAAGATCCCGTTTCTCGCTCTTCAAAATATCGGCAATGTCGGCAATGTGGCAGTGACGCGCGTTCCTGCAGTCAAGCCTGAGGCTGCTCGCCACCGCCCGGCTTCCGCTCTCGACAATCGTGCCGTTCAGGATCAGGGCGGGCCATCCAGGGCTATCTTGCCAAAGCTCGAGAAAGCCGTTTTCGAGACTGACCGGACAAGGCTTAGCCTCCCCGGAGTCCTCCTTAGGGAGTACACGATTGCACGCCTGTTCGAAGGACTTTGACCACGCTCGTTCCAGAGCTTCAGCCCGATCGGACAATGGCAATCCAGGGATCAAGTCGCGTATGAACATCGACGCGAGGGTCGGCGAAAGGAAATCGCCGGAGGCAGCCGACTTGGCGATCTCCTTGATGCTCTCCTTGTCATCGGGGGCCGCAGTCAGCGCGGCGCGATAGAAAAGCGCACCGACGGAGCCTCCCGACACGCCGCTTATGAGGAACAATTGCTTGTCGAAGTCCGGTATGGTTGCGTTCAGCTCGCCCAGCACACTTGCGGTCCAATAGGCAGCCCGGCTGGCGCCCCCGGCCGTGGCGACGAAAACAACCGGTTGCCACGACTTGCCTCCCTCATCGCTGGCCACGAATTTATCGAGGAGGTCGGAGGGAGTTGCTCTGGCATCGACAGCCTTCTCGGTATCTTTCAGGAAACGCATATAGTGGGCGTCCAGAAAGCTCAGCGCGAGCGCCACGCATACCAGAATCAAAAACCAGGGAAAATTCGACACCCTGTTCAGCATGACGATGCCGGTCCCGATGATCAGCATGACCGTCAGCGCCAGCATTGCGACCGCGAAGGGTCCGAAAATCTCGCCAAACCCCAGAGGCCAGACTGCGGCGGCAATCACGCTCACAACAACAATGGCGCCGAGTACCTTCAGTGCAAACAAAACAAACCGGCCGAACCGTTCCGTGAGGTCTGACCAATTCGTCGCCGGGTTTCTCACATTCCCCGTTCTCTTATCCAGCTTTCTCGCCACGTGATGAATGGCTCCGCCCGTTTGAGCGAGCGGCCAAAGGTTTCTTTCGGATGCCCATTGAGCCGCTTTAGCAATTATTTTCTGGACGCTGGGGATGAAGGGAATGAACATGAGGGCTATCGTCAGCGCTATTGCGAGACAGATAAGCGCGTTATCGATACCGTCTCTGCCGGCGAAGACAACAAACCCCGCAGCAACGATCAATGGCACAAGGAGTCCAAGAAAGCGGGGTGCCCACTCACGCACGCAATAAATATTGGCAACACGCCGGTCGGCATCTGCAATCGCCTCTGGGGACCCTCCTTCGAAAGGTGGACGGGGAAACAGCCTTCGATAATGATCGAGCGTCTCCTCTTCCTTCTCGAAACGGAAGACCGACGAAATCCGGCACGCTGTCCAAACCAATACTGCAAAGCAGAATGTTGCGGCGTAGAACCAGATATGCGCCCAAGGATCGTCTGCTGGGTCCGCAAGTCCGTACTCAAGCAGCACGTCGCGGCCCTGCTGCGACCATGGTTCGAACAGAAGCGCGAAGAGGATCGCAACGGTGAGGAGTCCGGCTCGAGATGGTTTCAAGCCGACCCACAAATCGTGGGTTCGGGACCGCAACCATCCCATCAACATGACGAGCGCCGACTGAACCCATTCAGTCAAGTTGCTGATCATTTCC
>CAZURR010000195.1:0-2265 GCA_964622715.1 uncultured Hyphomicrobium sp. | reverse complement strand
TCGCAGAGGTCCGTTTGATGTCTGCTGAGGGCCAGGAACAGAAATCCGCGTCGTTGACGATATTGCCAGCCCTGCTGGTCCGCACTGTTCGCAAGGCAGATAGAAGGCGGCCCAATTGGCCGCCTTCGAGGGTCGCATCAGCGAACTAGCTTACCCTTTCGGCGTGTACCAAACGGGAGAAGTGTAAGCGCGCTCCTGGTGAACAAGCTTTGCATCGGCCGGAAGCTTTATCTTGTCGCCGTAGAAAGCCTTATCGTAAGCGAGCCACGTGGGTGTTGGGATCTCAAGGACGCGCACATAGTAGAAGGCGCGCTGAGCCGGATCGAAGTCGGGATCCTGCCACCACGCACCGAGCGCCGCTTCGCCGATATCGTTGGTGTATTTCGCGCCCTCGACCGTATTACCGACGGGCGGCAATTTGCCGTCTTCGCCCGGCATGCGATCGCCGGCCCAGGCAACGTCGAACACTTTTTCCTGGCGCTTACCGGCCTTATCGATCCAGCCCTTGACGATCTGAATCCGATCGAGGTTCGCGCCGTCCGGATCGCGCAAGGCCCGGATCATGAAAGCTGGCGATTTACCGTTTGGTGCATTGGTCAGATCGCCGCCCATGGGCACCCCTCGGGCATAGCCCTGAACAGCAAAGTCGGGCCGTTGCACTTCACTCTCGTCGAAGTCCCAACCTGCAAACACCCGAACGGTCATGCGGGTGCCGGTCGTCGCATAGACCTCCTTGCGCTTCATGGCATCCCAGATCGCGGTGCGCGTATTCTCCTTCGCCCATACAGCGGCAAGTCCCGAAGCCAGCGACTGGTAATGACGAATCGTGACGTCGGAGCCGTCCAGCGACGGATTCACGCCTGTGATCTTTTCCATGTAGCGCTCTTCGCCAGTGCCGGGCTCGGTAGGCGTTGCCTTACCGAAGAAGTTGTCCTCCCGCGTTGTGGCGAGTGAGGTGTGGCTGTCAGTGGATCCGATCATACCGAACTTGAATGGGTTCACGCCGAGCTTTGCTTCATACTGCAGCCCCCGTTTCAACGCATCGCGCGCATACTCGCGTGGCAGCATGTCAGGCTTCTTGCCGGCTAGAGCGAAGTTGCCCTTATCCCATCGATAGTAGTCGGCGAACTCGTCATTGGGCGAGAGCGCGGGATGGGTCTCGCCATCGCCTTTGATCTGCGTGACCTCGTAGAGCGGCTCCCAGAGCGCACGCTGCTCGGCGTAGTCCTTCGAGAGTGGGCTACCTGCCAACGTAACGTCATCGAACATGAGCCCATTGGACAGATTACCGTTATGTGGGATTGCCAAGACCCGGCCATTGGTCCGCTCCTCGTAGGCTTTCATCCATTCCCAGAGTTTCTCGGGATCCGGACTGTCATAATTCGAGAACGGAATGAGGTCGCTCACCTTGTCCGCGTCGTCGCGGAATATCACGACACGATGCAGGTTGTTGGCCTTGTAGGACGAGGTCCACTCGAAGCCATGTATGGCCGTGAAGACACCGGGCTGGTTGTATTTCTCCGCCGCCTCCACGATGCGGTTCCAGATCGCCCGGTTGAGCTCGGTATCCGATGACAGCGGATCCTCGTTCTTTGCCATCACCGCACCCCACGCCGCATAGGCTTCCATCGGCTTGCCATTCTTGACGAGATCGTGAACCTGCCGGCCCCAGGGGTTGCGAAGAAGGTCTGGGTTGGACTCCTCGATCAGCACGGCCAGTCCGAGATTTTCCGAGTGGTCCGCCACGACAAGGAAGTCGAGCGGGCGCACGAGCCGCGCACGTTCTCCTGCCGAGGCGCGGACAGTCTCGCCCCGCGCGAAGCGATAGGCTTCCTCAGGTCCCAGGAAGTTGCCGATCATGCCGGCATCGGTCGAGTAGGACGTATGGAGATGTGTATCCCCCCACAGGACGCGATCCGGGTAGGTGCGGTTCAGGTAAGGTGAATAGTGCTTCTGGCCGACAGCAACGTCATCGGGCTCTCCTTGAAGTTGGCTCGCGGCGGCTTGAGCCGATGCACTATCGGGCAACAGTGCAAACGCGGCGAAAAGTGCACCAACAGTAGTAAGCAAATACTGTTTGAGCATCATCTCCTCCCCCAAGTTTCTCTTATTGAACCAGAAACATATCAGGTAGACGCGATGCTATGACTTAGGTCAATGATCTGCGCCAATGTTACCTGCTGTCCGCTTGAACTCTCAGGCACAGTAGAGGGTTCAAACGTGCGGGCTCGTTGTTCGTCCTCGGCCTTTGTCCGCTTTGGGTCA
>CAZURR010000194.1:0-2270 GCA_964622715.1 uncultured Hyphomicrobium sp. | reverse complement strand
GGCGTAATCTTCTTCTCTTTGACGAGCCAGCCGAGGAACTTTCCCGTTCCGTAGGGGCCGTGCTGCCAAAAAGCAGTCGAGTGTTGTGATGGATTGTCGAGGATAGTCACTGGGTGCTTTCGTTCCGCGCTTTTTCCGCACGTTGAGCACGTCTTCAGTGTCTCGAATAGTCCGATACCATCCGTGGTAGACCCAAACCGAATGTGGGTTAAAATGTGGGGTGACTACAAAGGGTAATCCGGATAAACTAGGTAAAACAATGAGCTATGCGCGATCAGTGGCGGAGAGGGAGAGATTCGAACTCTCGATACCCTTGCGAGTATGCCGCATTTCGAGTGCGGTGCTTTCAACCACTCAGCCACCTCTCCGGGGTGCCAAGGCGTGGTCCGCAGAGGCAGGCTTCTTATCGTGCGCCTCCGCGCCACGCAAGGCGCGAAGGGCGGCCTCCGTCTCAGGAGACCGCCCCATGTCTTTTGCTCGTTAAATCGAGTGCTAAAGCAGGCCGGAAAGCTCAGCAGGAGTGCCGCCGCAGGCAGCGATAAAATCTGCCGGTTCTCCAGCCCCAGCGATATCCGCATTTGTTACGCCATCGCCAGCAACGACGCGACGCCTTGTGCACGATTGACGCCCCGCCGGCTGTCGTCTGGCCCGCTGTGGCCTGCGGCAAGGTCATACCGGCTGACATAGCCTGGCTCACCACCAAGGGGCTCGCCAGGATCAAAGCTGCACCAAGTATTATGGTTTTGCGCATACGATTCTCCTAAGAACTAACCTGCCGCGCACGACATACAATACGTTGCGCGCCGGTCTGACGACGTCCCGAAACCAGACAAATGCGACCAAAACAGGACGTTGTCGCCAGCCTCGCTCGGAAACGTTCTCGTAGCCGCTTTGCGTCGCGATAGGCGCCGATGCGTCGCCTTTGTTGCGCGGGATCGCGCTACCGTTTGCGCTGGCGGCGCGCCCAGTAGATCGCAAAGATCCCAATCCAAAGGAGCAGGGCAAGAACGTCCAAAAGGGTGGAGAGCTCGCGTAGATTGTGCTGCCAGGGCTGATCGGGGGCGCCAACCAGAATGATGACGCTGGCGATCGCACCGGCAGCGAGACACACGCCGGTCAAGACCCAGATAATGCGCACTGCCCGTCGGGTCATGGGTCACCTATGCAGCTGGAACGTTTGAATAACGTAGCTATCGCACTTTCACGCCGGGCCATTCAAGCAAGAGCGCACCAGACAAGTTTAGTCATCAATGAAATAGGCCATCTGATGCACGAGCCGGCCCAGGATCGGGTGCGCCAGATCCAAGCGAAAAGAGAACCTCCCGTTTCCCTCCTCGCGGTGAGTGATCGCCATGCGGCCGGGCTCAAGCACTTTGGGAAAGCGCCATCGCCATCTCCCGACTTCGAAAAAGTAGCTGACCGAACGAAAGACGAGTGCGCCGCCTTCTACCGTGACTTTGAGCGTCATGCCGATGCCGAAGCCGACATACTCCTCTATTCCTGTAGGCCCGCAAAACCGCTTCGCCGAACAGATAGCCTGGGGCAACCGGCCGGGCCGCGGATAGATGCGCGTCCAACTTTGACCGCCGAGGCGCTCATCCTCAGTAACGCAAACCAAGGCCGGGCCCGTGGCACCGTTGGTGAGCGGCAGGGGCGAGCCAATGGCGCGGGCCAGATGCGCCAACACGCGTCCGGCAAACGACAGTTCGGTCGCCACGACACGGCCGCGGTAGAGCACGCTCTCGTTTGGCGCGAGGCATTTGGAAAAGCGACGCTGGACCGGCTCGGGCAGCTCACCCCAAGCCGCTTCGCCGACGAGTGGGCGAAAGCGCAAGTCAGTGAGCGCGGGCGGCGCTTCTTGTGAGGGCGTTATAGGCTCGGTCGAGATAGTGGAAAGCTCTTGATTCCTTGGCACCCCACGTTGTTCATGCGCCGCTACGACACCCTCCTCCCTCAGTGTCCCTGAACTCAGGCCGAACGGACACTCTTGACGACCTTCTTTCTGCGGCCCAACGCAACCCGCGCCACCGCACCGCCCATCTTCAACAGCGCCGACAACGTCGGGGCCGGCAACTGCATGATCTCGCCGAAGCTCTTGTCGACCGTTTCGGTAAATTCAAGCATGGCCCAGAGTCGTTTGCGCACGCTCGCCGGGATACGGGCATCTTTCTTGGCGTCGGCGACACATGCACGCAATACGCCAAGCGTGGGATCAATCTCGCGCGCCTTGCGGCCCAGCGCGATACGCCGCACCATCTCGAACATGTCGC
>CAZURR010000193.1:0-2281 GCA_964622715.1 uncultured Hyphomicrobium sp. | reverse complement strand
AACGGGCTACAGGGCACAAACGCACCAGGACCATGGCAAATCGTGCTTAGGATTGGGTAAAAGCCCGAGAAACTTGAGAGATGCGGGATTGGCATATGGGTTCCCGCGCTCTGGCCGCGCACGCAAGCCAGGATGGGTGGCCGAGTGGTTTAAGGCATCGGCTCGTGTCGAAAGGCACACACTCAGCGAGAACGAAATGCACCGCCTAGTTGAGGCCGCCGACGGCACGGCTCTCTATACGCCAGTCCTCCTTTGGCTCACAACGGGCCTGCGTCGGGGCGAACTTTTAGGTCTAATGTGGGGCGACTTGGACCGCGAGACCGGACGCTTATCGGTTGTACGCTCGCTCGAAGAAACCAAAATGGGCTTGCTGCTCAAAGTGCCAAAAACGTCGCGCAGCGCTCGCCTGCTGCCGCTGCCGCAAGTGGCGCTTGATTGCCTAACCCAGCACGAACTTGCTCAGAAGGCCCATCGCCTGCGTGCCGGACCCGCATTCCAAGTCCATAACCTCATCTTCCCTGGAGCGGATGGTTGTCAGCAGCGCCCGCGCAACGTCTCCAAAGCCTTCACGGCTCTCGTGTCAAAAGCCGACATCATCAAGGTCTCGATGTATAGCTTGCGCCACACGCACATCACCGAGCTACTGCGCGCAGGCACCCATCTCAAGGTCGTCTCAGAGCGTGCCGGTCATTCGTCAGTCGCTTTCACACTCCAGCGGTATGCACATGCACTTCCCGATATGCAGCAGGATGCCGCCGATCAAACGCAGAAGCTTGTCGGAAAGCTCGTGAGCAAGTAACACGACGCGCGCGGTTGGGTGCCAATTTCTAACGAGATGTTCGGCAGGCGTTTGCCCGCGATTCTGGTTCGCAGCTGATCACGCACCGTATAGCACCGTACAAACGCTCTCCCGTTGGATCGCTCACCGAGCGCTCCTCTACTTTAGCGCGTGGCCAGATCTATTACCGTTTGTCCTTAGCCTGGTCCGCCGACGGAGGAGGTAGTCCGGTCAGCCTCAGTTCTGCCCAATTGCTCTATTGTAGGATATGCAGGATGGACTCATACGAACGGGGCATGGGTGAGACCGCGCTGGCGGGGCAATACACTGGAAACGGTGCGCGAGATCCACCGGCCGCACAGCATCGGGCTGCGTTATTCCGCCGTTACTTACTACACCGCTTCAAGGTCAACTCGGGCGAGTAAAAGGCGATGGGCCTTGCGCCCTATGGTGAGCCCACATGCTAAAAGGAACGGCTTACGCTCTTGTTCTTGCGTTCGGAGTTTTGCTCCTCGTGGAGATAGGATTGCGTCTGTACATACCGGCGCCCAATGAAAAATCCGACTTCGTCCGCCATCCACTTTTCGACAAAATCAGGCGTCCCGGCTTCTCCACCGAGACAGAGGCATTTGGGAAACGCTTCGTGTTCCGAATAAACGACTTGGGTCTTCGCGGGCCGCCGATGTCGTTGCAAAAGCCCTCCGGGACTTATCGAATCATCTTCGTTGGTGGCTCTGTGGTGGAAAATCGATTTCTGCCCGAGGAGGAAACATTCCCGATTTTGGTAGGGCGAGAGCTCAACGAGCGCCTGGGAGGCGTGCCGCGCGTCGAAGTAGGCATATTGGCCAAACCCGCAGCGACTTCGGAAATGGTCCTGGCACAAATCGCAAACAATGTCCTGGAGCTCTCGCCAGACTTGGTTGTCGTCCAGAGCGCCGCGGACTGGTTGCTCTCAGTGCATCCCGACTACGAGCCGACGCTCGCGTACATGGCGCGTGAGCTGAATCCACGCATGCCATTCTTACAGGCCATTGAGCGTACCCTGCAAGATACTCGTCTTGTTCAGGTCGTGCAGGAGCTTCGACCGCCGAGAAATCGCACAAGTAAACTGGCTCGAGCGCAGGCGGCGAGACGCTCCGTGCCATTCAGGGATCCGCCAGATAGTCACTTCGAGCGTGGACTGAAACGCTATTGGTGGAACCTGCATCGCTCGGGACTACTGTGTCGAGACGCGGGTGTTGCTTTTGCGTTGATAACCAAGGTATGGCTTTACAAGGTCGAGCAGCCACCTGAGGAAAATGACGCGCTGTGGGGAAGCTACCTCGCTGCCAATGTCAGGGCGGGAGGTTGGAACGTGTCGCCGTTAGTGGCGCGCAGATGGGTCGATCGCTACAACGACGTCGTGCGTGATGTCGCGGGTGCGGATGACTTCATTCTTTTCGATTTTGCAAAGACAATTCCGAATAACCTCGTCAACCTAGTTGATGACGTGCACCTCACGAC
>CAZURR010000192.1:0-2308 GCA_964622715.1 uncultured Hyphomicrobium sp. | reverse complement strand
CCACGTCGGGCCTCGGCTTCGCTTGTTACGTGCATTGATGCGATGACAACACCAAACATCATGGCGATGGCCGGGATGCAGCCAATCATGTTTTTCAACGTCATGATGTCCTCCTGCTTCAGCGTTGGCAGCCGGGACCGCCTCGTTGTGATGAGCGTCCTGCACTAATCCGTCAAGATCCAATCCCGTTGGGTCGCGTTGTGCTCGTTCTGGCCGCGATATTAGCGGCCGAGCACCGCATTCTTGCTTAAGGGATCGGTATCGCAACCAGTGAAGCGCGCAAGCTACGTTAGGGGCTGCCGGCTAAAACCAGCGCGAGTGCTAGACATAACAACAGGGTATGGGCGCCGATGAAAAGAAGCCCACCCCGGATAGCGCTTGGCGCGACGGGCGAGGACAATGACGAGCGCTCTTCCTCTGGCTTTGAGTCTTGCTTTCTCGCCATTGCCAACCCTTTACAATCCTCAGCGGGCGCGATTTTTCACCAACGCGGTCTCGCGGGGCCCAGACGTCTTGATGTCATCTTTTGGCGCCTTGAAAGCGGCTAGCCCTGACGCTGCGCTGATCCGGAAATTCGTCAGTTCTGTCATGGTAATCGCTCGGATTTCTCTTCTTAAGTCCCCCATGTGGGGGACTGCATTTGGATCTCAGTGTCTGTTAGATTTCTATGCGTGGCGTGGCTGCTGAAGTGGCAAATGGTCAACGCCCCCGTGCACAAAATTGGAGTGCGCCACTCTCCGCTCTCCCTCGCGGAGAATGCCCTTCCCCCAGGGCCCAGTGGCAATCCAAGGGCGCCGGTCCATCTCCCCCGAGTAACGGACCGGTGCCCCATTTTTTCGTGCCAGACCGTGTCCCTTGCGTCCTCGCAAACGCAGCCGTTCCCGCAAGTGAGCGCATCGCTGCTGTCGTTTCAGTTTGCAAATTGGGCTGCTTAGGCAGGGCCCACTGTTGCATGGCCGTAACAAGCATCGACGGATAACGACGCCTGCGCGATGTCGGAACGCCGAAACACGGGGCTTTTCGCGGCGCGCCGCTGGCGCGTCCACAGACTTGTAAATCCGACCCGTGTTTGGCCGCCGGCTTGTTCGCTATGCTTGACCAACTGCGGGGGTGAATTCGAAGATTGAGGGCTGTTTCCCCTAGTGTCCCAGTGGCGAACAGGGTGGTTGGCTGTGCGATAACTTCGCGATGCCGACCGGCCATTTTGGAAATTGAACCTTGATGTTCTGGTTCAACCTTTGCGTTGGTGAGTGGTGTTGCGTTTGCGTTGAAGTTCAGCAGCGGAGCAATGCTATGTTCGAGGACAAAGCCGTACTTAGTGCGCGCTATGCAATCCAGACCGAAGCGCAAGGTTTGCGGATGGACGCAGAAGCGAGAGAGATTCTCGCGCCTTTCATGCCGCGCGATTTGGGGGCACGTACGCTTTTGCCCTCTATGGATCGTGATATTCATTGGGAGCTGTCCCTTGGCCGCGCCGAGCGCGCTCAAGCCGAGTTGGAGCAGGCTGGGTTCCGCACGAAATTGCGCATAGTCGAGGCGGCCGCTTAGCAGCGCTGTTTCCCGGGTCAATTTCTGAGCTAATGCGGGCGCTCGCCAAACCGCCCGCCAAAACTCACGCAGCCGCTGCCATGATACGTTCCCGAGAGTCCGCGCCTATGATCGTCGGTGCTTGGCGCTTGGCTACCAGTACGCCCGCATCGATCGCCTTCGCCTCCCGACGACTGACGAGCAACATGAAGGCCGGCGGCACGAAGTAGAACGATACGATCGTCGACAGCAGCACGCCGCCAGCGATGGCCATCGCGAAGGGTGGCCAGAATCCCCCTCCTGCCAGGATCAACGGGAGGAAACCGCCGAACGTCGTTACGGTGGTCGAGACGATGTGTCTGCCCTGTGCCATGACGACGTCGCTGATAGCATCGCGATCACCGGCCCTCGCGCGTGCCTCCTTTTGCAGCGCTGTAATGATTATTATGGCCGCGTTGATGGACACTCCGATCGAACCGATGAGTCCGATGACAGCCATGATCCCAAACGGATAGCCGAAAACGGCAAGCGCAAGCGCGCTCAGCCCCACCGATAGGATAACCACTAGGGCCCCAATCAGAGCGAAGCGGAACGAGTTGAAGGTGAGCACAATGGTGGCCAGCGTGAGCGCGGCGATAACGCCAGCGACTGACAGCAGGTTCGTCAACACCTCATTGCGCGCATCGGCATCGCCGCCAATATCGAAGCGGTAACCAGGCGGGAGCATCAAACCGCTCTCGGCGATCTTGGCCTGTATCTTCTTCAATGCTTCCTCGGGAAG
>CAZURR010000191.1:0-2366 GCA_964622715.1 uncultured Hyphomicrobium sp. | reverse complement strand
CTCGAACAGATGAGGTTTGAATGTCCGGAGTTCGCCCCACCAGTTCTCTTCACGCCATCACACACTTAACCCAGTTCTCCAAACCACAAACCTTATCCCCACCCCTCCTCAACACCCTTAAACTCCCGCCGCCCATTCCAAGTGCTCAGGCGTACAGAAGCCCGTTAGGTGCGAAGAGCGGACATCGATCGCATCTCCTGACAGTCGGCGGCGACCTGGTAGAGTGAGCGGGTCAGCCGAATGAAGGGTGAGCATCATGAAATTGGATGGGTCGTGTTCCTGCGGTGCGATCAGGTTTTCTCTAGAGGCCTATGCGCCGGTTCCGTACATGCGCTGTTACTGCTCAATCTGCCGTAAGACCGCTGGCGGGGGCGGCTACGCCATCAATCTCGGCGCGCGAACCGAAAGCTTGGACATCAAAGGCGAGGACGCCATCACCGTTTTCCATGCCGTCATTGATGGAGAGCAAAGCCCGGCTGAGCGCCGATTTTGTTCCCGTTGCGGGTCAGCACTTTTGGTCTGGGATCCGCGCTGGCCAGATCTTATTCACCCATTTGCAAGTGCAATCGATACGCCTCTGCCGGCGGCCCCCGAAGTGGTCCACATGATGTTGGGATCGAGGGCCAACTGGGTGAGGCTCGACAAGGCGAAGGGAGACCACTGTAATGACGTCTACCCGCCCGAGTCGCTTGAGGAGTGGCACCGGCGCCATCGCCTTCTGAACGGTGACTAAGAGCGAGGGGTGCTCGTGGTCTGCAATGGGCGCGCGCAAGGTTCGGCCTACCCCTCGAAACAAGCGGCAGCCAAGTCTTGGCTACCGCTTCGCGTTTCAATTTGTTGGATCGACGTTAGGTGATGTCAATCTCGGTGGGCAGTGACGATGTTGACCTCAAGGCCAACACACCAAGCTCCTCACGTTGCGGGTGGCGAGGTAACGTTGCCCTTAACGTCGACACCGACCGGCACGGTCTTGCCGTCCTTCACTGCACTGCCGATCCATGTGCCCTTATCATTCTTCACCAACTCAGAAACGTTTGTATAGCCCCGCTGCCTCAGCAGGTTCTGCGCATCTACCATATTGAAGGGTTTTTTGGTGGTGGCCCCCTCCTGTGCGACCATTTTGGGGGCGTCCGCCTTGGTCGGCTCGGCGGCGATAGCAGGTAGGGCGAGACTGGCGACGAGAACTGCGGCCAGCCAAAGTGTACGAGTCATTTGCGAACTCCTGTTACATTCACGTTGTTTGTAGGTTAGGGCCCGTCGCGTAACGGGCGTGTCAGGCTGGTGCTATCGGACGATGAGCATCACCTCGTTGATACACCTCAAACCAATGGGCTGATGTTACTGATTTTCACGCAAGCTTTACTCGCCGTTACCACGACGAGCTTCTCGCAGGCGAAGACAGAAGTGGCCGCAAGAAGCTTCGATAATCCCCCCAATCTCGAACCCAGAGCAGTTCCGGTTCTGATGTGCATGTCCACTTTGCCCCTGAACGTGTTGCAAAACTCCGATAGCACTGTCCCAAGCGAAAATGCGTTGGTTGCGGTCGCAATCCCTTGCTCGACATCGGCCTAAATTCTAAATCGTTTTTCCCCATTGTGCGTTATGAGAATCAGATTTCTAATCGTGCTTGGAGCATTGAAACGTCGGAGACCTTTAAAATAGTTTTGCAACACGTTCCCCCAAGAGCGGACATGCTGTCAGGCTCATGGGATGCCGGCTAAGTCAAACCAAGCTCCCTCCGCCAAAACCTTATTCCCCACGCTCCAGCCTCCCTTACACGCGCCCCATTTCCCCGCTTCTCCCACCTCCCTTAAAATCCCGCCGCCCATTCCAAACGCCGGGGGTGCAGACGTGCGCTGGCGGACTGTACGGGATGGGCCGACGCAACAGGCATGGGGGACATAAGCTTCCCCCTCGTCAGTGCTGCCGCCAACGCGAAAATGTTGGTGACGCCCCGGGCAGGGATGCAATCTGGGGAATGGCGGCGGACAAACCGTTGCGCTTGGCGTGGGGCGGTGAAGGCCGCATCCGCAACGATCAAAGCGAAGGCCGGACCCGCCCCGCTCCCCGTTTTCTCACCCCTTGGGCGCCAAGCGCCGCGAGGCCAAACGTGCTTGCGCAAGGGGGCAATTGGTCGGTTTGACGGGGCACGCCACCTCGGTGCACCTTGCCGACCCGCTGCCGTCAAATTCATCGTCTAGCGGCCGTGGAACACAACACGCCAGCAGGAGCCCTCATGGCCGGCCTTGCCCGCTCACTCGATAATGCCAAAGAGCATTACGACGTCGTTGTCATCGGCTCCGGCTATGGCGGCGGCGTTGCAGCCTCAAGACTTGCGCGCGCCGGCAAGCGCGTCGCCGTCTTAG
>CAZURR010000190.1:0-2386 GCA_964622715.1 uncultured Hyphomicrobium sp. | reverse complement strand
TCTCGCTGTCTATCATCTCTGCGCGGGCACCGCCAATGGCGCGTTGACGGCCAAATCGCGGTCGATCAGAGATCGTGGCTGACAAGCCATCAAACCCATCGCGCATCGCGTCGCCGACTTTTTCAACACTATCGACCCAAAGCGGACATCGAAGGGTAGGCTGGAGCCGACATAAGAAAACGTGTCTGCAGCTTGTAAGCGGCACTCATGTTTCCTGATGTCCGCCGCCAACACGAAGGTCAGCGCTTGTCGGTGCCCCATTGCCGAGTCGACCGCCGCCGGCCGGTGAATGTGGCCCGGCCCGCACGCGCGTCAGCGGCTTGCCGTCAAACGCCCCGCCTGGGCCTTTGGACAATGCGTCACTCTAAACATCTCCGCACAAATTTGATCCGTTCGATCGGATCAAGCTTCTGCTCATCAGCCTTTTTGCGGCACTCCTCCCGGTCTTTGAACCGCTCTTCTATTCGTTGGACCAAAGTGAGATCTTGCGAGACGGGTCCGTCCGCGGCAGCCTTCATTGCAGCTTGGAACTTCTTGATGTCCGCGGCTGACAAATGCGGGCGATCCATCTTGAGCGTGAGCTTGTTGAGTTTGGCTGTCAGCGGGAACGGCGGCTTGTAGTCGGTGTCGTTGACGCCGGTCAGCGTATCGGAGCCGATGTCGAAGCTCTCGTCCCACTGCAAGATCATCGGCAGGGTTTTCTCCATCTTCTTGGTGGCGACGACCTTACCGTCAACCTTGAGCGTGCCGGTGCCGGAGCGACCAACGCCGGAGAAATTGTTGTACGCCAGCGTGCCCGGGCCCAGGCCGTCGTATTTGAAGTCGAACTCGACGCTATGCCTGCCGGGCGTGAGCGCGTCAGGGCCTTCCCACTTAATGCGCTTGAGGTCGACCAGGTTCCATAGGAAGACGGGCTTGCCCTTGAGCAGGTAGAAGCCGTAGCCGCCGAAACGCCCGCCCGAGGTCAGGATCATGCCCTCCGCGCCGCCTTGCGGCACCTCGATGTCGGCGGTGATCGTGTAGGAGGTGTTTAGCAGCAGCGGCGAGTCGCCTTGCGGCAAACCCACCATCGGCCGGGTGTAGACGAACTCCGTGCGCCCCGCGGTAATGTTCGGGCGCGGGGCCACGATGCGGGCCGCCACAGAAGCATCCAACGGGAAGACCTGGTACTTCTTCGCTTCCGCGACGAACTTCTTGCGCAACTCCGCCACCTTGTCCGGGTGCTGCGCGGCGATATCGTCAGACTGGTTGAAGTTTTTGCTTAGGTCATAGAGCTGGAACACCTGGTTGTTGAGGGGATCCGGGTTGGCCGGACCGAAGGCCTCCCACGGTGCGCGGTTCACCTTGGTGCTCAGGAGCCAGCCGTCGTCATAAAGCGCCCACTGGCCCATCATCTCGAAGTACTGCGTCTTGTGGCGCGAGGCGACCTTCGCGTTCTCCGCGTCGAACGTATAGAGGAAACTCGTGCCTTCGATCGGCGCCTGTTTGATGCCGTCGACCTCCTCGGGCGCGTTGATGCCGGCGGCCTCGAGGATGGTGGGCACAACGTCGATGACGTGGATGAACTGCTCGCGCAAGCCCCCCTTGTCCTTGATGCGCGCCGGCCAGGACACCACCATGTTCTGGTTGATGCCGCCGAGTCTGGATGCGTTCTGCTTGAACCAGTCGAACGGCGTGTCGAAGGCCCACGACCAACCGGCCGACATGTGGTTGTAAGTCTGCTCGGTGCCCCACACGTCATACCACTTCATCTGCACTTTGGCCGGAATCATGTTGAGGCCGTTGAAGAACGCGACCTCGTTCGGCGTGCCCAGCGGCCCGCCCTCGGCGCTGGTGCCGTTGTCGCCGTTGATGTAGATGATCAGCGTGTTGTCGAGCCGGCCTGCGTCCTCGAAGGCCTTGATGACGCGGCCGATCTCGTGGTCGTTGTAGGCCGCATAGGCAGCGAAGACCTCAACCTGGCGGATGAAGAGCTTCTTCTCGACATCGCTTAGTTGATCCCACGGCTTCAGGATGTCTTTGGGCCAGGGCGTCAGCTTCGAATCCTTGGGGATCACGCCGAGCTGCTTTTGGTTCTCAAAGATGCGTTCGCGCAGCTTCTGGTAGCCATCGTCGAAGAGCTTCATCTCGTGGATCTTGTCCACCCACTCCTTGGTCGGGTGATGCGGTGCGTGCGTGGCGCCGGGCGCGTACTTGATGAAGATCGGCTTGTCCGGCTGGGTCTGGTGTATACGTGAAATGTAGTCGATGGCGTCATCGGCCATCCCGGTGATCAGGTTCCAGCCTGGCTTGCCTTCGAAGGGATATATCTGCGTCGTGTTGCGAAATAGATTCGGCTGCCACTGGTTGGCGTCGCCGCCGACGAAGCCGTAGAAATACTCAAAGC
>CAZURR010000189.1:0-2419 GCA_964622715.1 uncultured Hyphomicrobium sp. | reverse complement strand
GACCAATCCCGCTCGTCTCTCAGATACACCCACAACCGTCCCGTCTTGGTTTTGCCGGTGCCCGGAGCCAACACATTGACCGGCGTATCATCAGCGTGGATCGCAGGCGGCTACGCGCGTAGTAAACCGTATGACGTTTATAGATTACAAGCTTATTCTCGTCAAAATTACGTGCCCCGTCCACAGTACTCTCTCACCCCCTACCAAAATTAAGCTCTGAGGATGCACGTATAACTAAGATTTTTGTCTAGTAAAAGCCTAGATTTTTAAGTATTCGCTATTTGCCTAGGGTTTGTCTAGGTACTTAGCACGTGAGAATTTCATGCTAAGCTATTGTTTTCATAGACTTAATCTCGACTACCGTGGCAGTGCTTATACTTCTTGCCCGAGCCGCAAGGGCAGGGCGCATTGCGCGCTACCTTGCCCCACGTCGCCGGATCCTTGGGATCAACCGCTCCACTCTGCTTACGTGTTTGCAGGGGAGGACGTTTCTCCGGTTGGAATTCGCCCCGGCCACCTGCTGCGATGACAGCATCTGCAAGCTCAAGCTCATCCATGCCCGAAAACGGATCGATGTGGTGGGCCTCCATGGGCGGCAACTCGGTCGGCTGCAGCTCGAGCGGCTCATCGGGAGCGAGTTCGACGTGCATCAACTGCCCTGTCACGGCTTCGCGAAGGCGCGCAAGCATGCTCTCAAATAGAACAAACGCTTCGCTCTTATACTCGTTCAGCGGGTCGCGCTGCCCGTAGGCGCGGAAGCCAATGACTTGGCGCAGATGCTCGAGCGTGACGATATGCTCGCGCCACAGATGGTCGAGCGTCTGCAGTAGTACCATCTTCTCGATCTGCAGGATGTTCTCGGCGCCCAACTCGCGTTCTTTTGCCTGCGCCTTTTCGTCGATCTCGTTGAGGAGGCGTTCCTCAATCTCCTGATCGGCGATCCCCTCCTCTTCGGCCCACTCCTCAATCGGAAGGTCGAGGTCGAAGATTCCTGAAACGGCCTGCTGAAGCCCTTTGGCGTCCCATTGCTCGGCATAGGCCTTCTCGGGGATGTGCACTCGGATAAGCTCTTGCGCGAGCTGATCGCGCAGATCCTTGATCGTCCCCGAAACATCCTCTTCACCCATGATGTCGAGGCGCTGTTCAAAGATGACCTTGCGCTGGTCATTCATCACGTCGTCGTACTTGAGGATCTGCTTGCGGATGTCGAAGTTGCGTGCCTCAACCTTTTTCTGCGCCATCTCCAAGGATTTATTCATCCAGGGATGGGTGATCGCTTCGCCTTCCTGCAGACCTAGCGTCTTGAGAACGCTGTCCATGCGGTCGGAGCCGAAAATGCGCATCAAGTCGTCTTCAAGCGACAGGTAGAACTTGGAACGCCCCGGGTCGCCTTGACGGCCAGAGCGGCCGCGCAGCTGGTTGTCGATGCGCCGGCTTTCGTGACGCTCCGAAGCCAGTACATAGAGGCCGCCAGCCTCGATCGCTTCGCGCTTCTTCTCAGCGACGTCAGCCAGCAGTCGCTCGCGTGTCTTAGCAATCTGCGCTTCGTTCGGAGCCCGTCCTGACTCCGTCTCCTCGGCGATCCAGTCCTTGAGCCGGTACTCGACATTGCCGCCTAGCTGAATGTCGGTGCCGCGACCGGCCATATTGGTGGCAATCGTCACAGTGCCAGGCACGCCAGCCTGAGCGACGATGTGCGCCTCCTGCTCATGATAACGTGCGTTAAGCACCTGGTGGGGAATTGGATCGGTGTTAGCCTTCGAGCGCGAGCCAATCTCAACGAGATAGTTGCCAATGTCGGATAGGTAGGCTTTGAGTTCGGCTTCCTTGCCATCGAGCTTTTCGGCCTGCGCCAACGTTTTTTGGCCGAGGTCCTGGACATACTTTTTGTCCTTCAGCAGCTCTGATAGCTGTTCCGACTTCTCGATTGACGCTGTACCCACGAGGATCGGCTGCCCTCGCCGCCGGCAATCGGCAATCGACTGCACTACAGCAGCAAATTTTTCTGGCGCTGTCCGATAGATCTCGTCGTCGTCGTCGACACGGCACACCGGCACGTTGGTGGGAACCTCGATGACATCTAGCCCGTAAATATCCAAAAATTCGCTTGCTTCTGTCGCAGCGGTGCCCGTCATGCCGGCTAGTTTGTCGTAGAGACGGAAGTAGTTCTGGAACGTGATCGAGGCGAGCGTCTGGTTTTCGGGCTGGATCTCGACTTGCTCCTTGGCCTCGAGCGCCTGGTGCAATCCTTCTGAGTAGCGCCGGCCGGGCATCATGCGGCCCGTAAACTCGTCGATAATCATGACTTGGCCCGACTTGACGATGTAGTCGCGGTCACGCTGGAAGAGTTTGTGCGCCTTGAGTGCCGAGTTAGCGTGGTGGACAAGCGCCACGTTCTCGACGTCGTAAAGCGAGCCTT
>CAZURR010000188.1:0-2467 GCA_964622715.1 uncultured Hyphomicrobium sp. | reverse complement strand
TGCACGTACATCGTGTTGCCGACAACGAGGGGCGAACCCTCGTGACCGCGCAGAACGCCAGTCGAGAAGGTCCACGCGACCTTCAAGTTGCCGACGTTCTTCGTGTTGATCTGATCCAGCTTCGAATAACGCGTTCCAGCATAGTCACCTTGCTGCATACACCAGTTGTTCGGATCAGCCGTACACTTCTTAATGCTATCGTTGGCCATCGCCGGCGCCGCTAGGACAACCGATGCGACCAACGCACCTGCGAATGCACTTTTGCGCATTGCGCTTCCTCCATTTTTAAGGTTTTTGCCACGCTTGCAAGCGGTAGCGAAAGACAGCGCTTCACACCCAATATAATTTGGAATGGGGTTTGCCCCTTCTTCCTCCCTGGCGATCGACTGGGTCATCACACAACGCGCGCAGACCCTTTAAGCCATATCGCTACCAGCGCCCATCAAGCACTTTTTCAATCGGCCCGCAAGACAATCTGGTAACGCAAATTCACGCGTCCGTGAAAAGGACAAGAGGGCTGACCAAATTTGAGCATTGTATCATCGCATTTTGTTGCGCTGCAGCGTGCAATTGTGCGGCGCACGACAAAACCTTGTTCACACTCTTAAATGTCGGGCCCGAACGGGCGACGATCTCCAATTGGCATTTGAAACCGTCAGCAGCGCCTACTCAAAAGGGGTGGAACGCATTACATCACACTTTAACGCGCATTATCTCTTACGGCTCACGGCTCCTCTCATTTCCGTGATCAGATCCGTGAAGCCGAAAATAGCCCTTATGGAAGGCCCGTCAGACATGCCCGCGCGCTCCGCATTTGCATGCAATTATCGGCCGGTTGCCCGCGTCGTGCAGGCTGTTCTGGTGGTTCTTTTGGGTGTGGCCTTGGGCGCTCAAGCAACCAGCGCTGCCTACGATGTGCGCGAGATTGCGCTGGGCGTTTTCGTGCACGAAGGACGTTACGAACTCTTTACGCCGCGCAACTCTGGGGATGTCTCGAACAACGGCTTTATCATCGGCGACGATGGCGTTGCCGTTATCGATACTGGCGGCAGCCAACGGGTGGGAGCTGAATTGCTCAGAGCAATCCGCGCGCGCACAAGCTTGCCGATCAAGTACGTGATCAACACTCACATGCATCCCGATCATGTATTCGGCAATGCTGCATTTGTAGATGAAAAGCCAACTTTTGTTGGTCACCGCAAGCTGCCGCGCGCGCTTGGAGCACGAGCCGATCGCTACCTGAAAATCAATGAGGAGTTGCTCGGCCAGGAAGCCTTTAACGGCACGCAAATTATCGCGCCGACTCTATTGGTCGAGGACAAACTTGAACTCGATCTGGGCGGTCGCGTGTTGATCATCGAGGCGCACAAGACTGCGCACACTGACAACGATGCGAGCGTTTACGATAAGCAGACCGAAACGCTCTTCCTCGGTGACTTGCTCTTCGTCAAACACGTCCCCGCTCTCGACGGTTCCATTCAAGGCTGGCTTGCGCTGCTCGATCAGTTGGGTCAGCGCAAGGACGTCGCAAGGGTGGTCCCGGGCCATGGCCCCGCCTCCGTGGACTGGCCCGATGCGTTTGCCGCGGAGAAGCGCTATCTTGTCCAAATCGCTGACGACGTGCGCGCCTTCATCAAGGAGGGGAACACCCTGGGGCAGGCCGCCAAAGAAGCGGGTCTTTCGGAAAAGGATGCATGGCTCTTATTTGAAGAGTATCATGCTCGCAATGTTTCGGCCGCGTTCGCCGAGTTGGAATGGGAATGAGCTTAACGGCACAACGCTTCGCGGAGGACAATTGACGAATGCAAAACGCTACGAACTCCGGAAAATTTTTCGTCACGCTCGTGACCGCGCTTGCTGTAGCGGTCGCGACGTTGCCCGCTCGGGCGGACGATGATCCCTGGCCCGACATCCAGCGCGACGTCTTTGATAGTCGCCAGATCATCGAAGAAGATGGCACCATCACGCTGGAGGCGCCATATCGCGCTGAGGACGCAGCAGTCGTCCCACTCACCATGCGCATGCCCGAGCGTATCGCTGAAGACGTCAAGAGCCTGACGCTTGTCATTGATAAGAACCCCGCGCCGGTCGCCGCAACGTTCGAATTCGGCGATGCAGCTGGCAGAGGCGAGCGTGTGATTTCAACGCGTGTGCGCATCGACATGTACTCGAACGTGCGCGCCGTGATTGAGACCAACGACGGTAAGTTGCATATGGCCACTAAGTACGTAAAGGCCTCTGGCGGGTGCTCAGCACCGGCCTCCAAAGACGCTGAAGAAGCACTAGCAAACCTCGGAAAGATGCGCATCAACCGCTTTAACCCACCAGTGCTCGTCGAAGCGTCGCCCGACACGCGCGAAGCTCAAGTGATGATTCGCCACCCGAACTTTTCAGGCATGCAGATGGATCAGCTGACGCGCGAGTACACGCCGGCGAAGTTTGTCCGGGAACTTGAGGTCAAGCGCGG
>CAZURR010000187.1:0-2557 GCA_964622715.1 uncultured Hyphomicrobium sp. | reverse complement strand
TGCCGTATGGCGGCTATTGGCCCGAGGCCGAGCTGCGTCTTCGTGGTCGGCTCTTGCGGTTGCCGGGGTAAACAGACGACAGGCCTTGTCGCTAAAGCGGTATCGCCGGCTGCAAGAACGTCCGCTTCTCTAATCGGCCGTTCGGGGTCAAGCGCTTTCAGACTATTCCACCCATTCAGTGTCGACGCCGCTCGCGGGCTCGTGCTTCTCTTCGGAATCGGCACCAAGGCCCTTCCATCATGGGATTCGAAGACGAGGTGGAACAATCTTTGGGGCGGCCTTGCCGTCACACGAACGGTAGGTCCAAGCGGACATTGATGGCCAAACAACGAATTGCGCCCGATCCTAACTTAGGAACTGGTTCCGCCTCGTGGGGCAGGCCAAAATTCACCGCAAATCAGCCTTAAGGCCGCACATTGCCGCCGCGCTGCGGCAACGCGCGTCCCCGTGCGGGATCGACCGTTTCGTCGACTACGACGGCTGTCTATAGTATCCAGTCTGCGGAATTCCATTGCTAAGGGGGATAATTGAACGTTCTTGGTATCTTCACGAAAACTCACGATTCAGGCATCGCCTTGCTCAGCAACGGTGCTCCAACGTTCGTCTATGAAGAAGAGAGGTTCAACCGCGAAAAGCATACTTTGAAGTTTCCGAGGGAAGCTCTGGATGCCGCTGTCAAAGGTCAAGGGTTCAATCTTCGCGACATCGACGTGATTACAGCACCGTGGAATATGAGCCGCCTGCGGCGGTCGTTTTTTCATTCGGTGATGAGCAAGCTGCCGCAGAGCCTCAATCTCCTTAGACCGAGTGCGCGCAAGACCCAAGCGCCGCTCATTGTCAATCAGCCGGGATGGATTCGGGTGGGCCTTTATAAGCGCTTCGGCTACTCAAACCTGCCTGAGATCGTGCAAGTCCCGCACCACGATGCCCACGCCGCGGCGTTCTTCGTATCTCCTTTTGATGAGGCAACCGTCCTTGTCATGGATGGCTATGGCGACGACACGGCGACGAGCGCCTACATCGGCGTCGGCAATCGAGTTGATCGTCTCTGGCACGACGACTTCTTCGACAGCCTCGGCATGCTCTACACGTGTGTGACCGAGCATCTGGGCTTCAAGGTCTTCCAAGAAGGCACGGTCATGGCGCTTGCGGCCTATGGCGGGCCGACTTACGCGCCGAAATTCGGCGAGCTCATTCATCACAAGCCCGAAGGGCGCATCGCCATCAACCGCGACTACGTGAGCTACGACACGCACGGCCTTATCAAGCCGTTCAAGAGTAAGTTCTTGGAGGCCTTCGGTCCGCCTCGCGATCCGGGTGAGCCGTTGTTGGACCACCACCACGATCTCGCCTACGCGCTTCAACATACGGTCGAGGAAGCAATTCTGCATATGGTGCGCGAGCTTTCGCGCCGGCATCCCTCACGCAATCTCGTCTTGTCCGGCGGAGTCGCCCTTAATTGCGTGGCGAACGCGCGCATACTACGGGACACCGACTATGATGCCGTTTGGGTGCCGCCCATCGCGTCCGACAGCGGCGTCATACTTGGCAGCACGCTTTATCATTATCACCATACGCTTGGTCACGAGCGCCAGCTCGTGATGACACATCCGTTTTACGGCAAGGGATACAGCGACGCTGAGATCACGCGCGCGCTCGGCGCTGCCGGGCTCGCCTACAAGCAGATGCAGGGACCGGAGCTTTTTTCGCAAACCGCGCAAGATCTATCGCAAAGCAAGATTGTCGGCTGGTTTCAAGGTCGCGCAGAAGTAGGCCCGCGCGCGCTCGGCAATCGCTCCATTCTTTCGGATGCGCGGAGTGAAAAAATGAAGGACTTGATCAACGCACGCGTCAAGCATCGCGAGCCATTTCGGCCTTTCGCTCCGGCGGTCCTTGTTGAGAATGTTTCCGACTTCTTCGAACTGGAACAACCGGGCCCCTTCATGACCATGGCGCCCAAGGTACGCGCCGACAAGGTTGACCTCATTCCTGCTGCCGTTCATGTTGATGGTACAGGGCGCCTCCAGACCGTCGACAGAACCAACAACCCGCGCTACTACGCGGTCATTGAAGAATACGCCAAGCTCACCGGAATCCCCGTCATCCTCAACACGAGCTTCAACCGGCAGGAGCCCATCGTGAATCGGCGGGAAAATGGTATCTCCTGCTACCGTTCATGACGAGCGAGGACGGCTTGAGCACCAAGGGCTCAACGGGCAAATTGGTGCTTCACATGCTCGGGGCCGTTGCGCAGTTCGAGCGCGACTTAATCTTGGAGCGCACGCGAGCTGGCCTGGCGGCGGCGCGCAAACTGGGTAAGCGGTTAGGCCCACCCATCAAGTGGCAGGCCGATATGGCCAAGCGCGCCCGCAACCTCTTGCAGAAGGACGGCCTCAACGCCGACGAGGCCGCTCGGGTGCTCGGGGTGTCGCGACGGACATTGTTTCGAGGGCTCAAGGCTGCCCGCGATCACGACGAGCTGGCAGCCGTCCATTGACAGATTTGACGGTTGCCTGAAACGGCACAGTCAATAAGTAGGCCCGCTCGGAGAAATCCC
>CAZURR010000186.1:0-2617 GCA_964622715.1 uncultured Hyphomicrobium sp. | reverse complement strand
TTTGTTGCGATCGCGGTTAGCGTGTCCGTTGTCTCCTGCGCAATCTTGGCGGAAAGCTCAAACTGGGCTTTACATTGCTGGCTGGCCATTGCCAGCTGCTCCTGAAGAAACTTCGTCTGCAGCTGCGCCGCCTCTGGGAAGGTTTTGGCGCTTGCAAGTGCTTGAGCGGCGTCGAACGCGGCCTCAACGGTTGCCATGGCGTTGCTGAGCATCTCGTCGCCTAACGTCATGGCGCCCGACCGGCCTGCCAGCATCACTTCGTCAGCTGCCCTTTTGCCGTTCAGCGCAGCAGCGCTCCACGTGGCAAACGCATCGCGGACCTTGGCAATGCTGTCCTGTGCGACGGCCTGGACTTCGGCAGGCACCTTCGTATTTGCGACATTGGCCAGAAAGGCCTGAGTTTGCCTGGCGATTTGATCGTTCATGTCAATACCACCCTTCCTCGGTCTTGTTGCTGGGCCTGCACGGGCAGGTCTTGATTTCCAATGATCGGATGATGGGCGCGCCTATGCTGCAGTGCAACATACAAATTGACGCACTGCGCCATTTTATGTTGCGGCGCACAATATCGGCGTTTTTGATACACTCAATTGCTCAATTGCTCAAGTGCGCCCCGGATTGCATGTTGGGGCCATCGATCTCAGCGTGCGACACATGCCGACCAAGCTTCTGATCGTTGAAGACCAGCCGCTCCTACGCCGACGCTTTGCAGCTGGTCATCCGCAAATCGATGAAATTGGTTCGGCTGACACACGCGGAGACAATGGCTGCGGCCAGGACTGCCATCTGCGAGCACGACGACTTTGACGTCGTTCTCCTGGATTTCTGTCTGCCTGACTCGTTCGGCTTTGAAGGACTAGTTGAGCTGTGCAAGCACTTCCCGAAACTGCCGATAGTCGTCATTTCGGCATTTTCCGATCCTGGCGTGGTGAAGACGGCCTTAGTCTGTGGCGCGGCGGGGCTCATTCCCAAGACCGTTACTATAGACGCGATCCTGCGCGGCATACGCGACGTCCTTGCCGGGGACGTCACACTGCCCGACGACTTCCTGCTGCCTGTCAATTCCGTTGCAATCGCCGAGCTCGAGACTTTGATCAGCAGGCTAAGAACTCTGACAAAGCAACAGTTTTGCGTTCTTCTATTGTTGTGCCAAGGACTGCTCAACGAACAAATCGCACGTGAGTTACACGTCTGTGCATCGACTATCAAATCCCATGTCACTCAAGTCTTGCGCAAACTCGGCGCCTGCTCTCGCACGCATGCCGTTGGTGAAGTGTCTAGGCTTAGCTTGAGCGCGGCGCGCGCCCTCTACGCGAGCGAGAGCGTGGTCCTGACCCTCAAAACTGATCCGATCTGATTGCGAATTTTCGGGCACAATTCCTGGAACGGAGGAGTGCCCAAATGCCAAAGAAACGGTTTTCGGACGAGCAGATCGCCTTTGCCTTGAGACAGGCGGAGGGAGGAGCGACGGTTGGAGAAATCTGTCGCAAGATGGGCCGTTGCCGAAGCCACGTTCTAGAGTTGGAAGAAAGTCTACGCCGGGATGGGCGTTGCCGAGATTCGCCGGCTCAAGCAGCTTGAGGACGAGAATGCCAAGTTGAAACGCTTGGTCGCCGATCTGACGTTGGACAAGACCATGCTTCTGGATGTGCTTCGAAAAAAGTCGTAAAGCCCGTTTGTCGCCGGGAGATCGTAGGCCATCTGCAGACGGCATACGAGGTCTCGGAGAGGAAAGCCTGCGGGGCGACAGGCTTTGGACGGGCATCCCATAGGTACACATCGCGGTGCAATCCCCAGGTTGGGCTGCGGATGCGGTTGAAGGAACTGGCCGAAGCGCGGGTGCGCTACGGCTACAGGCGGCTTCATGTCTTGCTCCAGCGTGAAGGCTGGCAAGCCAATCATAAAAAAATCTATCGGCTGTACAGCGACGAAGGGCTGTCGATCCGCACCAGAAGTCCGCGTCGGCGCCATGCCTGTCGGTATCGGTCGCGCCGAGCCGTGGCTGAGGGGATGAACGATGTCTGGGCGATGGACTTCGTATCGGACAAGCTGTTCGACGGGCGTGGGTTCCAGGTTCTGACCATCGTAGACTGCTGCACGCGCGAGGCCCTCTCGACAGCTCCGAGAACGAACTTCCGTGCTTATCAGGTCATCGAGAAATTGGATCGATTGGCGGCGCTCAGGGGCAAGCCGAGAAGCCTTCGTGTTGACAATGGGCCCGAGTTCGCCGGTCGGTTGCTCGACCAGTGGGCCTATCTGAACAAGGTGGAACTGGACGTCTCGCGCCCCGGGAAACCAATGGATAATGCTATATCGAAGCCTTCAACAGCCGGCTACGCCAGGAATGCCTCAATGCTTCCTGGTTCCTGTCCATGGCAGATGCCCAGCAACGCATCAACGCATCAACGCATGGATGATCGGCTACAATGAAAACCGGCCGCATTCATCGCTCGGAAACTTGACACCGAGCGACTTCGCGGCCCAACTCAACCCTGCCCGAAACGTCGCATGAGGGCCGGACCAGAACCCGGGGCAGTGCCATTGCGCTGACGCATGGGCCCCTCTCCCTTTGTCTACCGAGATTCCCCAGGTGAATAGGATTCGGGAGACTGAGATT
>CAZURR010000185.1:0-2651 GCA_964622715.1 uncultured Hyphomicrobium sp. | reverse complement strand
TCCGGTCACACCAACTTGTCCGCTTGGGATAAATGACGTATTGAGAGAATCTGGATGCAACCTTTGGGGGAAGTTCCGTTAGAATGCCCGTCAAAGCAGTGCTGATGCGACTTTATATTTAAACAAGACGGTGGGGTTTCGAAATGGCAGGTTCGTCAATCATCCATATTGCAGAGAATTCGCCCGAGCATGTCGCCTACAAGATGATGCGGGACGTCTTCGTCGTGGAAAATAAGCCTTTCGACAGCCTCACTCGCGATGAGTATCTGGACACCTACGAAGAGTGTCTTGAAGCCGTGAAAGGCTTTCGCAAGCGGAAACCGCGGGCAACAGACTGAACGCTCCTCAGTGTGTGCATATTGGTGCGCTGTGACCTGCTCCCAAGATTGGCTAGACTAGCTCTGCCTGTCATGTCGCGGTCATCTTCGGGAGTTGCAACTTGGGCAATGCTGCTGCGCCGTGGCCAGCGCTCGTCAAGCACATTCGATTTCTATCACGGCTCAAACAGGCAGACCTAGCCAGAAAGCTTGGTGTCGACAAGCGTTCTGTCAGCCGCTGGGAACGGGGCCTCAACGTCCCGGACTTTCCAACGCAGAAGCGCCTGCGTGATATGCTGCGTAGCCTCGAACCAGTGATCAACCGGAGTTTCATTGAGCACGCCCCCGGTAACATGGGGATCGGCAGGATCGTTTCTGTTGGGTTTGTTGCCGCCGCGTCTGAAACTGCAGCCGCTCTATTTGGGCGCACCCCGGCAGAGATGCGCGATCAATGGACATACGATCTTATGTTAGAGGATGAGGGTGGGCTCGCCTTCATGGAGTTGATCGATTCCACCCCGGGGTGGCGTCAGGGCGAGATTGCTACTTTCAGTGTAACTGTGCAGCTGCTTGATGGGAGCTGTGCGCGATTTATCGGCACGCCAATTGGAGGCACTGGTTTGTATATGTGCATCGGCGGCGCGGTACCCCGGCCGAAGGAATTCACATTCAAAGACTTTGCGTGCACGCTCCAACCCTACGACGAGCTGTGCAACTAACGCTGATACTGCCCCTGTTTGTTGCGCGCGTGCCGCAGCTAGTGGCCGGCGCCATACCAACCAGGGCAACGATCCGGAAATTCCAGATGACCCGATTCAGTAAGCAATTTCCGAATGGTGCGGTCGAGAGGACTTGAACCTCCACGGGGTTTCCCCCACTACCACCTCAAGGTAGCGCGTATACCAATTCCGCCACGACCGCATGCCAGGGGCGAAAACAAACGCCTCATATAGCCAACTCAGTCTACGGGAACAAGCCAACGCGCGCGCCCTCGCCCACGGGGTCGTGACAACATAGCACGGCCCGTCGACACACCCTTAGCCGTGTCCATCGGCGAGCCTAGCCAGGCCGCCGCTTGGCACCCTACATTGGACCCATGGGACCGCATCAAAAGGCGTTTGGCGACTGTACAGTGCCGCTTGACCTCGACCCGGTCGACTGGGCCGTCAGCCCGCTTCCGGTCGAATACGCTCTTGGCGTACGCATCATGACCGAGCGCGCCCAACGAATCGCTGACGGTGCGGCACCCGAGCTCGTCTGGTTGTTGGAGCATCCCCCGATCTACACGGCCGGAACCGGTACAAAAACCGGCGACCTGCGCAACCCTCAACGTTTTCCGGTGCATCAAACGGGGAGAGGCGGCCGGGTCACTTATCACGGCCCGGGTCAGCGCGTCGCCTACGTCATGCTCGACCTGAGGCGGCGCGGCGCCGACGTGCGCGCCTTCGTCCACGCGCTTGAGAATTGGCTCATCGAGACCCTTGCCGCGCTCGGCGTTAAAGGGGAGACGCGACCAGAGCGGGTAGGTATCTGGGTGCGCCGACCGGAGAGTAACACTGATGCGGAAGACAAGATTGTGGCCATCGGCCTGCGCGTTTCCCGATGGGTGAGCCTGCACGGCGTCAGCCTCAACGTGGATCCCGATCTTGGGCACTATGACGGGATCGTCCCATGCGGCATCGCCGAGCACGGCATTACCAGCCTTGCCGATCTTTGTACGCCTGCACCGATGGAAGTTGTGGATAACGCACTGCGCACTGCTTTCGAACACCGCTTCGGCGCAACGCGCAACGCCGATGACCCGCTCGCGTCGACACACGTAACATCCCCGGCATCAAGCCGAACTCGCTCCTAAGACGCAGAACGCCCGGCCCAATGAATGGGCCGGGCGTTCGAATCCTGCTGGTTTATCGTCTACCTCTGCTTCGGTCTGGGCAGGGGCGGTTGGCCCGCACTACCAACTCCCAGCGCCGCGTCTGCGGCCGGCCCGTCGTAGTAGAGGTCACCGCCTTCAATCGACACCAACTCCGAGCCATCTAATTTGTACTCGTCGTTCTCGCTGTCGTTGAAACGGATGACGCACCCCTTCTGACAAACCCCTTCTAGCACCAAAGTCGGTCTTAGAACGTGGTCCTGCTTTGCCTCGCCTTCGATGATCGTGACCTTGTAGTCCCTATCATCACGGTTGTTTACCGACGCAGCCAGCGTAGGCAGTGGCCAGAGAAGAGTTACGATTGCAATCGCTGCAATGACCATACTCGGCATCGCGGCAACTCCAAAAACGTGGGAAACCAGACTACTTCCTCTTCTTCTTCGCTGCCTTCTTCTTCGCTG
>CAZURR010000184.1:0-2684 GCA_964622715.1 uncultured Hyphomicrobium sp. | reverse complement strand
ATTTTTCCTGGCCCCCAATTTCGATCATGCCCTCAGCCAATGCCGGGACCCACGCTAGCGGCTACCTGAGAAGCGAGGGGCCTGGGGGAAACCGATCCCTATCGGAGCGCAAGGCAAGCGCTTGGAGTCGTGCGCAACAGTGTTCGGCGTAGAGACGCGAACAACTACTCTCTATTATAAGAGACAACATGCGTGCGTCTGGTACCTATGTGGTACCTTCGCCTAAAGCGAAGTTAGAGTGAGGCTATGTAATCCATTGAAATCATTGGCGACCCCGGCAGGATTCGAACCTGCGACCCTCAGATTAGGAATCTGATGCTCTATCCGACTGAGCTACGGGGCCGATCTGTAACACCCTGACCAATAACACGAAATCACGCCCCACCCTCGATATCGAGCCTTCAGCGCCGCATCGTGTGAGTGGCTACAGTGGCTACAGGTCTTCAACACCACGCCCACCATATACACGATCTAGTAGGTGGGAGCCATTTGGGGAACACTGGATTACCGCGCACCAGATTGAAAATCAGAGCGCCCACAGGTCAGAGATACGGGAACTTGGCGGAACACTCAGGACCATTAACACCAAATCACACCACCCCCTCGATCACGACCCTTCGATAGACCTTAGGTGATTTCCTTTTCCGCAAGAGAAGGTGCCATGGACATTGCGAATGAGAAGCCGGCCAATGATCCCACACCGCAGATGCTTGAGAACGCGGCGGTTCTGCTCTCGGTCGCGCCGCCTGATGCGCGAGAGTTTATCAGCGACGAGGTTGCGAAGTTTTCAGCTGCCGGGCGGCGCACGCTTGATGAGATTATGAATTTGAGTTTGCAGTCCGGCGTTAAGGGTTTGTTGCCCTGGCATGCGACGGCTTACGAGCACGCCGTCAACACGCTGTCGGATGCCGACTTTGCCCGCTTTGATGCAATGATGGAGCGGCTGAAGCTGTTCGAGTGAGCGCGATTATGCGGCCGGGGCGCTATAGATATAGGCGGATCGCCTGCAATGGGTTTTGTTGTTCCTTTATCCGTCATTTTCGGTTAGTGTCGGGACTAAGGCGAGGGGTGTCCGGGAATGATCGGCTGAGATAGCACGATCAATCGTCGGAGGACGCCATGGCCAAGATAATTCTCTCCGCCGCTATTGCATTTTTCGCCGGAATGACGGTTTTCGCCTCGGCTGCTGAAGCTTGCATCTCATGCGAGCACGTCCCGGTGGTCGTTCACAGGTCGCCCCCGTCTGACAGCGCCAAGCGCTACACGAAGAAGCGCGCCTACAAGTCCACCAAGAAGAGCAAGACTCGCGCCGCCAAAAAGCGCGTCGTTAAGCGTAAAGCTACCGCCAAAAAGCGCATAGTTACGCGTAAAACCACCGCCAAAAAGCGCATCGTTAAGCGTAAAACCACCGCAAAGAAGGTTGAGACGGCGAAGACTGCCCCGATCAAGTCGGAAATCGATAATCAGAATTCGACGACCTCCACGGCATCGCTGGGCAATAGCTACGTCGGCTGCAAAACGCTCTCGGTTGGCTGCGTCGTGGCCAAGGCTCGGCCGAGCGAGATGACCGAGAACCTCGGCCGGCTGAGCGTCCCTAAACCCAAAGAGCTTGCCTCAAGTCCACAAGAATCGAAGACATTGACGCGCGGCGCCTTCAAGAATACCGAGCAATAAGAATTATGTGACAGGCGGCATTGCAACGCATCCCAAGCTCTAGTCCCACGCCAATAGTGAGAACCCCTGCGTTAGAGCTCTGTCGCCAAGCCCAACATCGTCTGCAGAGAGAAAGGAGGACCAATGGAACGCGTTTCCAATCAGGAATACCTGCGCAGACGCAAACTGGCGCCCTACGAGATGACGCCAGCTGAGCTTGCTGCTTGGTGGGACTTTCCCGATGATTGGCGTGGCTTCGCCGACATCGAGATCGGCGGCAAAGATCTCTGGATCGATTTCACCAAAGGCAGCGTGCCGTGCGTGATTACCCGCCCCTACTTGCCCTGTTGAGACGGCTCGACAGATTGACCAACACAGCCCCGATATTAATTAGCCAATAGCACACGAGCTGTAAGGCCATCGCGCCGTTTGTTAGAACGGTCATGTCGGCGCCTTCGCCGCGACAAACCTTTTACCGTTTGCGGCTGCGCCAATACCGGCGACGCCATCCCGAACGCCGATAGCGATAGGGCCGATAGTAGTAACGCCTGAACGAATAGTGCCCCACCACGCCACGCGTCAGGTCACCACGAACGACCACCGGCACGTAATCGCATGAGATGCAAGCTTCGGCAGTCGAGGCAAAAACCGTCATTCCGGCAAGAAGAGCAGCGGCGATGGCGGGATTTGACCAGGTCATTGTTTACTCCGTCGTTTGATCCTTGCGGCTCAGCTTAGCGTTTTTCTCTTAGAGAACAAGGCGAGCGTGGCGAACCATAAACGGAATCGGGCTCGACATGTTTTGCTCGACTGAACGATGACCGCACCGACGTCAGCGGGTGCAGGCAGTCGCGTGAAATAGAAATTCATGCCGAAATAATGTTACGTCCTGCTGGGATCACTCCTGGCGCGGCTTTTTTGATGCTGCCGCCTACACCAGCCGGGGCAGCGCTGGCTCTGCCAATGTCCGCTTCTCTAATCGAGCGTGCGCCGGAAACGCACCACGGCAAACGTCATTGCGATTAGCATAA
>CAZURR010000183.1:0-2717 GCA_964622715.1 uncultured Hyphomicrobium sp. | reverse complement strand
AAGCTCTTCGACCTCGTCACCTTCTATGCCCAAAACCTTGCTGTGCCGCCCCGGCGCAACTTGGGTGATGCCAGTGTCGCAAAGGGCAAAGCACTTTTTCACGAGTTGGGCTGCGCTTCCTGCCACAGGCCCTCGTTCACAACCGGCAAAGTGGAAGGCCAACCGCATCTCAGCAACCAACGCATCTGGCCCTATACGGACCTGCTGCTCCATGACATGGGTGAAGGCCTCGCTGACAACCGGCCCGAGGGGATGGCCAACGGCCAGGAATGGCGCACGCCGCCGCTATGGGGCATTGGTCTGACGCAGACCGTGAGCGGGCACACGTTTTTCTTGCACGATGGGCGCGCGCGCAATCTGGAGGAAGCCATCCTGTGGCACGGCGGAGAGGCACAGGCCACGCGCGATGGCTACGCGGCCTTGCCAAAGGCCGATCGCGATGCGCTGATCAGCTTCGTCGAATCCCTGTGATTGGAAGCGCGTCGCTGTCAGGTCCGCGCTTGCTCGCTCGGTCAGCAAATTTATTGAGGAGCTTCGCGACATGTGCGCATTACCGAAATGCTGAACCGATGCAGGGTAAATCTATTGAGTGCAATTAGCGCTCGCAATGATCTATTGTTTCGAACGATTATGAAACGGCACGTGCGAACTGGAGACCTACGGCTATGGCAAACCGGCTTGGCATTCTCACTTGCGTTCTTGCACTCTTAATTGCCGCGCAACCTTCATTCGCCCAGGAAGGTCAAGGCGGCATGGATCCGATGGAAGACGCGGACGCTGAGGCGCCTTCGCCGCTCGCCGACCCTTACGGGCCAGAACCTGGCGATCCCGACCCGTTTGCGTCCGAGGACGCCCCCGACGAAGCGCCCGGGCCGCTCAATCCGGCCGACAATTGACGGCAATGAGCGACGGTGGCTGACACCTCGCCCGCTACTGGCGGATCCCTTCGATGTCGAGCATCAGGTCCACTTCCTGTGCGGGCGGCAACGCCTAGATCCTGTAGGCGAACATCCCGAAGAGGTCTGTCGTCGCCCTGAACAGCTCTTCCCCTCTCGAAAACCCGGCCTCGCGGCCGAGCGCGATCCAATCGCTAGCCGTTTCGGGAAGGTCACATGAACGTACATGCTCAAGGGCCAATTCCAACTCGTCGAGCGTACACGCCGTCCAGGTATCACGCGCCAACGCTTCGAACCGGTCCAGATAGGCCGGCAAGTCCTCGCCATCGCATAACGTCGGCTCGTACATGACAAAGGCGCCCTCGGCGGCGATGAGATTACGAATGTCGCGCATCAAGTCGCGTTTTCTTGGTGTCGTGAGGTGATGCAGAGAGAGGCCGAACCATACGACATCGGGTCGGCGTGACCGGTCCTGCACCGCATCCACGAAGTCAGCGTGCTCCAGCTTGACGTCGCAAGGAAGCACTTGCAATTGGCGCTCGGCGAGCTTCAGCGCCGGCAACGACAGATCCACGCCGTGGTAGTGCGCTATCTGAGTGGCCGTGAGAGCGCCGACGATACCGCTTGCATCCCCGCAGGCCAGATCCAGGAACCGAAACGGCCGCGGTAGTTCTGAATTCAGAAACCGGCTGAGCACCGGATAGGCCTCGGCACCGGAGAAGTAGTCGTTGTCGATGATCTTACGGTAGAGATTCCACTGGCGCTGGAAGATCTCCAGCTCCGGCCGTTCGGCGGCACCCTCGGCGATCTCGCGATGCTGAATGTCGACCACGATCGAACCTTATGCTCAAACACCTAGCTTCTTCTTCAGGATCTCATTGACAGCCTGAGGGTTCGCCTTGCCCCCCGACGCCTTCATCACCTGACCGACGAACCAACCAATTAAATTAGGCTTCGCCTTCGCCTGCTCCACTTTGTCGGGGTTGGCCGCCATGATCTCATCGACCGTCTTTTCGATCGCCCCGGTATCAGTCACCTGCTTCATGCCGCGCTTTTCGACGATCTCGGCCGGATCGCCGCCCTCCGACCACACGATCTCAAACAGGTCCTTGGCGATTTTGCCCGAGATGGTGCCGGAAGCAATGAGGTCGACGATAGACCCCAGTTGTTCTTCCTTAACGGGCGAGTCCTCGATCGATAAGCCTTCCTTGTTGAGGCGCCCGAACAGCTCGTTGTTCACCCAGTTGGCGGCGAGTTTACCGTCGCGGCCCTCTGCCACCTGTTCGAAGTAGTCGGCCTTTTCACGCTCTGCGACCAGCACGGTGGCGTCATAAGCGGACAAGCCATACTCATTTATAAAGCGCGCGCACTTCTCATCAGGCAGTTCTGGCAGATCGTTTTTGAGCTTCTCGACGTAGTCCATCGCCAGCTCCAACGGCAAAAGGTCGGGATCGGGGAAGTAGCGGTAGTCGTGCGCTTCCTCCTTGCTCCGCATGGAACGCGTCTCCCCCTTAACGGGATCGAACAGCCGCGTTTCCTGACTGATGGTCCCGCCGTCCTCGATGATATCGATCTGGCGACGCGCCTCTGCCTCGATCGCCTGGCCGATGAAGCGGATGGAATTGATGTTCTTGAGCTCACAGCGCGTCCCGAGATCGCCACCGGGCTTGCGCACCGACACGTTGACGTCGGCGCGCAGGTTGCCCTTTTCCATGTCAGCATCCGACGTGCCCAGATAGCGCAGGATCGTGCGCACCTTCGACACATACGCTTGTGCCTGTTTGGCTGAGCGCATGTCGGGCTTTGAGACGATCTCCATCA
>CAZURR010000182.1:0-2737 GCA_964622715.1 uncultured Hyphomicrobium sp. | reverse complement strand
GAGTTTTACAACAGTATCGGGGGAAGAGCGGACATTCTGCACTCGCCGCACATTGCCGTCGCGGCAGCCCTCACTTTCGCGGTCGATCTGTCCCGCGTTTAGGAGGTGGATTGGGATGAGCCCGGCGCCCCATCGGCGGGAGGATGGTTGTCAGGATGACCGGAAAGACAAGGAAAGAACGCTCAGCGCCATGTTCGGGATCATGGTCGAGATCCCGGGGCTGCGGTTGGAACATTGGTGACGGTCTGGCGTGCGTCTTAGCGCTGAGGTAACTGCGTTAATCGTAGGAACGTGGACCACCGTTGCCTTACGTGACCTGCAACTGTCCAAACCCGTCTCGTGGCCGCGAAAGGAGTGATCAACAGCCCCAGGGGTCGATTTCGAACTGTCGAGGACCGCGCTAAGGCCACGCTAATTCGATGGCAGTGGTGCCGGCCTGGGCGTAACGTATATCTTCAAATGTGAACGTGATCGTCTTAGGAGGCAGCAATGGCACGGCCTCTTATATTTGTCCTCGCGATGCTAATTTCGACGTCGGTCGCGTGCGCAGATTTTGATAGCGATTGCGACCAGGAAGACGACCTCGAAACGGTCATTTTTGGCTGCACGCAGATAATCGAACGTGGCCAGCGCGCAACGCAAGAGAACCGTGCCCGCGCTTACAACAATCGGGCCGATGCCTACTTGCAGATGGGTGACGCCGATCGCGCCCTTGCCGATTTTGCCAAGGCTATCGAAATTGATCCTGAGAATCTTCCTGCGTACGTCAATCGCGGCGCGGTATACGCGGACAAAGGGGATTACGACCGGGCCATTCCCGACTTTGACAAAGCAAATACGCTCGATCCGCGCTCCTTCGTCCCCTACTACAACCGCGGCATCGCCTACGCCGGCAAAGGCGATTACGACCGGGCCATTGCGGACTTCAACGAGACCATCAAACTTGTCCCAGAGGCATTCGCGCCCTACAACGACCGCGGCCTTGCCTACGCGAAAAAGGGTGACTGGGGCCATGCCATTGCCGACTTCGACAAGTCCATCGAATTGGAACCGAGATTCGTTCCCGCTTACATCAGTCGGGGCGTGTCGTATGCAGACAAAGGCGACTATGACCGCGCGATTGCCGACTATGACAAGGCCAATGCACTCGATCCGAACTATGTCGCCCCGTACTACAATCGGGGGGTTGCCTACTTGAAGAAGGGCGATAAAGAACGTGCCATCGCGGACTTTGCCGCGGCGATTGAACTTCTGCCTAATGACAGCACAGACTTTTATGTCGTGCGCGCGCACGCGTATGCCTTGCGTGGTGATCTCAAACAGGCTCTCGCCGATTTCGACAAGGCCATCGTGCTCGATCCTAAAAATGATCTAGCCTATCGCGATCGCGGAGAGGTTTATTTAATGACGGGTGAATTAGGGAAAGCGCAGACTGATTTTGCCAAAGCAAAGTCGCTCGACCCGTCGATCACCATTCCGAACATCGACTCCACACGATGACGTAACGTCCTGGCCGACCTGCCTGTTACCGCTCGAATTCCCTTGCAGCCTCCGGATTTAGCTCGGTTTGGGGACCCTTTCCTAATACCTACCTGTAGCGCCGACGATAGCGACGTGCTCGCGGCCTCCCGTAGCTATAACTGGTAAAAAGTCCGAAGGTCTGGTAGCGGGGCCGCCGCACACGATTGCGCGCCCGATAGCGGCGGCGGGGCCGAGTGTCGCGCACCCGGCGTGACGCAGGTGGCGTGCCACGAACCGCGATCTTTGTCAGTCCCTTTCCGTGCTTGTGCACGAGGTTGTAAAACTTCTTCGCGTTCGAAGTGCGCAGCCGCACGCATCCGTGCGACGCGGGACGACCAAGTCGCCCCACTGCGCTCGTCCCATGTACGGCATAGCCTCTGTGGAAGAACACCGAGTAGGGCATGGGCGAGTTGTAGTATTGCCTCGAATAATGCATGCGCGAAGTCCACTGCGCCTTGTAGACTCCGACCGGCGTGACATACCCGCCGCGCGCTGACGAAATCTTCCACGTGTGCAGCACGCCAGACTTGTCGGATACCGTTAGTCGTTGCGTCGTCAAATTGATGTCTGCAAACAACGTCGGTGCAGGCGGCTTGAGTGGCGCTGCCTGCGCCATTTCCTCAGGCGTCCCCACTTCAACCGCTGCCAGTAGGGCAGCATCCGCCGCCTGGTGACCCGGGGGCTTAAAGGTTTCTTCCTTAGGCGGTACGATGGCCGATAACTCAATTGGTTGGGAACGGAACGCTGTCTCAGGTTCTTCCAGTTCTGGGCCAGGCGCATCGGTTGCTGCCTGTAATGGTGGGTCGGCTGATTCAAGGGGCGCATCCTGCGCTGTATCCTCGCGCGTTCGCGTTTCAGTCGCCGCCTTGAGGTCAGCATCCGTCACGGGGTGACCCTTCCGCCGAACGGGCCGATGGTTGACTAGAGTAATGACCGATAGCTCGGTTGGTTGGTAATTGGAGCCCGTTTCGAGTTCGTGCAATGCCGAGCCTGTGATGTCTGCTGGTGTCATCAACTCGGGTGGCTCAGTAGGCACCGGCCAAACAACCGGCAAAAGAAGAAGGCACACGGCAATTGACACACACAACTCACGCAACAAGCCCATCAGAACGAATTCTCACCCCAGCTGCGGTCTTACTCGATGGCGACGCCACATCAGGCGACGTCGAAATGGAGCCTAACGCCAACGCTGTTTGAGTTCAACGAACGACATGGT
>CAZURR010000181.1:0-2748 GCA_964622715.1 uncultured Hyphomicrobium sp. | reverse complement strand
GCTTATTGATGCACGTCCTGAGACAGCGGAGGCCGCAATAGGTGGCTTCGTAGTCTTGAATGATTTCTCAGCGCGCGACGTACAGCTCGTTGAGATGGCTTCCGGCTTCGGGCCACAAAAGGCCAAGCATTTCTGCAACGCCATTTCCAAGGTTGTCGTGACGGCGGATGAGATCCTGCCGGTCTGGCGCGATCTCAAAGGCGAGGTGAGGCTCAATGGAGAACGCGTTGGTGAAGCGGCAACAGCCGGCGCCCGCTGGTCGCTGGGAGACGTTCTTGCTCACGCCTCTCGCTGCGAGCCGCTTCAGCCTGGTGAGTTCTTCGGCTCTGGGACCCTGCCCGGTGGCAGCGGCATTGAAACTGGTCGCCTGCTTGCAGCTGGCGACCACATCGAACTCGGGATAAAGGGTATCGGTACACTTACCAACCGCATCGTCGCTGGTGAGGCCAAGTGAAGATCATCGACCTCTCAAAACCCATTGAATTTAACGCCAGTGACCCGCGCTTCATGCAGGTGCGCATCAAGCACAAACGCCATGGTGCCGCAAAGCTGCTGGTGTGGCTCTTAGGCTTACCTCGCCGCCTCTTTCCCAAGGACTTCGTAGGGTGGGCCGATGACACCATCACCAAGATGGGCGTGCACTCGACCACCCATATCGACGCGCCCTGGCACTACGGCCCGACGTCGGGCGGCGCGCCGGCGCAAACCATCGAGCAGATTCCGCTGGAAAAGTGCATTGGCCCCGGTGTCGTCCTCGACATGACGCACAAGGCCGATGACGACGCAATCACGGTGGCTGACATGGAGACCGCGCTCGCCAAAACTGGTGCCAGCCTCGATGACAACGCCATCGTTCTCATCCGTACCGGCCGCGACAAGCTCATGGGCACAAAAGCGTTCTGGTCCACGGGAACGGGGATGAGCGCGGCAGCGACCGAATGGCTGCTCGACCGCGGCCCAACCGTTATGGGGATCGACCAGTGGGGTTGGGACCTGCCGTTTCGCGCGCAAATCGCCAAGTCGAAGGCAACTGGCGATGACACACTTTTTTGGGAGGCGCACCGAGTCGGACAGCGCCGGCCCTATTGGCACATGGAGCAGCTTACTAATTTGGGCGCGCTGCCCTCACACGGTTTCCAAGTCATGGTGTTTCCCTTGAAAATCGTTGGCGCCTCGGCGGCGCCCGCGCGCGTGGTGGCGGTTATTCAATAGGGCCTTTCGTCAATGTGCGCTGCACCGCGTCGTGCCAAGCGGCGAGCTTGCGCTGGCGACTGGAACCGTTGAGGTTCGGTGTGAACCGCCTATCGAGCGCCCAGCGCTTCGCAAAAACGCTTGGCGGAGGATAAAATCCGCTGTGCAACCCAGCAAGATAGGCCGCACCCAGTACCGTCGTTTCTAGATTAGTCGGTCGATCGACTGGCGCATCGAGGATGTCGGCAAGGGCTTGCATGGTCCAGTCGGACTCGACCATGCCGCCATCGACGCGCAGCACTTTGCTCGCCGCGCCAGACCAGTCCCTATGCATCGCTTCGAGCAGATCGTGAGTCTGAAAGCAGGTTGCTTCGAGTGCTGCTTTAGCGAGCTCGTTGGGGCCCGTGTTGCGCGTCAAGCCGAAAAGCGCGCCGCGGCAGGTGGCATCCCAATAGGGCGCGCCTAACCCCACAAAGGCAGGCACCAGCACCACGTCCTGCGCCGGGTCGGCCGCTTGCGCCATTGGACCGGAAGCTGACGCATGCGGGATCACCTTCAGGCCATCACGCAACCACTGTACGGCCGCTCCGGCAATGAAGATGCCGCCTTCAAGCGCATAGGTGCGCTGTCCTTCCAATTGGAAGGCTATCGTCGATAGCAGACCGTGTTGAGACGGAACGACCTCCGTGCCGGTGTTGAGCACGGCAAAGCAGCCCGTCCCATACGTCGATTTGATCATGCCGGGTTGAAAACATGCCTGCCCGATGGTTGCCGCCTGCTGATCACCGGCGATGCCGCGAATGGGAATGGGTGCTCCGAAAATGTCCGGATCTGTCTTGCCAAATTCACAAGCGCAATCGCGAACTTCCGGCAGGACCGAGCGCGGCACGCGAAATATCTCAAGAAGCTCATCGTCCCAAGTCCCGGTGTAAATATTGAGCAAGCACGTGCGACTGGCGTTGGTCGCATCCGTTGCGTGCACCCGTCCGCCCGTAAGGCGCCACAGAAGGAACGTGTCGATCGTGCCGAAGGCAAGTTCGCCACGTTCAGCCCTCTCGCGGGCACCACGGACATGATCGAGGATCGCGGCTATCTTGGTGGCGGAAAAGTAGGGGTCGATCTTGAGACCCGTCTTCTCTTCGACAGTCGCTTCGTACCCCTCTGCACGCAGCGCCTCACAGTCATCCGCTGTTCGCCGGTCCTGCCACACGATCGCACGGTAGACCGGCTCGCCCGTCAAGCGATCCCAAACGAGCGTAGTCTCGCGTTGATTGGTGATGCCAATAGCCACGATGTCTTTCGCATGCGCGCCGGCACGGGCCAACGCGGCCCGCGATGTCGTAAGGACAGAACGCCAAATTTCCTCCGGGTCGTGCTCAACCCAACCAGAGTCTGGGAAATACTGTGGGAATTCCTCCTGTGCGTGGTTGGCAACCTCCAAGTTCGCGTCGAACACGATGGCGCGGGTTGAAGTTGTACCCTGATCGATCCCCAAAACGTAACGCGCCATCCGCGCCTCCCCTTCCCGCCGCACTCCCGTCACGGTGTGCAACGAAA
>CAZURR010000180.1:1184-2766 GCA_964622715.1 uncultured Hyphomicrobium sp. | reverse complement strand
CGAGCGCGCAGCCAAGGTCGCGGCTTTGAGCCTGCAAGTGCAAACCGAGCGTGCATCCACCGGCAAGGCGAAATTCTTGCGCGCCGCCCACGCTGCTGCCTGCCGCATATTCAGTACGACGCTGGGCCCAGAGGCCAATGACGCGCACCTCAACCATTTTCACGTCGATATGGCGAAACGCAAATACAAAAAGATCTGCGACTAACCCTATTCGCCGACGTGGGGCACGCAGCCCTTGCCAAGGGGCTCCGGTTCCGGCGAGTGTAAAGGACCACGCGATCCAGGAATTCGGAACTCATGAAACCGCGCACCCCAGCGCAATTGATACGACCGCCTAGCCGGCGCGGTGCCGCGATGCAACCCGAGACCCCGGCCGCTACGCCGGGCACCTTCCCCAAAGTGCGCATGCGCCGCAACCGGCGTAGCGATTGGTCTCGCCGGCTCGTCGCCGAGCACCGGTTGAGTGCCGACGATTTGATCTGGCCGCTGTTCGTCGTCGAAGGTACGAACACGCGCGATCCGGTCGCCTCAATGCCGGGCGTGGACCGTCTTTCGATCGATAACGTTGTAGCGGCTGCCGAAGAGGCTGCCGCGCTTCGTATCCCCGCAATCGCGCTGTTTCCCAATACCGATCCGAAACGGCGCAGCAACGATGCACGCGAGGCCTTCAATCCTGAAAACCTCGTGTGCCGGGCCACGCGCGCCGTTAAAGCCGCAGGTCTGGATGTCGGTATTATTCTCGACGTCGCGCTCGACCCCTACACGAGCCACGGTCATGACGGTCTTGTTTGCGGCGATGAGGTCGCCAACGATGAAACACTTAAAGCACTCGTGCGCCAATCGCTGGTGCAGGCGGAGGCGGGCGCCGACATCCTAGCGCCATCTGACATGATGGACGGGCGCGTTGGTGCCATCCGTACGGCGTTGGAGGCCGAAGGGTATTCAGGAACACAGATAATGGCCTATGCCGCAAAGTACGCTTCTGCGTTCTACGGGCCATTTCGCGATGCGGTGGGGTCTATGGTGACGCTCGCCTCATCCCAGTTGGGCGGCGATAAGCGTACCTATCAGATGGACGCGAGGAACTCCGGGGAGGCTTTGCGTGAAGTCGCCCTCGACATCGCCGAAGGCGCCGACATGGTGATCGTGAAGCCGGGGATGCCCTATCTCGACATCGTCACCCGCATTGCAGCAACATACCGCGTTCCGACCTTCGCGTATCAGGTCTCAGGCGAATACGCGATGGTGCAGGCAGCGGTCAAAGAGGGCTGGCTCGACGGCGAAGCGGTGATGATGGAGAGCTTGCTCGCGTTCAAGCGAGCGGGCGCCGCTGGCGTGCTGACCTATTTTGCCCCCCGCGCTGCGGCAGTGCTCAAAAAGAAATGCTGAGCACTGAATAAAGTCGGAGGCCGGGACGCTGCACACAGGAGCGTGGCAACTGCCCGTGCAACACCGCCAACCGGCCTCACTACTCGTTGATATATAGCGTTCGAAGAACGTCATCAAGTGATCAAGGCGATCAACTGTTAACCCTTGGGCAACGTTATCTTGCTGCTCGCGCATGCCGCCGCTTTTTTGTGCA
>CAZURR010000180.1:0-1084 GCA_964622715.1 uncultured Hyphomicrobium sp. | reverse complement strand
CGGCAGAGCAAGCGCGCCAATCGATCAGCGCCGGACTCGGCGGCGCGCGGGCGCGAAAGATTCGCCGATGGCATCAGGCGGAGCGCCATCGGCACCCGGTGTCCCCTGCTGCGCAATAGAGCCTTTGGGTTTCTGGCAATCCGTGAGCCAAACGTCGAACACGGGATGCTCAACCGCATTGAGGCCAGGGCTTTCAGCAAACATCCAACCGGTGAAAATGCGCTTTTTGGCGCCGTCGAGTTGGATCTCGTCGACTTCGACGAATGAGGTCGTCTTCGGCGGCTCGGTGGGCGGGCGTGAATAGCACACGCGCGGCGTCACTTTCAGCGCGCCGAATTCCACCGTCTCGTTGAGCGGCACCTCAAGCCGAGAGATACGCGCCGTTACTTTGTCGAGCGCAGCAAAAACCGCGACGCCATTTTCCATGCGCTCGGCATGCACAGCCGAAACGGCAAACACGGCTGCAGCGCTGCTTGCCAAAACCAGCAGCGCACGTCGTGGGATAAATATCCTAGTATTGCGGTTCATAGGGGCTCGTACGGCAATCCATATAGTGCATGCCGGGTCTGAGCCCTCACTGGGCGTAGAGTTGGGCCGAAGTTGGACACCGTATTGTCACCAACCTTAGGACTCTGGCCGCCAGGGCTCATAATCACCGGTAGCCTTGGGGCGTACGCCATGGGTCAAGATCGAGCCGGGGGGACGGTAGGCCTCCGGCGTGCCCGTCATGTTCATAAGGTGGGGCTTTTGCCAGGGCCGGGCCTGGTAGTTTTCCGCCGTAGGTGGCTTATTGACCGTGTAATGCAACCAACCGTGCCAACCTGATGGAACCTTGGAGGCTTCCGCGAAATCGGTGTAAGTCACCCAGCGGCGTGGCCGCCCAGCGGGACCGACACCCTTCCGCTGCTCGTAATAGCGGTTGCCGAGGTCGTCCTCGCCTACAAAACGGCCCTGCTTCCAAATGGTGAGGCGTGTGCCCCACGTGTTGCCATGCCACCAGGCGAAAATTTCTCTGAAAAAGCTCATCGCGCGGGCCTCGATCTGTGGCTCATCCTAGGTCCCGCATAGCCTTGCGAGGCCAAGT
>CAZURR010000179.1:0-2784 GCA_964622715.1 uncultured Hyphomicrobium sp. | reverse complement strand
ATTGCGTCAGTGCGCCTCGCACACGATCAAAGGCATCGGCGCCGTAGTTCTGGCCGATGATAGGACCGACCGTCGCCGATAAAGCAAAGACAGCACCAAAGGCGACGGGTATCACACGGCCGACAATCGCCCATCCAGCAACAGCGCTGTCGCCGAAAGGCGCCATGGCGCGCGTCACATAGGCGTTAGCAAAGGGAGTTGCAATGTTCGTCAATACAGCGGGCACCGCCACAGCGATGTGCGCGGGCGCGTCGGCGATGACCGTCCGGATGCGCAGCCGCCCCCACAAGTCGTGCACCGAGATGACTCCATAAAGCCCGATCGCCATCATCACAATACGCGCCAAGGCAGACGCAATGGCGGCGCCCTGAATCCCAAGACCCAAACCAAGAATGAGAATCGCGTCGAGCAGCGTGTTGACTGGTGCGCCGATCAGCGTCACGTTCATCGCCCGGCGCGCATCGCCCGCCGAGCGCAGCACCGAAGCCGACGTCATGGCAACAGCCAGCGGCGGCAGCGCCGGGACGAGGATCAGCAAATAGTCCGTTGCGAGTTCATAGGCGCGTCCCGTAGCGCCCAAGTGTTGCAGGAGTTGCGGGATCAAGATCCAGATGACGAGGCTTAAGACGCTGGCCGCCACGAACGTCAGCAAGTGCGCGTTAAGCGAAAGGCGGCGTCCTCGCATTCTGCGGCCGGCGCCAAGCGCGGGTGAGACCAACGACGTCGCCGCAATCTGAAGGCCAATGCCAATCGAAATAGTGAGAAAAAGGATGGGGCTCGCATAACCTACGGCAGCAATGACGACATCGTCGCCGACCCAGCTAAGAAAGAGGATGTTGGCAAGTTCGCCCAGGAAAATCGCCATCAGGCCGGCGGCACCGGTGCCCGTCAACACGAGGATATGGCGCAGAATCGAACCGGTGACGAACTTCGGCGGTGCGCTCGTTGCGCGGCGCGCCCGCGAGCCGGTCTGCATGTGCCTTAGTCCTTTTTGCCCGGGTGCGCGTCGGTTCCTAGCACGTGTCGGCCGTTCAGACCCGGCGCCGCGACTTAATCGCCGCAGCTAGCGTGCCCTCATCAAGATAATCGAGCTCTCCCCCGACCGGGACACCTTGCGCAAGCAGGGAGACCAAGACGCCCGTGGGCTCGAGCTGCTCCGACAGATAATGCGCCGTAGACTGACCCTCCACGGTAGCGTTCAGGGCAAGCAAAATCTCATTCACCTCGCCCGAACTGGCCCGTTCAATCAACCGCGCAATGTTGAGCTGATCGGGCCCTATGCCATCCAGAGGGGAAAGGTGACCGCCGAGAACGTGGTAAAGCCCTTTGAGGACGCTGGCGCGCTCTAGCGCCCACACATCGCCGATCTCCTCAACAACGACGATCAGCGAACGGTCGCGGCGCGGGTCTTGGCAAAGGCTGCAAGGCGAAACCGTATCAAGACTACCGCAGATCGGGCACTCGACGATTTTCTCAACCGCGATCGCAAGCGCCTGAGAGAGCGGCAACAAAAGCTCGTTGCGCTTCTTCAACAAGGCGAGTGCTGCCTTACGAGCGGAGCGCGGCCCAAGCCCTGGCAATCGGGCCAAAAGCTGGACAACATGCTCGATTTCCGGACCTGAGACTTTGCGCGACATGCTTGCAGATAGGGTTGTGACGGCCAACAGGCCCAGCCAGAGGGAAGCGCTGGCAGGGGTCACCGTATAGGGCCCGACCGGGCAAGTTGCCAAGTCCGAATACTGGGCAAACCCAATGGCCAATACTGGCTAGGCGCACAGAATGCACCATGCCTTAGATCAAATTTGTTCGTATTTGCTTGCACTAATTTCCAATATGACTGTACCTATTTTAGACCAACGCTATGGAGTAGTTTAGCCAACAAAAAATAGTCCAAAGGACCTCCAGAAAAAGGAGGCGGAGGAGGAACTGACATGCAGCTCAATGTAATCACCGAAACGCCATCATCGGCGTTAGAACGCGTCGGCGGGCGCATCAAAATCCGCAACCGTTATGACAATTTTATTGGAGGCACTTGGGTGCCTCCGGTGCAGGGCCGCTACTTCGAAAATCGTACTCCCATAAGCGGTGAAGTGGTGTGCGAAATTGCGCGCTCGACCGCAGAAGACATCGAGACCGCGCTCGATGCCGCCCATGTTGCAGCGCCGGAATGGGGCAAGACATCACCGGCCAATCGCGCCGCCGTGCTCCTCAAGATTGCCGATCGCATGGAGGCGCATCTCGCCGAGATCGCCACCGTCGAAACCATCGATAATGGCAAGCCGATCCGCGAAACGAAGGCGGCCGATATACCGCTCGCCATAGATCACTTCCGCTACTTTGCAAGCTGTATTCGTGCGCAGGAAGGTTCGATTGCCGAAATCGACGAGACAACGATCGCCTATCACTTCCACGAGCCGCTCGGCGTCGTTGGCCAGATCATCCCATGGAACTTTCCTATCCTTATGGCGACCTGGAAGCTTGCCCCCGCGATCGCGGCCGGCAACTGCGTCGTCATGAAGCCGGCCGAGCAGACGCCCATGAGCCTCATGGTGGTGATGGACCTCATTGGTGATCTTCTGCCGCCTGGTGTTCTCAACATCGTCAATGGTTTTGGCATCGAGGCTGGCAAGCCGCTCGCGTCCAATCCGCGCATCGCAAAGATTGCGTTTACGGGCGAGACGACAACCGGCCGGTTGATCATGCAGTATGCGGCCGAGAACATTATTCCGGTCACACTGGAGCTCGGCGGCAAGTCACCAAACGTCTTCTTTGCCGACGTCTTCA
>CAZURR010000178.1:0-2838 GCA_964622715.1 uncultured Hyphomicrobium sp. | reverse complement strand
TTGCATGACCTCGGTGCGACCGCGTACATCGGCGGGGAGGAATTGGCCGGTCTTCTCGCCGAGATATTGCAAAATCGCGCCGGATTCGAACACGCTTATCGGCGATCCGCCATCTGCCGGCGCCATATCAACAATTGCCGGAATTCGGTGGTTTGGTGCAACGCGCAGAAAGTCGGGTTCAAACTGTTCGCCCTTGCTAATGTTGACGGGATGGATGTGATGCGGAACGCCTGCCTCCTCCAGAAAGATCAAGACCTTGTGCCCGTTTGGCGTGGTCCAGTAGTAGAGATCGATCATGTGGTCCTCTGCTTTGCGGACGGACAAGGTGCGGCGGCCGCGGTATGTCCGCTGGGCACCCTAAGCGAAAATTCCCTCTCTTCTGACTTTGATCAATGACGCCTTAAGCTTGTCCGTGCGCATTTTCCGATACGCTCCTGATCCCAGGGGTTTGAGATAGGGGGGACTGCTGAGCGGTGGCCCTTTCTGGAGACGAGAACAGACGGAGCACCCAATGATAGACGATCATTTTTGGCCATCCATGTATCCCGGCATCGCGGTTGGTCTGCTGATGGGCCTCGCGGGCGGCAATCTCGTATCAACGATCCTCGGTGCAGCCGGCGGTCTCCTAGGCGCGATCTTGCTCTTTTTTGTCTTCGCGTGGCTGGGTTTGGAAGACAGCATCCTGTCTCTCGTCGGCCTGATCGGCGGAGCTGTGCTCGGTGCCTATCTATTAATGCGTGCCGGCCGATGGATCATGCAGAAACGATCAAGTGAAGCGAATTAAGCTGTCTGAATTGCGCCGTTGCCGTGAAAAAGCCAGTCGGTCGCTGAGTCGAGCGCTGGTTCCCGTTTGAGGGGCGAGGCTCAGCCTACACGGGATCATGGGAGGGCATCGACGTTAAAGCCCACAATCGCACGCAGCCTACCTCGCGAATTCCTGTCTTTTCGTCGCATATTGATCTGCGTCAAAGCTTTAGGTATTCACTGAAGCGAAAAAGGACGCCGCTCGAGAATCGCAGACTTAATGGGAAGAGGGGGCGAACACCATGCCGCCGAGAGAAGAGGTGGTTGCCTTTTCGCATGGGATGGCGCTGCTGACGGCCGTCGTCGGCACCCTGTTAAGTTTGACGCTGGTGCTGCTCGCGACCGACGAGGTGATGAGATTCCACGCACTTCTATTCGCGCTCGCCTTTGTGGCCGGCGGATATTACGTCGCAACCCACGCGCGCAAGCGCGGGTCCCAAGAGCAGCAAAATTATATGGACGGCCCCATCAAGGTCGCGACGATTGCCGCTGTCTTTTGGGGCGTCGTCGGTTTTCTCGCCGGTGACGTGATCGCCTGGCAGCTCGCCTATCCGATCATCAATCTCGATCTACCCTGGACAAATTTTGGGCGGTTGCGCCCCGTCCACACGTCCGCTGTGATCTTCGCCTTCGGCGGCAATGTGCTGCTGGCGACCTCTCTCTACGTGGTACAGCGCACCTGCCGTGCACGTGTCGCCGGTTATTGGTCACCGTGGTTCGTCGTGTGGGGATACCAGCTCTTCATCGTGTTAGCGGCCACGGGATATGTGCTGGGTGTCACGCAAGGCAAGGAGTACGCCGAACCTGAGTGGTACGTCGATATTTGGCTCACGATCGTCTGGGTAGTCTACCTACTCGTCTTCCTCGGCACGCTTTGGAAGCGCAAGGAGCCGCACATCTACGTGGCGAACTGGTTCTTTCTGGCCTTCATCGTCACCGTGGCGATGCTGCATGTCATCAACAACCTCACGGTGCCGGTCTCGCTCGCCGGAACGAAGAGTTACTCACTGTTTGCCGGCGTGCAGGATGCCATGACGCAGTGGTGGTACGGACACAACGCGGTCGGCTTCTTCCTGACTGCCGGCTTCCTCGGCATCATGTATTACTTCATTCCCAAGCGGGTGGAACGGCCGATCTACTCCTACCGGCTGTCGATCGTGCACTTCTGGTCGCTGATCTTCCTCTACATCTGGGCCGGCCCGCATCATCTTCACTATACGGCGTTGCCCGACTGGGCACAGACGCTCGGCATGACGTTTTCCATCATGCTGTGGATGCCGTCATGGGGCGGAATGATCAACGGTCTGATGACCCTTTCAGGCGCCTGGGATCGTCTGCGGACCGACCCTGTCGTGCGCCTGCTCGTCGTTTCCGTGGCCTTCTATGGCATGTCGACGTTCGAAGGGCCGCTGATGTCCATCAAATCGGTGAACTCGCTATCGCATTATACCGACTGGACCATCGGGCACGTGCATTCGGGCGCGCTCGGCTGGGTCGGCATGGTGTCTTTCGGCGCCATCTATTGTCTCGTTCCCTGGCTTTGGAAACGGCGCGGGCTCTACTCGCTCCGTCTGGTCGAGTGGCACTTCTGGATCGCGACCATCGGTATCGTTCTCTACATTACGTCGATGTGGGTGTCGGGCGTCATGCAGGGCCTAATGTGGCGCGCCTACGACAAGCTCGGCTTCCTCAAGTACTCATTCGTTGAGACGGTCGAGGCCATGCACTGGCCATATGTGATCCGCGCTACGGGTGGCTTGCTGTTTGTCGTTGGTGGGTTGCTGATGGCCTACAACGTCTGGCGCACCATTCGTGGGGACGAATCGGTTGACATCGCCGATCAGCCAAGCGTGGCTGCGGCACCCGATCTGCGGCCCGGTATGGCCGGCGCACCGGCAGAGTGAGGGGGGCGGCCATGAACCACGGATTTTTCGAAAAAAACTCAATCGTCCTGCTCATCGCCATCCTGATCGTCGTCGCAATCGGTGGAATCATCGAAATAGCGCCACTGTACATGCTCAAGTCGACTATCGA
>CAZURR010000177.1:0-2924 GCA_964622715.1 uncultured Hyphomicrobium sp. | reverse complement strand
CAACGATGCGCACGGCAGTTGCTGGATACCTCCCGATCGTGATGCGCCACTTGACCTCGATCAAACAGCGCGAGTTGGTCTGCATCAGATTCAGGCCGTGTTCTTGGGTCTTTCGCCCGGTAGACCCCCTTCTAGCGTTGCCTCAAGCACTTCCGGCTGGCGGATTATCATCATGCGCGAAGCGCCGACCGCGACGATGCCGCGTTGGCGAAGTCGAGCGATTTGACGGCTGACCGTTTCAATTGTCAGCCCCAAGTAATCGGCCATCTCCGTTCGTGACAGGGGAAGCTCAATTAGTATTTCGCCAAAAGAGTCGGGCGCTGCCGCGTCTGGCAAACGGCTGCTGCGCATTACCGAGAGGATGAAGGTTGCAATCCTTTGTTCTGCCGACATGCGGCCGAGAAGGACAATCCAGTCTTGCGCTTTCTCAAGCTCGTCGGAAACGTGATCAAGAAGCCAGCGCTCCAGAGCGCGGGACTCAGTTGCAAGAACCTCAACGACGGCACGCGGAAACGAACAAATTTGGACCTCGGTGGCTGCAACGGCGGACGCGCGCGACTCGTGCCCATATGGGCGCCCAAGGAAATCTCCCGGCAGCAACAAGCCAACAATCTGCTGATGGCCATTCGGGAGGCTCTTCATGAGCTTTACGACGCCGGTTACTACGGCGCAGAAGTACGCGGGCTTTTCTCCCTCGGCGTGGATCATCTGCCCGGCGAAAAATCGTCTATGCCACGCGACGCTGCTAAGCCGCGACGCCTCCTCGTCGCGAAGCGCTCCGCACAGTCCTTGGATCAAGACTGGACACTCAACGCAGTTCGCTCGAGCCCTATGCATTCTCCTGCCATCTCATCGCGCGCCTAGCGAGAGGTTATCGCCAGCCATTCCGGTAGTACATCCTCAGTATCGCTCTTCCACGTCTCATCACATCCGGCGATCTCGAATTTTCGGGAGCGTCAATTCGACGCCGAGCACCTTGATCTAGATCAAATGGATCGTGACGCCCTCAGCGGAAGCTGCGCAAAGGAATATGCGGCCAAAGCGCGTTGGAACCTGGGACATTGTCCATGGTGTGCGGTGGATTTGCGCGCCGCAAATTGGGGCCCCAAGAGGGAGCGTGGACATGACAACCGCTGTCGAGTCTGGTCACGGTCGCCCAAGCGGTATCGACCGGTGGTTCTTTTCGACCAATCACAAGGACATCGGGACGCTCTACCTGATCTTCGCAATCGTAGGCGGTGTGGTCGGCGGATTCATGTCGATTGCCATGCGGGCAGAGCTTCAAGAGCCCGGCATGCAGATCTTTTCCAACGCGCATGCCTTCAATGTATTCGTCACGGGGCACGGATTGATCATGGTGTTCTTCATGATCATGCCGTCGCTATTTGGCGGCTTCGGTAATTGGTTTGTACCGCTGATGATTGGCGCGCCCGATATGGCATTCCCGCGCCTGAATAATATCTCGTTCTGGCTGCTCCCCTCCGCGCTCACTCTGCTTGTGATCTCGCTTTTTGTCGAAGGTCCGCCAGGAATGAACGGAGCGGGCATAGGCTGGACGGCCTACCCGCCGCTTTCCACCTCCGGCCATCCAGGACCAGCGGTCGACTTTGCGATTCTGTCGCTGCACTTGGCGGGCGCGTCGTCGATCCTTTCCTCAATCAATTTCATTACGACGATCTTCAACATGCGGGCGCCTGGCATGACGCTGCACAAGATGCCTCTGTTCGTATGGTCCATCCTCATCACGGCGTTCCTGTTGCTGTTGTCACTGCCTGTACTTGCTGGCGCGATCACAATGCTGCTGACGGACCGCAACTTCGGCACAACGTTCTTCACTGCAGCCGGCGGCGGAGACCCACTCCTCTTCCAGCACTTGTTCTGGTTCTTCGGACACCCCGAGGTTTACATCATCATCCTCCCGGGTTTCGGCATTGTGAGCCAGGTCATTGCCACCTTCGCAAAGAAGCCAATTTTTGGATATCTCGGGATGGTTTACGCGATGGTGGCAATCGCCTTCGTAGGCTTCGTCGTCTGGGCCCACCACATGTACGCGGCTGGGATCTCGATGAGGAGTCAGGCCTATTTCCAGTTCGCCACGATGGTGATCGCTGTGCCCACTGGCATCAAGATCTTCTCGTGGATAGCAACGATGTGGGGAGGCTCGATCCGCTTCACGACGCCAATGCTGTTCGCGCTCGGCTTTGTGTTCCTATTCACGGTTGGCGGCGTCACAGGCGTGATGATCTCAAATGCCGGTTTGGATCGCGCGTTGCATGACACCTATTACATCGTCGCCCACTTCCATTACACGATGTCGATCGGCGCGCTCTTCACGCTGTTTGCCGGATGGTACTACTGGTTCCCGAAAATGACGGGACGGATGTATTCCGAGCCGCTCGGCAAGCTGAGCTTCTGGCTGCTGTTCATCGGTGTCAACGTCACGTTCTTCCCGCAGCACTTCCTCGGCCTCGCGGGGATGCCGCGCCGGTACGCCGACTATCCGGACGCGTACACCTTGTGGAACCAGGTGTCTTCGTACGGCTCCTACATCTCAGTGCTTGGTATGTCCGTTTTCTTCTACTGCATGCTGCTCGCGTTCCTGCGTAAGCAACAAGCTCCGGCCAACCCCTGGGGCAAAGGCGCGACCACACTTGAGTGGCTGCTTCCCTCGCCGCCGCCCTACCACACTTATGAAACGCTACCGACGATCAGATAAATTGCGCATCACTAGGGGGGAAGACGGCGCGCCCGGCGCCACAAGCGGCGTCGGGCAGCTGCCGCGCAAATTCGTTCTCTGGCCATATCGCTCGCTGGGTTGGCATGCCGCGACTGCACCCGAACATTGCCGAGGTGTATCGCCAGTAGGTGGCCAATCTGAGCGAAGCCATCAAGGACTTGCAGTCGTCATGGCGGTGATCCCTATT
>CAZURR010000176.1:0-3004 GCA_964622715.1 uncultured Hyphomicrobium sp. | reverse complement strand
GCTGGGAAATCGATCGCGGCCCTCAAAAGCTTCACTATGATTTCTGGTGGAATTTGCCGCGGGATTACATGGTGACCAGCGAATGGGGTCTGCCGCCGCAGTTCGAAAATGGCATCGTTGCCGAGGACCTACTCGCCAACAAATATGGTCATCATATCCATTTTTGGGATCTCCGCGAGCGTCGCAACGTCCAGACGATCGATCTCGGCGCCAATCACCAGATGGCGCTTGAAGTGCGGCCAGCGCACGATCCGACGCGCGAATACGGGTTTCTTGGCGTGGTCGTCGACACGACGAATCTCGAAGGCTCCATCTGGACTTGGTGGCGTGAGGGCGGGACTTTCCACGCTAAAAAAACTGCTACGATTCCGCCCGAGGCGGCGGACCCGGACCTGTTGCCGCCGCTCCTAAAAGGTTTCGGGGCAGCTCCGCCGCTGGTTACCGACATCGATCTGTCGCTTGATGACAAGTTCCTCTACGTCGCTTGCTGGGGAACGGGCGAGTTAAGGCAGTATGACGTGAGCGACCCGCACAATTTAAAACTGGCAGGCTCATTGCGCCTTGGCGGCATAGTCGGCAAGACGAAGCACCCGAGCGGCAGGATTTTCGCTGGAGGACCGCAGATGCTGGAGATCAGTCGCGACGGGAGGCGGGTTTACTTCACCAACTCGCTTTATTCCGCCTGGGACGATCAGTTTTATCCCCACGGTGTGCCGGGCGCGATGGTGAAGGCGAATGTGGATTCTGCAAATGCCATGACGCTCGATGAGAAATACTGGGTTGAGTTCCCTAGCGGATATCGGGCCCACCAGATTCGCCTGGAAGGTGGTGACTGCTCGACCGATTCCTTTTGCTATCCCTCCGCCTGACCTTGTTCGGCGAGACTTGGAGCTTCGAACTTTGGCTGGCAGTGATTGCCAGCGGCCTCTATCACGGGGTCAATCCCGGCATGGGTTGGCCGTTGGCGATGTCCAACGGCCTGATGGAGCGCCGGGCGATGGGCGTTGTAAGTGCCCTGGGCCCGCTCGCCGTTGGCCATTTCGCGGCTATAGCGGTTGTTTTGCTGCCGTTCGTGTTGTTGACGATCCTGGTGACCTGGGCCCGAGAGATCCAGGCGGCGGCAGCCTTAATTGTTATTGCTTTTGGCGTTTTTCGCTTGATCAGCCGCGGCCATCCACGAACTCTTGCGCGCATCCGGCCATCGCAGCTTGCACTTTGGTCTTTCGTCATCGCAATTGCCCATGGCGCTGGGCTAATGCTGGTGCCAATCTATCTTGGACTTTGCACTACCGAAGAGCTGCGTGCCATGGGGCATGAGGCGGTTGGTGCGCTGATGACCAATAACATCGTACTGGCTGGCATTGTTTCGGGAGTTCACACACTCGCGATGATTTCTGCGGGCGGCATTATGGCATGGGTCGCCTACCGATATGTCGGCACGAAACTCGTGACGAGAAGCTGGTTCAATCTCGATGCCGTCTGGGCTGTGAGCCTCATACTGGTCGGGCTTATTGGCCTCTTTGCTGCTTTTTGAATGGAGCAGGAAGCACGCAGCCGTTAACGCCGTCAGTGGGATTGGCCGCATCGTGTGTCAATGTGCCGATGCTACGTGGGCTTGTCAGCATGACCTCAAGAAGCAATATCAAACTGAAATGACTGAGAAAAGCAGGTTTACTCAAGCCGACGAACCAGAGGCCGATCTTCGCGCCAAGCGCGCCGAGGAGGAGCTGCGGCGGTCCGAATCCCGTATCGCGGCGATCCTTGCGATTGCGGCGGACGCAACTATTTCGCTCGACGATGAGATGCGTATCACCCTCTTCAACGAGGGTGCGGAACGCCTATTCGGCTATGCAAAAGGCGAAATCCTGGGTCAGTCCCTCGATACGCTCATCCCAGAGCGCTTTCGATCACGCCATCGCAAGGACGTGAGTGACTTTGCCGCTTCGCCCATCGCAGCGCGGCGCATGGCCGAGCGTCGGGTGATCTATGGGCTACGTAAGGACGGCACGGAGTTTCCCGCCGACGCCTCGATCGCTAAGCTCGAGGCTGGCGGAGAGCGCATCTACATGGCCATGGTGCGCGACGTTTCGGAGCGCAAGCAGGCTGAGGACATGCTGGCCCGCAGCAACGCGGAACTCGAAGCACGCGTCGAACAGCGCACAAAGGCGTTGGAGGAGGAGATCCAGCGACGCGAGAAGGCGCAAGCCGCACTCATTCAAGCTCAGCGCATGGAAGCCTTTGGCCAATTGACAGGTGGCATCGCGCACGACTTCAATAACTTGCTTACTATCGTGTTGGGCAATCTGGAACTTCTCGAGGCTCAACTGTCGCAAGAGAAAGAGCGCGCGCTTCTTCGCCGTGCCGCTGATGCTGGCCAGATGGGTGCTCGGCTCACCTCGCGGCTTTTGACTTTTGCGCGCCGCCAGCGGCTAGAGGCCGTGGTTCTGAACCTCAACGAGCTGATGCTTGGCATTGCTGAACTCTTGAAACGCTCGCTTGGTGAACGTATTGCGCTCACCACTGTGCTTGCCGGTGCCTTGTGGCCGACGCGGGCTGACCCCAGCGAGGTGGAGAACGCTGTAATCAATCTGGCCATCAATGCACGCGATGCCATGCCCGACGGTGGCAAACTCGTCATTGAGACGCGAAACGTGACCATCGACGAGGCCGATGTCGAAAACTTGGATGGTATCGCAACAGGTGACTACGTGCGCATCTCCGTGACTGACACCGGGACAGGGATGAGCCCGGAGATTCTCGAACATGCCTTAGAGCCGTTTTTCACTACCAAGCTGGGGCGTGGAACGGGACTCGGTCTCAGCACGATTTACGGCTTTGCTAAGCAATCGGGCGGCCACGTCACCATCGAGAGCGAGCCGGGGTCAGGTACGACGGTTAGCCTTTTTCTGCCGCGCGCATCAGGCGTGGAAATGGAGGTTGCTGGCCAAACGACACCGGAGGTGCCGTTGTCTGAGAACTGCGAGACGGTTCTCGTTGTGGAAGA
>CAZURR010000175.1:0-3034 GCA_964622715.1 uncultured Hyphomicrobium sp. | reverse complement strand
CCGGCTTCAAGGTCAACTCGGGCGAGTACAAGGTGATGGGCCTTGCGCCCTATGGTGAGCCCAAGTACGCCGACCTGATCCTCGATAACATCGTCGATCTTAAAGAGGACGGCTCGTTCTGGCTGGACCAAAGTTATTTCAACTACGCGACCGGCCTGACGATGACGTCGGGCAAGTTCCACGATCTCCTAGGTGGCCCGCCGCGCGATGCCGAGACACCGCTGACGCAGCGCCACATGGACCTTGCCGCGTCCGTGCAGAAGGTCACCGAAGAGATCATGCTGTGCATCACGCGCAGCCTTGCGAAGACCTACCACATTGAGAATCTCTGCCTTGCCGGCGGCGTGGCGCTCAATTGCGTGGCCAATGGTAAGGTGTTACGCGATGGCTCGTTCAAGCGCATCTGGATCCAGCCGGCCGCTGGTGATGCGGGAGGCTCCGTTGGTGCAGCATTGGCTGCCTACCACCAGCATTTTGCCAAACCGCGCAAGGTGAACGGCGCGCTGGATGCCATGCAGGGCTCCTATCTGGGACCGGCTTTTTCCCAAGAGGAGATCGAAAAACGGCTCGGCGCGGCGGGTGCGATGTTCACCACCGTCGACGGTGAGCCAGAACTGTATCAACGCACGTGCGATGCGCTGGAAGCGGGCCATGCCGTGGGTTGGTTCCAGGGCCGCATGGAGTTCGGGCCGCGCGCACTTGGCGGCCGCTCGATCTTGGGCGATCCGCGCAACCCTGAAATGCAGAAGAACCTCAATCTCAAGGTCAAGTATCGCGAAAGCTTCCGGCCCTTCGCCCCATCTGTTTTGCGCGAGGATGTTGCTGAGTATTTCGAGCTCGATAGCGATAGCCCCTACATGCTGCAGGTCGCCGACGTGAAGCGCAATCGGCGCCGGCACATGACCGACGAGCAGGAGCAGCTCTTCGGCATCGACAAGCTCAACATTGTGCGCTCCGACATTCCCGCCGTGACCCACGTCGACTATTCTGCACGCATCCAAACGGTGCACGCGGAGACCAATCCGCGCTACCACGCACTTCTCTCGGCCTTCAAGCAACGCACCGACTGCCCCGTCCTCGTCAATACAAGCTTCAATGTGCGCGGTGAACCGATCGTATGCACGCCGGAAGACGCCTTCCGCTGCTTCATGGGCACTGAGATGGAAACCCTCGTAATTGGTGACTGCATCCTTCGAAAGGATGCGCAGGACGCCTCTCTGGCGGCCGACTACAAGGACAAGTTTGAGCTGGATTGATGATCGTGGCGGTCTATTAGGCAAACCTACTTTACAACATCATTGTCGACGGACGGCCCAGATATTTCCTAAAACAATGTGGATCACCCAGGAATAACGCAGTAACGAGGGGGCAGCCTTTCGTTCTCGCCAAATGACCGCCTTTATGCCACGAAAAACAATCGGGCGCTCAATGAAATTGCTCCAGAGTATCGTCACTTACACAATTATCATTTATCTTTCTCTGGTCTGCGCAGAGGGTTTATTTTACCTATATGGGGGCATTAAATATACTTTTTTTCGTTCGGGAGCCGAAGAAGAGAAGATTCGCGAACAACAGGACGAGGGCATCAAGAGAGCTTTTCTGAGGAGTAATCCAGAATATACTGGCTTGCTGCCCAAATCCTTGTTTAACAAAAACGGCGCTGCAGCAGAACTGGTCCGCAAGTATTCTTTCTTGCCGTTGGGCCATGGCTTGCCAGAATCTCCACTAATCTATTGCAATGAAGGCTATGGCTTTCTGAAATACACTACTGATAAATATGGCTTTCATAATGATAATGCCGTCTGGGAAGCTGAACGTCCTTGGCTGCTGATTGGGGATTCTTTTGCACATGGGGCCTGTGTACCCACCGAGCACAACATTGCTAGCCGACTAATGGAATCATCAGGTTCAACAGTCATCAACCTGGGTTCTGCTGGTCAAAGCCCGGACGTATACACGGCTCTTGCCCGCGTTTTCATTGGACTGAAGCGCCCACAAAAAGTTGTTCTGGTCTTTTACGAAAACGATTTCGATGCCCCGGGTGGGTCCATCTATGTCAGTCAAACAGACCTTTTCTCTCCTTACCTTGGCGACGACTTTCGGGAGGCAACCAAGGCTTTCTACGATGAGGCAAGAGAATTCGTCGAGGCAGAGAAATCCCGTTACGTCGCCGGACGCAAAAGTGCATTGGAAAAGATAAGGAAGGTGCGGGACAAATTTCTTGACGGGGCGACGAGGATACTGACCCTAAAGGAAATTCGCAAAGCCATATGGCGCGGTGATGAGACGTTTAATTATGTGAAACTTGCCATAGAGACAACCGTACAAGAGTGCGCGAAATTCGATCCAGGATGCGATGTCTATGTTGTTTACATTCCGCCGTCTCAACATTTCCGCCCGCGCCCCAAGCGCTTCATCGAAGCGCAGGTATCCTACTTGCGGAAAGTGATAGCGGAAATTGAGCAGCCAGTAACACTTGTGGATCTCTCCGACTCGCTAGACAGAAGCAGTTACGCTCCAGCAGGTGGGCATTTGTCCATTGAAGGATACCGCCTGGTAGCCGAACGCATCCTGGCACATGCCAACTGACGCTTAGCTTTTGTCGGGCACCACCAGCATGCCCCGCCTTCTCCAGAGCCTTGGCTCCTCTCCCGCCCAAGGCGTCGGCGAGAAAAACTCTCAAGAGCTGACCGGCATAGACGGTGACCCGTTCAATCCGGTCCAAGATTCGATGGCGAAAATGGGCCTGTGCTGTTGGATGTTGAATGTCATGACCAATTCTCCTGACGACCGCATTGTCGATGCCTTGAATGCGGCATACGGTTTCCATAGCCCCCGACCCAGAAGCTTGTCGGAAATCTCGTGAGCAAACAACACGACGCGCGCAGTTCGGTGCCAATCCACCGGTTTTTGCGGGGGTGGCAAGACACTAAGTCGTTGATATGATTGAAGAGGATGGGTGACCGAGTGGTTTAAGGTACCGGTCTTGAAAACCGGCGTGGGTGCAAGCCCACCGTGGGTTCGAATCCCACCC
>CAZURR010000174.1:0-3075 GCA_964622715.1 uncultured Hyphomicrobium sp. | reverse complement strand
TCATGATGAGCAGCTCCTCGCCGTCGATCGTGACTTCGGTGCCGCTCCACTTGCCAAACAACACGCGGTCGCCGGCCTGCACGTCGAGAGGAACGACCTTTCCGCTCTCGTCGCGGGCGCCTGGGCCAACGGCGATCACCTCGCCTTGCATCGGTTTTTCTTTGGCGGTGTCGGGGATGATGATGCCGCCGGGCGTTTTTTCGTCCTCGTCAACGCGCCTGACGACAACCCGGTCATGTAAGGGTCTGAATTTCATTGCTTTTCTCCATGGCGCATTAGCGTGCAACTTATGCATTGCGGCTTAGCACTCGTCCATTGAGAGTGCCAGCTGTCACTAACATGGGCACACAGGCAGTCGTTTCAATCCATGGGGCAGATGATTTTTTCTGTATTTAACATTGCAAGGATTGAATGCACGAGACGGCCCGTCCCTTTCGCGGAACGGTCGCGGCCTGCCCCGCAAAACGATAACAGTTCGAAGTTAGAATTCGGGGCGACTTCTCAACAAGCCTTCAATGTCCGCTTTTGATGCTGTGGACGGCTCCTCCCCGGCACTTCGGTGCCATGATGGTCGCTGTTGTGGTGACCATTTGAGAGGAGCGGTCCATGGAAGAGATTACAACGATCGGGCTGGATATCGCAAAGTCGGTGTTTCAGGCTCACGGCATTGACGCGCAATGCAACGTGGTCGTTTGCCGGCAACTGAAGAGGCGAACAGGCCCAGATCGTCATCAATCACTGGCTCCGGCAGTACAATCACGTCCGCCCCCATCAGGCTCTGAATATGCGACCGCCAGTGCCGGAAACCCTAAACAGAACTGGCCCATAAAGAGGGGGCTTTACACGAGTTCGGTTTGAAAATGCAACTTTCGCTGAGGCCTTGTGGAAGCCCGCACACGGCCGTTTTGTTTCTTGAGTCTGGGTCCCGCAGAAACAGAATATCGGCGTGTGTGACTCTCTGTGACTCGTCCAGGACTCTTCTAGGGGCACGTCAGAGCGCTGGTCGCGGTCATGGCGGGTTAGATCGTTCCTAGTGGGCTCCCGGCGATTTCGGGGCCGTGCCTTGTCTTCGAAACCCAGGATGGAAGGGCCTTGGTGCCGATTCCGAAGAGAAGCATGAGCCCCCGAGCGGCATCGACACTGAATTGGTGGATCGTCTGAAAGCGCTTGACCCCGAATGGCCGAATAGAGAAGCGGACATTGGATTGATTAGCGACGTTCTAGCGAGCGGTTTGACAGGTTAATCAGTTTAGGGTCAGGACCCATTAATCGGACAGTCGCACGCATTTATCGGTGCACTGAAAGGCTCCCCGCGGCCACGAAAAAAACCGTGCTTTTGGTCGTTTGTTGTAAAGGTCAGGCTCAACCTCAACTTCGGAAAGGTAACAATATGCCCCAAGCGACGGCCCATCCGGGAGACCCGCACTATATCACTCGCAGTGGCTGGCTACGCGCTGCAGTCCTTGGCGCGAATGACGGGGTCGTTTCCGTCTCGTCTTTGATAGTGGGGGTAGCTGCGGCCGATCCGAACCCAAGAACAGTGCTCATCGCGGGCATTGCTGGGCTCTCTGCAGGCGCAATGTCGATGGCTGCAGGCGAATATGTATCCGTCTCTTCGCAATCCGATACGGAACGGGCCGACATCGCACGGGAAACCAAAGCATTGAAGGAGCTTCCAGACGCAGAACTTGCCGAACTCGCCGCCATTTACCAAGAGAAAGGGCTAAGCGTAGAGACCGCCCTCGTGGTTGCGAAGGAACTGACCGCAAGCGATGCGCTTGGCACACATGTTAGAGACGAACTTGGGCTTTCGGAAGCGCACGCAGCCAATCCGCTGCAAGCCGCATTCACTTCGGGCGTGACTTTCAGCATTGCTGCGGCGCTTCCCCTGTTGGCAGCGCTTGCAGCGCCCGCAGGTTCGGTCATCCCGGTTGTCCTTGTGGTCACTGTCATCGCATTGGCTGCGCTTGGTGCGTTGGGGGCCAAAGCGGGCGCGGCCCCGGTTTTGCGCGCTACCTTGCGGGTGGTGATTTGGGGAGTATTTGCAATGGCTGTCACCGCAGGCGTAGGCTGGCTTTTTGGTGTTAGCGTCTGAGTGAGTCCCGCAAATCGCTAAAAAACACCGGCCGCTTTGTCCGATTCTCGATCATTTCTGGCCGCGAGATTCCATCCTTGCAGGAGTTGTGATTCAAGCTGGGCAGGAGGAGACCTGCCCATGTCGTATCAATTTTGGCTCAGCCAAGCTCAGCTCGAACGAATCAAGCCCCACTTCCCGCTCTCCCATGGCGTGCCGCGCGTGGACGATCGACGCGTTGTCAGCGGGATCATCCATGTGATCCGGAACGGCCTTCGATGGCGGGATGCGCCCGCGGTCTATGGTCCACACAAGACCTTGTATAACAGGTTCGTTCGCTGGTCCCGCATGGGCGTCTTCGACGGCATCTTTTCGAACTTGGCCGCCGAAGTCGGACCGCCTGATTGCCTGATGATCGACAGCACGCATCTCAAAGCACATCGGACTGCAGCCAGTCTGCAAAAAAGGGGGATGTATCCCGCTGCATCGGACGCACGAAGGGCGGGCTGAACTCCAAGCTGCACGCTGTCTGCGACGAGATCGGCCGCCCGATCATCTTCCTGCTGACCGAGGGCCAGACGAGCGACCACAAGGGTGCTGCCATGATCTACCCTGTCCTGCCGGACGCCGATACGCTGATTGGCGACAAGGGCTACGACAGCGATGCCTTTCGAGAGGCTCTTGCAGAGCGCGGCATCACCCCTTGCATCCCACCCCGTGCAAAACGTCGGTCGCCCGCAACATATTGCAAAGCTTTGTATAAGCAGCGCCACAAGGTCGAAAATATGTTCGCAAGGCTGAAGGATTGGCGGCGCATCTCAATGCGCTACGACCGCTGCACACACACCTTCTTCAGCGCAAACTGCATCGCAGCCACCGTCATCTTCTGGCTCGGTTAACGAGTCCTGACCCTAGGCATCCGTCTCGGCAGGCACGGTATGTGACTGATGACGCCTGCTCGGTCCCGGTGATGACCTAAATACGCTGGCACCCGGTCTCCG
>CAZURR010000173.1:0-3130 GCA_964622715.1 uncultured Hyphomicrobium sp. | reverse complement strand
AGCGGACGGTAAACTCGCGGAGCTATTTTCGCTCAGCTTCGCGCCGGCCGTCCTGCAAACCGTAACGTCAGGGTTGGCTAGACCACCCGGCTGAACTCGTCTATACTTCCCCGATCTTCGCGCAGGAGGTCACACGATATCCCAACAACGGAGTGGTGTGGTCCATGCTCAAGGAGGGCCGATGGTAAGGCGCAGCAAATCCGTCGATGAAAAGGTCAAAAAGTCTTCGTCGAGCCGCTGCGCGAAGGTTGCAGAACGTGATCTCCGTGCCGCGAGGCCGCTAGATCGGCTGGAGGAACAAGTCAGGCAGCTCTCCGAAGCCCTGGATCAGAACTCCCGCGAGCTACAGGAAGCGCTCGAATTCCAGAAGGCGACCAACGATGTCCTAGGCATCATCAGCCACTCGCTTGGGCAGGTCCAACCCGTTTTCGACACGATCGCCGAAAGCGCGGCTCGGTTGTGCAGGGCTCAGTTGTGCCACGTATTTCGGTTTGACGGTGAACTCGTCCACTTTGCCGCGGCGCACGGATTGAAGCCGGACGCTCTTGGTGCCCTGCAGCGCGTCTATCCCATGGTACCAGGAGGTGGCAGCGCAGCTGCGCGGGCGATCCTCAGCGGCAACATCGTGCTGATACCTGATGCCCAAACCGACGCCGACTACGCCCATAAGGATCTCGCGCAAGTTGAGAATTTCCGCAGTGTCGTTGCGGTCCCGATCGTCAAGGACGATACGCCGATAGGCGCTATCGCCATAGCACGGTCGGAGGCGGGAAATTTCCCTGAGCAGCAAATCACATTGCTCCGGACATTTGCGGACCAGGCCGTGATCGCCATCGAGAACGCGCAACTCTTCACCGAAATCCAGAACAAGAACCGGCAGGTCGAGGAACAGGCGGCACCACTTGCCGAATGGAACCAGACGCTCGAGAAGCGGGTCAGCGAGCAGGTGGACGAGATCGGGCGCATGTCGAAGCTAACGCGATTCCTGTCGCCCAAGATCAGCAATCTCATCATGTCCGGCGAGGTCGACGATCCGCTGAAAACTCGACGCTCGGAGATCACGGCCGTCTATGTCGACCTTCGCGGCTTCACATCCTTCACCGAGACCGCCGATCCCGAAGAGGTGATGTCGGTATTGAGAGAGTATCACGAGGAACTCGGGCGTGCGATCACGGCATACGACGCAACCATCGAACATTACGCGGGCGACGGTGCAATGATCCTCTTCAACGCCCCGCTGCCGGCGCAGGAGCTTGAGCTGCACGCGGTCAAGATGTGCCTGCAGATGAGGGATTCCATCGGCGCGTTGACAGAAGGCTGGCGCAAGCGCGGATTTGACTTGGGCTGCGGTTCGGGGATTGCTGGCGGCTATGTCACTCTCGGAATGATCGGATTCGAAGAGAGAATGGACTACAGAGCGGTCGGAACGGTCTGTAATCTCGCGGCGCGCCTGTGCAACGAGGCCGCGCACGGGCAGATCCTGATCCCGTCCCGCATTCTTCTGAAGATTGAAGAAGTGGCCGAGGTCGAACCCCTCGGGGATTTGAAATTGAAGGGCATCCGGCGGCCAGTGGCCGCATACAATGTCATCGGATTGCGTGGAGGAAGTAACTGAATGGTGCAACAGATGATCCGTGTTGTGACATTTGACGGACCAGGAACGCGCCCGGTCATGCGGGAAGTGCCGTGGCCAGAGATCCCGAAGAAGGCAGCGCTGATCAAAATCGGCGCCTGCGGTGTATGCGGCACTGACCAGCATATTCTGAAAGGACATTGGCCGAATCCATTGCCTTGGCCCTTCACCCTCGGTCACGAGTTGGGCGGCATCATTGTAGAGAAAGGTAAGGAACTGACCGAGGATTTCATGGGAAAGCCCATCGAGTTGGGTTCCAAGATCATGATCCCACCGCTGATGCCCTGTGGTTCCTGCTATTACTGCGTTCACTACCCCCAAACCGCCAACAAGTGCCTGACGCCCGTCTATTACGGGCGCTATCTCGGCTTCGAAATTCCGCCTCATCTGTGGGGCGGCTGGGCCGAGTACGTCTATGTCGATCTGGAGATGCTCCCGGGTACGAAAATCTACAAGCTGCCGGACGACATGTCCCTGCGCTTGGGTTCCTTGTCTGAACCGCTGACTTCCGGAATACGCGCACTGAATCGTGCGCGCTCGGTGGGAGGGTTCAACTGGGGCGACACCGTGGTCATCCAGGGTTCGGGCCCGATCGGTATTCTGGCAATTGGCGCTGCACTGGAGATAGGCGCTGGGCGGGTCATCTGCGTCGGTGCGCCGGCGGAGCCGCGACTGAAGCTCGCCCGGAAGTTCGGAGCCGAGGTGACCGTCGACCTGGAAAGGTACAAAACGCCCGATGAGAGGATTGAACGCGTGCGCGATATTGTCGGCGGTTTCGGTGCCGACCTCGTGGTGGACTGTTCGGGCCACCCAAGCGCGGGCCCGGAAGGAATCGAGTTTCTACGCGACGGCGGGACCTATGTCGAGATGGGTCAATTCACCGATGCCGGGTCGATAGAGACCAACTGGCACCGGATCTGCACAAAGGACATAAACGTGCTGGGCTCTTGGGCGTTCACCGCAAACGATCTGCCTCTCGGTGTAGATATGCTGTACCGGACCAGGAACAAATATCCGTGGATGGACATGCAAACCCTATATCCGTTCGACGAAGACGGCGTGGCGCGTGCTGTTGACGACGCCATGAACATGCGCACCGTGAAATCGACGATCGTTCCGTGGCCTGAACTCGTCGATACTGACTGACGGAATAATTGCTGCTCACGCAGCGGATGGGTCGTCCACCGGTGTTGCCATAGCCCGCATGTTAGAACTCGCTTCATCCAAGGGCTGAAACAATTGTCTGCATACATTCAATAAGATTAGCCTTGATGTTTGCCTTTTGGGGGGAAGTGGTTTGGCCGGAAGAAGCTGTCGGGGAATACACTGATTGCTACGACCGCTAATGACACTTCCCGGACTCTTTGAAGCGTTACCGATAATGTCCGAAAACGGGGGCTTAACAGACTCATTTCAGTCCCGATGAAAACTTCTCAAATTGATCCTGAGCGGTCCTCGATGGGAGCAAATCGCAGTTCACTGTGTATTACGATTTCT
>CAZURR010000172.1:0-3169 GCA_964622715.1 uncultured Hyphomicrobium sp. | reverse complement strand
CGCCCGTGCCGGAAACTCTACACAGAAGTGGCCCATAAACAGGGGGCTTTACATCCTCGATGCTCTGAGCGCGCGGGGGTAGCCGCCATCGTTTCGTTCCTTGTTTACGCTTTTGCCGCCGTTGCCGAGGTCGCTGGCTGCTTTGCATTCTGGGCTTGGGTGCGGTTGCGCACGGCGGCACCGCGCTCGTACCATGGCTTGCTCGCGTTCACGATTTTCACGACCGACAACATGACCGGAACTTCGATCAGAACGCCGACAACGGTGGCCAAGGCGGCGCCCGAGTTGAAGCCAAACAGGCTGATAGCGGCGGCGACCGCGAGCTCGAAGAAGTTGCTGGCGCCGATCAGCGCCGAGGGGGCCGCTACGCAGTGCGCCTCTCCTGCGGCGCGGTTCAGAAGATAGGCGAGGCCGGAGTTGAAATAGACCTGTATCAGGATCGGCACGGCAAGTATCGCGATGATCAGCGGCTGGGCGATGATCTGCTTGCCCTGGAAGCCGAACAGCAAAACGAGCGTGGTTAGCAACGCAATCAGCGACAGCGGCTGAAGCCGGCTCAGAAGAGCGTCAAGGGCAACTTGCCCACCGTTCCCAAGCACGGCGCGACGAACCACCTGCGCAATCATCACCGGGATGACAATGTAGAGGCCAACCGAGAGCAGCAGCGTGTCCCACGGCACGGTGATCGCGGAGATTCCGAGCAGCAACCCCACGATTGGAGCGAAAGCGAACACCATGATGGTGTCGTTCAGTGCCACTTGGCTCAACGTGAAATGCGGCTCGCCGTCCGACAGGTTGCTCCACACGAAGACCATGGCAGTGCATGGCGCGGCGGCAAGGATGATGAGTCCGGCAATGTATGAGGTGATCTGATCGGCTGGCAGAAAGGGCGCAAAGAGATATCCGACGAACAGCCAGGCGAGCGCGGCCATCGAGAACGGTTTGACTGCCCAGTTGATGAACAGGGTTACGCCGACGCCTCGCCAGTAATCGCGCACTTTGGCGAGGGCACCGAAGTCGATCTTGACCAACATCGGGATGATCATCAGCCATATGAGAACCGCAACCGGCAAGTTGACGTTGGCTATTTCGGCCGCCCCGATGGTCTGGAAAACGCTCGGGAAGAAATGTCCTAGCGCGATGCCTAGCACAATGCACAAACCAACCCAGACGGTCAGATAGCGTTCAAACGTAGACATGATCACCTCTGCCTGCCCGTTGTAGATGCCCGCTGGTCGTCACGCGGAATCCGACATGGACCCATTGGTTGAATCTGCAGCGGACTTGAAGCATGCGGTGCGTACAGAGGCCGGACGCCCACCTCATCATGCCTTCTCCACGTCAGCTTCGAGTTTCGTGCGACCGATGTCGTCGAGCTGCTTCTGTAAAGATAGCTTGTCAAGTGAGGCGAGCGGCTTGTTCGTGAGGATGCTTATGCGCTGAACGAGCATGCGATAGGCATCTGCAAAAGCTAAGCGCCGCTCTGCTTCCGTGCCCTCCACTGCCGCAGGGTCCGGCAGCCCCCAATGTGCAGAAATGGGCTGCCCCGGCCATACCGGACAGACCTCGTTGGCAGCGTCGTCGCAAACCGTAAAGACAAAATCCATTTTCGGAGCGCCTGGCGCGGCAAACTCCTCCCATGACTTCGATCGCAGGCTGGAGACGTCGTGGTTGAGCTTGCGCAGCAAATCGAGCGCATACGGGTGCACCTGGCCGCTCGGCTGGCTACCTGCGCTGTAGCCCTTGAACCTGCCCTTGCCAAGACGGGTGAGTACACACTCAGCGATGATGGAACGCGCTGAATTATGAGTGCAAAGGAATAGGACATTGAGCACACGTTCGTTTGTCACTTTGATCCTCCCTCACTCGTACACGCCACTCGTGCGCTCTTGACGGCGCTGCCGCATAATTCCGGTTGTCCTTGGCAGCAGTCCTCGGTGAGATAGGTCAGTAGTTGCCGCATCCCCTCAACGAGTACCGCGTACCGGATGAAGCGCCCATGGCGCGTCGAGACAAGGAGACCCGCTTGATCTAGCTCTTTCAGATGAAACGAGGCGCTGGTCGGACTGATGCCAACGGCGTCGGCGATCTCCGAGGCGGGCATCCCCGACGGCCCCGTCTTGACGAGCAGTCGGAAAATGCGGATGCGGTGCTCCTGCGCCAGAGCACCCAGCATGTCGATTGCGGTTTGGTCCTTCATGAATTCAATAGTACAAGAATCATTGAACTACGCAACCGTGCAATTTTTGCCACCCCGGATCGCTTAGGTTTTTGAAGGATGCTTTGGGCTGAAAGCGGGGCTCCTTCATGACACTCGTCCAATCGGTTCGTTCGGCGGCGGTATCCGGTGGCGTGTTCGCGGCCGCACTCGGCTTGGCTACCTTGCTCACTCGTCTGGGGAGCGTTCCGCCGATTGTCGCGGCCCTCGCCGCAAGCTTGTTCCTGGCGGTGCTTTCGTGGAAGCTAGACCTCCCCAGTCCGCACACCCAAGTCGAATTCACATCGAGCCACCTGGCTTCATGGAGTATTGGATTCATTGTCCCCTTAGTCCTGTTGGGAGGGGTTGCGCGTACTCTCCCACCGGGGTCTGAGTTCGTATGTGAACCGCTCGTACCATGGCGCATATCCATCGTGGTGTTTGGCAGCTTTTTCTCGGCCTGCATGGCTGCTGGGATGAGAATCCGAGCACCAGATTTGCTCTATGAGGCTCTGATCCCCATCGCTCTGTGTTGGATCGCCCCATTTTACGGTTTCTTCCACGCTCCCTGGTTTCTGGCCCAAAGCCTCATGATCCCCTGCGCGGATCGTCCAATCGCTCAATATCTGATTGCGGCAGCGGCGATGACCTTGGCAGCTCTCCTCGGTGCACGCCTCACCGCTTGGATGTTCGATCGAGAGGCCTAGCGATCCCGTTCCACTCCGATCATCGCGCTCGGAGCATTGAAGCCTCGGAGACCTCTAAAATAGTTTTGCAACACGTTCGGCCCTTAGGCGACATGCCAGACTCGAAGCTTGAGGTCTGCTCGACGGGTAACAGCCGACCCCCATTATAAGACCTGCCAACTTCCGCCCAAGCGGCTCAACTGCCGGTGCTACGATTTAATGGAGAAGTCTATTTTTCATAATCGTGGTGGAGCCGAGGGGAATCGAACCCCTGACCTCTGCAGTG
>CAZURR010000171.1:0-3242 GCA_964622715.1 uncultured Hyphomicrobium sp. | reverse complement strand
GAGAAGCGGACATCAGCCTACTGGGCGATCAGCTGATCTTGAAATCTCCCCCGAGGCTTCAAGAAACGCCAACTTCGAGCCGCAATGGCACCTAGGACTCTGAAAAGCCTGTTCCTGACTCACAGAGAGTCATACACGGCGAAATCGGAGTTCCAGGTGTTTGAGACTCAATCTGAACCATGCCGCTAGGCGACTCTCTATGGGACTCCAAGGAGCATTTTGCGGCCGTCTGGGTGGGGTAGCTAGCGCACAAATATTAGCCAGTCGACGCTCTCTATAGCTTTGTTGCTCCGACCCTTCATCGCGCTGGATACAAACGGTGTCATCTTGCCTTGCTTCCAGGGATCGATTTCCCCGGGCCCCCTCGCGCTTAGAGTACCCGTACGCGTGGGTCCCGGCATTGGGAGAGGGCATGATCGAAATGGGCCCTGGAAAAAATTAAAAAATAGAAAAAAAGCCGCCTACTGCCAGCTGATCCATGCGCGTCCGGTGGAGTAGTCGTCCACAGTATCAATAGCAGCCAGTGAGCAATCTCCCAAAGGGCGTCGAATTTTAACTTGCAAACGAGTGTCGCTCCGAAAGGCGGGCCAGTGCGACGCTGTTATGTTCATCAAGTTCGGGCGTTCACCATATGGGAACGCTGCGAGCTACAACGTAAAGCCCCACCGCGATGATAATCAAAGCGAACGTCATCTGTAATAGTTCCTTCCGGTCGGCGAGCACAATTGCCAGGCGTGCGCCGATAAAGCCTCCGATAAAGCCACCCGCGACAAACAGGGAGGCCAATCGCCAGTCGATCAGTCCCGAAAAGGCGTAATTCGTTGCGGTTGTGAAGCCGAACGCGGTGACGGGGACGAGTGAAGATCCGACCGCGGAGATGATGGGCATCTGGGTTGCAGCCATCAAGCCGGGAACCACAAGAAAGCCCCCGCCGATCCCGAAAAAACCGGCCAGTGTTCCTACAGCGATGCCGTAAAGGAAAATGAGTGGTGCAAGTCGCGGAGCCGAGGACCATGTCAACATGACATCGGGGTCACCAGTCCGGCTTCTCCTGATGAGCGTGATAATGCCAACGACAATCATCAGCACACCAAAGAGCGCAAGCAGTCTTTGTCCATCAAACTGTTTGCCAAGCGATGAGCCGATCACTGCTCCTATGGTGCCGGCGATGGCGAATAGCATGGCGCAGCGCCATTTCACGTGCCCGGCGCGCGCATGAGGAAGCAAATTAACAAACGCACTCAATGCGACGGCTACGGCACTTGTGCCAATAGCGACGTGTGGCGAGGCGACGCCGACTACGTAGACCAACAGTGGAACGGCAAGAATTGAACCACCGCCTCCGATTAGGCCGAGCACAAACCCGACGACCGAACCCGAGCCTACGGCGAGGAGATCTACAACTGAAGTCATAAACTTGCCCTCAATGCGTTGAGGCTGCCGACAGTCGCCGATCTATTGCCGTGTCAGTGGGCCGTCTGCGAGCTTCCACGCCTGAAGGCCGCCGTGGATGTGGCGCGCGGCTTTAAGCCCCGCGTCCTGCGCAGCTTGCACTGCCATTGCGGAGCGCTCGCCAAAGGCGCAGTAAAATACAAGTTGCTCCGGTTTTGCTCCTGCAAGTTGATGGAGGAGACCGTGTGGTTGCAAGTTTTTTCTCAGGTCCTGATACGGAAGGTGCATCGAATTGGGAATGACGCCCTGCTTCTCGCGCTCGGACTGCTCACGAAGGTCAATGAGAACGGTATTGGGTTGATCAAGCAATTTCCTTGTTTCGGCCGCGCTCAAAGCCCAACCGTTGCGAGCGACGGTCTCTTGCGCCAATCCAATGCGCATGTTTTCCGGAACCGCGACATCCATCATCTTCGGATCGGGAAGGTTGAGGCTGTTCATGAGGTCGACGTACTCGTCGACGGATCTAACTTGCAAGCGCGGATTGAATGCTCTTTCCTCCCCGATAGTGCTGACCGTGTCCCCCTTGTAGTCGTGAGCGGGATAGACAAGGGTTTCATCAGGAAGCCTCAAGAGCCGTCCAAAGAGCGACTCATACTGCGCACGTGGATCACCATTCTGGAAATCGGTTCGGCCCGTCCCGCGTATGAGAAGCGTGTCGCCGGTGAAGACTCGGTCGGGCATGGTAAAACTGTAGGAGTCGTTCGTGTGCCCTGGCGTATAGATGACCCCGAGGCTCAACCCCTCGATATCGATGCGGTCTCCATCTGCGACGCGCATCGAGACGACGTCGGCACCGCTCTGCTCCCCCATGACCGTGATGCAATGCGTGCGCTCACGTAGGGCACCAAGGCCGGTGATGTGGTCGGCGTGCAAATGGGTATCGACGGCCTTGACGAGCTTCAGATCGAGTTCGCGTAAGAGCTGTATGTAACGGTCGACGCGCTCCAGCACGGGATCAATGATAAGCGCCTCGCCACCTTGGCGGCTGGCGATCAGATAGCTGTATGTGCTCGAAGTATGGTCGAACAATTGACGAAATATCACAGCTACTCTCGCACAGGAGTTGGCCTCGGGTCAGGCTTATACGTCGAGCGGATCTTAGGACATTCCCTGGAGAATGAAACCCTGAGACCACTAGAGTGCCAACGTCGACTCGAGCGGCCACAGCCCCGGCGTCGCAGAGCGATCTTTGGCCGCTACGCCTTTTACTTTCTCTTTTTTGAAGCCTTCTTCTTCGATGGTTTTTGCTTCGATGCCTTCACCTTCACCGCCGCCTTTTTTGAGGGTTTCTTCGTCTTCGACTTCTTCCGGTCTGGCCGCTGAGTCGTTGCAGACGCCCCAAGCGATCTGATCTCATCCAGTGTGAGCGACGCTGGATCTCGCATCGCCTTCGACGCAACCGTACCGATACGCTTTGAGGTCCTCTCGTTCTTGGCTTTGGGCATGTTGGGATGTCCTTTTGCGGATTATGTGATGGCCAAACCTAAAGAAACTCTTCGAGGCACGGCCGTCAAGCGTTCTATAATGAAACGGGTTGTTTGCTCGACGGCTAAGGCGGATCTTATATCTCGACAACTAGGCAATCGAGAAGCGTGCACGCAGTACTGCGGGTGCAATATTTATGTTCTCGCGCTTCGCAAGCCAGATCACCAATGGACCCGCTCGTGACATCCGGGACCCCCACGTTGATGGTCGGCGCGCTAGTGAGAAGCAGCAATGTCCGCTCAATCCCGAAGAGCGGACATGCGACGGAGCGGATCAAGTGCTGCACGAAAAAATCGAATAAGGGC
>CAZURR010000170.1:0-3242 GCA_964622715.1 uncultured Hyphomicrobium sp. | reverse complement strand
CACCGGTGCCAGAAACTCTAATCCGAAGTGGCCCATAGCCAGGGGGCTTTACATTAAAGAAACGCGCGAGAGACGTCTTCATTGACCAACTTAAGTCATTGCCGAGAAAAGAGTGAGGGCCCCCAGCATTGGGGGGATTTCGAGCTAGGCACATTTAAGCATCGCATATTGCGCCTCCTTCCGGGGGAGACCGCAGATCGTTTCGAGGGATGCTTGGATCTGCCACGGAGGGCCAATCGTCTGCTCCAGGGGAGAGCGATTGGTCCTCACTCGTCTACCGTCAGGACCTGTCGGAGATCTCGCTCGCCGCGCGCGATCAAATTGGCATTGGTCTTGGACCGCTCCATGCAGGCTCCTCAGATGTCCTGTCCAGGCTCAAGCTAGCCGCGCGCAGGCTGCCGCCATGAAATGAGAAAACCTAGAAGTTTCAGTGGGTACTGCACGATTTGCCAAAAGATTTCGAGAAAACGGGGAGAGGACAATTGCGGGGATACGGTTCAGGACGACGCTCCTTTTGCAGCAGCGCCAAGTGTGAAGGCTATTTCAGGATCGATCTGGCTTGGCTCAGGCGCAAAAGGTGTCTGCATCGAGGAAACGCCGGCGATATTACGTGGTCGCGTGTCGGCCACAAAACTGGATCGATCAAATATCGGGTCGAGGCGGGCGGGCTGCGTCTCATCTATCGAGCGCGCCCACCAGGCGGCGACTGGTGCGACGTGGACGAACTGGTGCCGTTCGTGTGGACGCCAACGCGTTTTGGCGGTCAACGTCGCTGGTTTCGATGCGTGTCGTGCGGCGGTCGTTGCCGGATCGTCTACGGCGGTTCGCACTTTCGATGCCGGCACTGCCACGGGCTCACCTATGAATCCCAATCCGCGCCCGCATATCAGCGCGCGACCGACCAGGCCGGCAAGCTCCGACAGCGCGTTGCCGGTGGGCGGGGTGATTTTGGCGATGACGAGTTCCCGCCGAAGCCAAAGGGAATGCATTGGTCCACATATCGGCGGCTGGAAGCGCGCTATTACGCGCTGGAGGACGCGTCGGCCGTGGCCATAATACAGAAATTTGGCTTGTAGGGCTGAGGTGTGATCAGCGCTGCTAAGAAGCGAACGACAGCTCCAATCCGCTAGGAGCAAAACGCGATGATCGTCATGCGTAGATATTTGGCGTCATGACTGTTTGTCCCGCTTGGTACTGTCGTGAATCGGCGGCACCACCGCCGTCCTCTCGTCCTTCTTGAATAACTCCTTTACCAGTGACACGCTGACCAGCAGCGCAATGAATCCGATTAGTGCCCTCACTGTTTGTCCTCGCTCGTTGGTTCAAGGCACGGCTTCGCCGGAAGAAGGATGGATTATTTCTTAGGTCCCGGCCTGCCATCGCGAATCGCGTTGTAGCAGATTTGTGATTCGCTGTTGTTGCCTGCTGGCCCGATCTCCAACCCGATGGGATTGTTTCAGTGAATCGACCAACGGAATGCGCTTCACGTTCTCATCAAGGTCCGGCGCATCGATTTAAGTGAACTCGAAAATGGGTTTGCAAATGCAACTTTGGCTGATGACTCTAGGAAGCCCGCACACGGCCGCTTTGTTTCTTGAGTCCTAACCTCGCGGAAAGCGAAAAGCGCCGTGTGTGACTCTCTATGAGTCATCTAGGACTCATCTGGTGGCACATCGGAGCGCTGGTCACGGTTGGCCACGACATTTAACAAAGCCACCTTCGGACCACCCATAGCTACCGATGTCCAATCAATCCCCAACCGATGTCCGCACGATAAAACGCCGCAACGTGTTGATTTCGCGGAGCTTCACGCACGGTACTCACACTGTGCGCCACGCGAGGCCTCAGCATCGGAACCGTGACCGGTCCACGAGCCGCCCCGTTACAACGAGCAGCGCCTGCAACTCGGGCCACTCTATAAAAAGGAGCAGGTGAGGGCGGAATTCGCCACCCAACAGTTCGAGTATTGGATGGCTAGGACCGTCACCTCACATGAGATGATGCTCGTCATCAGAATAAGAAAGTTGTCATACATTGCTTTGATGATGTGTCCCCCGCTAGTCGTTTGGCTTAGCCTCCCAAACTCTTCTCGATCCAATCAACCGGATCATAAGAGACCAGCTTTTTTACTGTGACACTCTCACTGATTCGCGGCCATCACGGCCGCGCAACACCTGTCTCCTTTTCCAACTCTCTCAGCTCAGACGCCAGAGCGCTATTGAGGCCACGACGAGCACGCCCGGCAGATGGTCCAATCGGCAGCCTGATCTCTGTCCACTCGCAAGGGTGCACTCCAACACCGCCTCTGAGAATGTCTGCTTTTGGGGGCAAAGCGGACATCCTTAACGCAACCTAAAATGTCTGCTTCTGACCGATACTGTTGAAAAAGTCCTGGAAGGGTCTCCGACGTTTCAATGCACCAAGCACGAGTAGAAATCTGATTCTCATAGCGGACAACTGGGAAATACAATTTCGAATTGAAGCCGATGTGGAGCAAGAACTTGCGACCGCAACCAACGCATTTTCGATTGGGACAGTGGCATCGGACTTTTTCAACAGTATCGACCCAAAGCGGACATTCTTGCGTTTCCAGAGCTAGCGCTCAATTAATCCACCCTGTTGGCTGATCGTCACCGTGAATGCGCCGCGAAGCTCGCCGGCCTTGAAGCCCGTTGCCTGGTCGTGGGGATAGAGGCGCGCGATCTCCGCCTTGAGCGCCGTATCGAGGTTCGAGCCATGACAGGTGAGGCAAGGCTCGGCGGCGGTCGGGATCGCCTTCATGTAGCGAAAACCCATCGCATCCCCTTTCGACACCATTTCGCCATGCTCAAGCGTGGCAGGATCGGCGCCGGCCGTTATCTTAGCGACGAAGTCCTGCAGCACCCTGCGCTCCCATTGGTCGGGTGCGTTCGCCGGATTTCGCACACGCAGCGCTGTGCGGCCGATCTTAAGGCCATGGATCTTTGCGCTTTGCTCAGCGAGTGCCGGCGCAATCGTTTTGCACACCGCTATCGCCGAGACGGGACCACCAGCCTTGATCGCCGCAATGAGCTCGCTCTTCAGGTTTGCACCCAAAGCTTTAACAGCCGCGCGTGATTTGGCGAACTGCGCCTCGTAGGGCTCGACCGCGAGCACGTGACACGGGAACAAAGTGCAAGCGGCGAGAGTAGCCACCAGCAGAGTTTTATTGATGAACATCGGCTTAAACCCTCCGCGATGAATTCCTATCCTGCGGCTCGGAT
>CAZURR010000169.1:0-3281 GCA_964622715.1 uncultured Hyphomicrobium sp. | reverse complement strand
TCCCACTGAGGTACCACAGATCCGGCTTGCGAAGCACGATCGAACGAACCTGGGAACGGCCGGTGCCTCTTTGACCGAGGCCTAGCGGCCGTTCTCTCGCTGCGGCGCTCGTCAAAAAATGTGCCGGATGTGACGAGCGAACGTCGTGCCGCCGGTTGTGCATCAAGAGTATTTTGAAGCTAACGCGATATAGCTTAGCGCCAATTTTGAAATGTTCCGCTCGGATCCCTTGCCGAGCAACTCAACAGCGGTCCGAGTTCCTGGGAGCGCCCGATGCGCTGGCTCGCCTACTGCAACCGATAATAAGGTGGCTGTACACGATAGCGCCGTCACCACCCGTGTGACGGTAGCTTTCTGATCCCTGTAGGCAGAGCTACGGAACATCTCGATCGCTTTCCTGCTTGTGGCCGAAAAGAGCGACCATTCGCTCTTTTTCGCGAACAGGATCGCGCTTGTGATGAGCAATGTGAAATATCCAGTAGTGATAGATTCAATAGACGGCGTGCACGTGCCGACGCGGCGACGCGTAGAACAGAGCCGCCAAATTTAGCGCGTCGAGATAGTTGAATGATGCAGGAAGATATTGGCGAACGCTGATCGGCGATGACGTCTGGAAAAAAGAACGGCCGCAGGGTGGAGGTGCCCCTACGGCCACTGCTTAATTGGTTGCCTGTACGACTTAGCGGCCGTAATGCGTGCTGTAACCGTGCACCGAAAAGCTATCGGCGTTTGCTGCAACGGCGCTTGTTCCGACGACGGACAGACCGATCAGCGTGGCGATGATGATGTTGTTCATACTACGTCTCCTGGCTTCGAATATCGAGGTTTCATATCTGGTATCTTCGGCGGAATGGCCAGCTGCATGCCTAGCCCTTCCAGGGCCTGTTATGGCAATGGGCGAGTTCCAAAGGAAATATCGAGTATCTTCTGAATCGATAGAGGCGCGCTATGGAGCTGCCAAAAGGGTCAATGCCGGTTCAGCAGCAGCGAAAATTGCGAGGTATTTTAGGTCCTGATTTTGCACGCGGACCTAACGCTGCGATCAGGAATGGCACGGAAGCGATAAGGGGCTCAGCAGATCATCCGGAGACCTATCTGCTGGACCGATCCTCCAGGTCACCGCCAACAAATTGGTTGAACCAAGATTGGCGCCGGACTCCGAAATGGAACCTCATCGCACGGAACCGGTCACGGATCCGTCTAGTTAAAAAAGGTCACTGGGCCCCGAATCCAGTTGAGCTGCACCTGGAACGAAAACGGCACTTGGATTAAGTTACGGTGGCTCTAAACTACAAGCTGGCGCGATAGCCCGATGAATGCGACAAGGTGGGGCTTGCAAATGGAAATGCATCAAGTGCGCTACTTCCTGGCGACGGCACGGACTTTAAATTTTACCCGCGCAGCTGAGGAGTGTAATGTTGCGCAGCCATCGCTGACGCGCGCCATCAAGCAGCTTGAGCAGGAGTTCGGTGGCGAACTCTTTCGGCGCGAACGCAACCTTACCCACCTCTCGGATCTCGGCCACCGCATGCTGCCCTTGTTGCAGCAGTGCTACGAAAGCGCGGCGTCCGCTAAGGAGCTCGCGGTCTCGATTAAGAGTGGCTCCGTCACGCCGCTATCGGTAGTGCTCGCGACGTCGGTCAACATCACGCTATTTATTCCATTTCTCACGGAGCTCCTACGCGTGTTCCCGGGTACGGAGCTCAGGTTTCTGAGAGGAACGTCGGCAGAGGTCACGGAGCACCTCAAGAATGGTGATGCCGACGTGGCAATTGCAGGCCCGCTTGAGAGCTGGGACCGGCTGGAAACTTGGCCACTATTCACCGAACCCTATCGACTCGCAGTCGGCAAGCATCACCCACTTTCCAAGTGTGCGAATGTCGGCATTGATCAGATTAGAAAAGAGCCCTTCTTGACGCGTACCTATTGCGAGCATCTAAATGCTGTGTCCAACTTTCTTAAGGATGTTCAGGCGAACTATGCACCAAGTCACAAAGTTGCTTCGGAGCACGATCTCGAAGTATTACTGGGGTCCAATTTGGGGGTCAGCATCGCCCCACTGAGTGCCACGCAGTCAGCGACTATTGGTTTCGTGTCCATCGACGGTCTTGATCTCTACCGCACGGTGAATGTTTATGCCGTCGCGGGGCGGCAGCGATCCACCGTGACGTCGACCTTGGTCAATATGCTGCGCGCTGCCGATTGGTCATCCTTTAACAGTGCCGGCACCACGGCGAGCAAAGCAATGAATTGTCGTACTAACGCATAAACTTTGTCGTCGTCCCCTAGAGCCAACAAGATGGCGGTGTTTCCGCAGCCGCATGGGCGGCCAGTTTACGGTTCTCGCGCTTGACCGATAAGGCTTACGCGCCCATCAAGGCAATGTATATGACTACCGGGCACGATACGCGTTCTGCGGAAAAAATCTCGACACGACGAGCTTCGCGACCCGCCACAGTCACCCTCGCTCTCACGTGCCCGCCTTACGATTCTGACGCCGTCGCAACTGCGTCGAGGAGATCATCGATCTCCATGCGCTTCCTATAGTCGGGATCGATGAAGCGCGCCTTCACCAGTCCATCGGTTCCGACGACGAAAGTCGCAGGAATGGGCAGCGTCCAACTTTCGTTACCCTGAAAAGGACCAATGTCCCATCCTGCGGCTTTCATGTAGCGCTGCTTTTCGTCACCAACATAGAAGGCTAGGTTGAGCATGAGAGCATAGCCGTTGTCGATGTCTGATAGGACTGGAAAACTCGCGTGAGCGTTCTCTCTGAGTTCGGAAGTGAACACCTCAATCTCAGGCGTTATGGCGACGAGTGATGCACCGGCCGAATCTACCGCACTCTCAACCGCAGCCAGCGCACTCGCGTTAATCCTGCAATAAGGGCACCAATGCCCTCGGTGAAAGGCGATAACCACCGGTCCTTTTTCCTGGAGGTCCGAGAGGGTCACGAGATGACCGCGCTGGTCAGGTAAAACGAACTCGGGCATGCGCTCACCCGGTTGAGGCGCTTGCACGCCCGCACCGACTGCCTCAAGTCGGGCCACCATGTGATCAACTACGTCGGCAAACTCGGAGCTCATTGCCCGTACATCATCCGCCAGCGCCTGCAATCGGGAGGCGAGGGGTGCATCCATGTTGCGGCATCGCTCAGTGCTCTCTTCAAGACGGTCGGCCAGGGATCTTTCTGTCATTGTTAAGGTCCGCATTCAAAGGTTTAGCAGTGAGGTCGCCCAAAATGCGTCGATCTACGAGGCAATTCAACCTCCGACCAGGAT
>CAZURR010000168.1:0-3293 GCA_964622715.1 uncultured Hyphomicrobium sp. | reverse complement strand
TCTGGATGAGAGCGCAGCAGATGAATTCAACGTTGAAATACTTTGAACATCAAAGCGCAACAGCACCCCACCTCGTCGGACGCGAGGCCGAGTTCGACTAAACTCAAAATTGGCAGGCCGATATGGTTTCGCCTACTTACTAAGCACCCACGCTTCAGCGCTAATCCGCTCGGAAAGCATATTGTACAGCCACGCAAGAATTCCACCGCAGATGGTCCCGCAGACGAACCCCCAGATTAGACCGAGCACGCTGCCAAGTGGCGTTACGCTATATCCAAAGTAGAAATGTTCGAGGAACATCGGTGCGGTCGAAACCATGCCACTGATGATCAGCCACCACGTTGCGATGAAAACGCCAAAGCCCCACCAAATGCCGAAGGCGAGGGCAAAAGCGCCAATGTTGAGTTTCATTGGACCTCTCCCTTTTTGGGCCAGAAATTAAGCGCAATACTACCAGCACGAGCGGCGCACGGACATGATATGCATCAAGCTAAGCAAGTGAATGGCTCGCCACCGCGAGTGCCGCCTGTTCAATTGACTCACCCCACCACTGTTGCGCCCCGGTGACATTCACCGAAGAGAAGGCACGGTAAGCGTTGTTCAACGGCGGCCTGGGGTTGCGAGAGCAATTGTTTAGATGTCACTGGTAAGGAGGGTTCGACACTATACGTAGAATGAGGCTGATCACGTCGATGCTTGTCTTTGGCAAATCAGGTTTGCGGCCATCGCTTGCCGTGCTGCTCGTCTCAGCGGTTCTCTCTTTGAGCGCGCACGCACAGCCCTCGAGCAAAATTGCGTGTGACGGCATCGACTACAACACAATGATCCTTGAGATCATCGAGGGCCTTCCTAAAGGCGGCGGCTATGACGTCAGAGCGAGCCGCGTTGTGCTGCCGGTCATAAGTGTGCATCAGCTCGGGGCCCGCTTAGGGATGTATGTTCGCGATGGCCACCCGTCCCATTGCACAAGCGCGGCTTACGCCGTCTACACGCATCTGGTGGCGCGCTTGCATAACAGCGGAAAGATCAACTTAAGCGTCGATCATATTCGCTCTCTCCAAGCCGTCAAAACCAAGCCGGACGGAACATCGATGTTCGATGGCCAAGGTCCGTTTTGGATTTTCAATGCCAACGGCGCCGGGGTCGCAGCGTTTTTGAAACATACGGGCACGGGCATCAGTTTTCGCGACGATGCGCTGTTGCATGCGCGGCCGGGCGATTTCTTGAAAATTTTCTGGAACGAGAACGTCGGGATTGAGACCTACAAGAACGGTGGCGTCAATCGGAGCAAGTCTGAGAAGGGTCACCAAGTTGTATTCACCGGCCGCAAGACGATCGCGGGCATTGACATGATCTGTTTTTGGGGAAGTCAGAAGCAAGGTAAGACGAAGCGAGGGAAGCGAAAGCAAGTGCGCTACTTCGCAGCCCAACCCGGCGGCAAGGTTCACAACGGCTATGGCGAGGTTTGCCGGCCGCGCGATGACATCAAGCACATGATATTTTCGCGGATCGTCTGCATGAAAAATTTGGCGTCCGGCTTAGAGGCCATGAGCACGAGAGCAACCGTGAGCGGCGCAGGAAACGACGCGAACCCGCTTGAGTTTGTGGATGAATTTCTCTTGTCGATCGAAAGCCAGCCGTCCGATCATGACACCTTGGATCGCCTGTACGACATCCGGCCGGCACAAAAAGTCTTTGCGAAGAATTAACGGGGGCGATGCCGGCAGGGCGGTTGCGCGTCTCGGCGTCCCCAACTCGCGCTATTACTTAAGCAACGCGTCCAGCTCCTTGACCGTCAGAGTGTCATTGTAGACGCCCGCGCCCACCTCGTAGGGCTGGCCCTTGACGCTCAGCATGTAGGACACCTTGCGGGAGATCTTCTTGGCGTAGGTCAAGTTTTTGTTGCCCGCGACCTTGACGGGCTTCCACCACATATATTCCACCCAACCACCGCCAGGGCGTGCCGCCGCCTGACACAGTTTGGGGCCGACCACCTTGCCCGTCGCATCCTTGTCCGCATCGAGTTTCTGGTTTCTGGTTGTGGGAACGGGATGGGCAATGTCGGCAAGGCCAGCAGCGCAATTGTAGACGAAGACGTACGTGTCCTTCCAGACGAAGGGGGAGTCGGCGCTGTCGAAGGCCTTAAGGCCGTCTCTGCCGTTCTTGGCGAGATAGGCTGCCGCCTCCTTGACCTTGGCGATCACGTCCTGCGGCGTCGCCGCCTCTTGCGCCGCTGTCAGCGGCACCGGCCAGGCCAAAACCGCTGTAAGCGTCAACGCAATCGTCAAATGCCTGATCATCATGTGCTCCACTCCAGGCCAAGATGGCTCGTCCAAAACGCCGCAAACCCCATCGCCCGCTGCCGCGCCTGCGCGCTTTGCAGCTCAGCAGGACTCAAGACGTCTTCACACAAAACCAATGATGCGCCGGCCTCAAACGTCCATGCGTGCCTTCTTGTACTTCTCTTCCCAGCGGGTCAGCTCTTCCTTGAGGTGCCGGACCATGCGCTTGGTGCTCTTGCGCAAGCGCTCGGTGCCCTTGCCCGGCTCCGCGCCAAGCGCCTTGATCAGCTTCTCGCCGCTGTCGATCGCGCCTAACGTGTCGTGGCGCACACCTCTGACGAGCTCCTTCATGATGGTCTCCTTCTCGCGTATGGAACGGGCCTAGCCTACATTGTGTCTTGAAGGCGTGGCGTTGTCATCCATCACTTTGTTGGGAGCATCCCCTTTCCCGAGGTGCCGCTTGAGCGCAGGTGAGAGGGTGAGTGCACGCTCACGTCTCTTTGATGTGATCACGGGCGCGCGGCGAAGCCATGCTTCCCATCCCCACCGCTTGGTTGGTCGAGCAACAGTAAGGCGGGCTCGCGGTCTAACGCCGCCCCGTGCCAGTAGACGTGAAGCTGATCGTTAACATCGCGGCAGATCGTATAAACGAGGTCGCCGCGCTTAGCCGTCTCGGCTTCCTTAACGGCGACGCGGTGGCCCAGGACAAAAGCGGGCGACATAATCAGCCAAAGCGCCTTCGCCCCATTCGAAAGAGATTGGTAGGTATCAAAAAAATCCTGCCAGAAATTGTAGTCCTCCATGTGCGCGTCCCCCGTTTTCGTTTGCAATGAAAACGGCCACCCGAGGATGCGATCCTCTGGTAGCCGGGGAGGTAGTAAGCCGCCAAGAGACGACCGCAATAGCCTTTAGGCGGTTCCCCGAAGGGTTGGCCCTGGACATGCGCCATTGCCGCCCCGACCATAAAGGTTGAGGAGGCATCATTGCGGCCGATGCCAGCCGCTATGGGAG
>CAZURR010000167.1:0-3301 GCA_964622715.1 uncultured Hyphomicrobium sp. | reverse complement strand
CCTCCTACTTCTTCTGCAATGTTTCCACGTAGTGTGTGAGCAGCAGCACACGGACATGGGGCGGCAGAGGGTAGTCCCAATCCTTCTCATCCCGGCTGAAGCGCTTCCAGAACTCCGGCATCTGAAACGACTCGTGTCCGGGCACCGCTTCCTTGCCCAAGATGATGCGATAGACCCTCCAAAACGGGAACGTGCCGTCATTGGCCTTGGCGATGGCGGTCAGGTCGGCGGGCCGCTCGATCAACAGTTTTGCCATGGGGCCATCCCCCTTGCCGTCCGGGCCATGGCAGTTCGTGCAATGCCACTCGAAGTCACTCTTGCCTTCGCTGAGGATCGCCTCGTCGGGCCGCTCCTGCGCTGCCGAAGGGGGCGCTCCTCCGATAATCATGGCAACGCTCACCATGAACGCAGGGGCGAGCCTTGACGCGAAGACCGCTTCAGCTGCACGGTTCGACGTAGGTGATGAATGGCGGGGATTGCTCAACATAGAAACCCTCTTGGAGGCCGTATCTTCATATGTGGCGAAGCTGCCGGCTCGCGTTGTTCGGCTTGGATTCGACATTGCCAGGCCACGGCGTCAGCGGCCTTGATCCGGGTCAAGTGAGCGTATGAGGCGCGGTCTCGAAACGGCGAAAAGCACCGGTTAGCTTCGGGACTGGATCAAGCCGAATTATCAGCTTAAGCGGGAGCTGTGACTCCAAACCGGGTGCGGGCGGGCAACCGAGGGGCTGGTAGAGACAAGAAGCTGTACCTGATGTCCGCTTGATCAGTAGAGGCGAACACTCAGGCAGATGCAAACGACGCTCATATCGGTATTCTCGAATTCAAGGTAAACCATCTGATGGCAGAAGCGAGCGTCTGGAGCCGCACCAACCTCGCCGACCAGCTCAAGACGGCGGTTCTCAATCCGATCCGTGCGTTCCGTCCCCGCTACTTGCCCCTCATGATGGTCTACTTCGCCTACGGTGCGCTGGGGCTCATCGTCGTTGCGGAAAGCTTCTGGATCAAGAAGGCGCTGACGCTTAGTCCGTCAGAGCTTGCCGCGCTCACTGTGTGGCTCACCCTGCCGTGGACAGTGAAGATGGTGTTTGGCGAGCTAGTTGATGCGGTGCCAATTCTGGGATCGCAGCGGCGCTCGTACGTGTTTATCGGGGCGACATTTATTGCATCGGGGCTGTTGCTGCTCGCTGGCGCGGCCGGCGGTTGGATTACATTTGCAAGCCTAGAGAACCTCTATCGGCTTGGTGCCTTCCTGAGCGTGCTGGGGGTGGTGATCCAGGACGTTGCGGCGGATGCGATGAGCACGGAGGTGGTTGAGCGCGAGAACCCGGATGGCACCCCGCGTGATAAGGCCGTGGTCGACCGCGAGCTCGGCATGGTGCAGGTGCTGGGACGTCTCGCACTCTCTTTCGGCATATTCATCGTGGCAGGCTTGGCTGGCTGGATCGCGGGAATTTATGCGTATGAAACGGTGTTCCTTGTCGGCCTAATTATCCCTCTTGTGTCGGTAAGCGGCGCGCTTCTGATCCGACTCAAGCCGGTGGAGAGCCGACCGATCGATTGGCGCATTCTGGGTGGTGGCCTCATTTTTGGTGTATTCGTTCTCGCTCTGGCGGGGACGGAAGTTCCCTTCAACCAGGAGATCGTCTTTGTCGTCTCGATGATTGTCGTGTGCACCATGCTCCGGCGCGTGATTGGTGATCTCGATCAACAAACGCAGCGCACGATCTTCTACGCTGCCGTGATCATCTTCGTTTACCGCGCGGTTCCGGCATTCGGTCATGGCTACACGTGGTTCGTGATTGATGTCTTGGGCTTCGACGAAGCATTTCAAGGCACGCTCAATCAGATCGGCGCCGGCCTGGCGCTGCTCGGTATGTGGCTCTTCTCCGACGCCATCACACGCAAGCCGGTCGCGATCGTCCTGTTGTGGCTGACCGTGGTGACCACGATCCTCTCGCTGCCGAGCTTGGGTCTAACGTTGGGCTTGAGTGAATGGACGCAGCGCGTGTTCGGGTTCGGCGCCCGCACCATCGCGATCATCGACACGGCAACCTCGTCACCGTTCGCGCAGCTCAGCATGATCCCGCTTCTGACATTGTGCGCCATCTATGCGCCCAAAGGCCGGCGCGCGACCTGGTTTGCGCTCATGGCCTCGCTGATGAATCTAGCCCTCGTGGCCGGCGCCCTCCAAACAAAGTATCTGAATGATATTTTTGTGGTCAGCCGTGGCGATTACGAGAACCTTTCATACATTGTGTTTTGGTGCATCGCGATCGGCTTCGTCGTTCCGCTTTCGGCGATCTTTATCTTTGGCCGGCGCCTGCGATGAGCTCCGCAAAGAAATAAATGGCATCGGCAGCGACTTTTCAAAGTATATCCGACAGCGACTCATCATATGGGGTGTCCGTTGCATTGTTGGATTCGCTCTTATTTGGGCCGTTGTCTCCTACCAGCCGTAATGGGTTTGGCTGTGGTGGGATCGGCGGTGCTGTAGCGCTGATTATCCTTGCTGTTCTGTTATCTGGCCAATGGTTTGTGCATCGCCAAATTAGGAATACAGACGCTACCATCGAGCGTGCAAGCGCCGAATTAGAAAAAATCTCTCAAGAGTGAGAGGCGCGAGCCAGCTAATGTTGCACGCGGATAATACCGTGCAGGCACTTCATTGCTATGTGGATCGTGATGCGATCCAGGTCCATGTTGCAGAAGCTGCATCAATCGCAGCGAATAGCAAAAGCACTGATCCGATTTTACCTAGAACAACCATCAGTAGCATAAACGCTGCAGCAAAATAACGTGCTGGCACTGTCCACAAATAGAAACTCTCCATTTCTTCTCTTGCTGCCAACAAGTAATACGCTCCTATGATGGAAGAAAGCATTCCAGCAAACCGAACCCAGAAATCGTCCGCGGCACCTAACCCGAATAGGTCTAACGGAATTTGCGGGACGAGCATGAAACCGAGCCCGACAACAATTATCAGGTATAGACCAAAAACGACCACGCTCAATCTGGCTTTGCTCATGATAGTCCTACTATTTGCGACGAGCCGGGCCTGGTATCTGGATGCGCGATTGTTCGAGGAATTTGCGAACGTGGTGCCGACGCTTCGAACTGCCGCAAGAAAGCCTGGCGAATTGCTCCAAGCTCGGACGCACGTCTGCGCGTTTACACAGCAGATTCCGAGCAGCGGATTGCAGTTGACCAACAAAAGGAACCGCCAATAAGTGCTATTCCATTGAAAAAATGGTCGGAGCGGGGAGATTTGAACTCCCGACCCCCAGTCCCCCAGACTGGT
>CAZURR010000166.1:0-3326 GCA_964622715.1 uncultured Hyphomicrobium sp. | reverse complement strand
TCAAACTATAATGAGCGTGACACAACATTGCCAAAGTAGGGCAATTCATTCCACGTCCTTTCCATCTTTCTGGCGGGGCTCTTAAGGTCGAGTGGATAATGGGTAGCAGCGGGGGAGTGAGTTCCGGAGTATCGTGGCATGTCTAGCGCAACACGCCTTCCGATCTCGTGCTTCATCATAACGAAGAACGAAGCTGACCGCATCGTCCCCACGATCGCAGCCGTTCGGCACATTGTTGACGAGGTTGTCGTCGTGGATTCAGGTAGCGACGATGGCACTCAGGACGTTGCACGTGAGGCGGGTGCACGCGTTATCTTCAACGCTTGGCCGGGCTTCGGGCAGCAGAAGAGGTTTGCGGAGGAGCAGTGCCGCAACGATTGGCTCTTAAACCTTGATGCCGATGAGGTTGTCCCTCAACGGTTGGCGGGAGAGATAGGGAAACTTTTCGCCAACGGATCACCAGAGAGCGCCGCATTCGGCGTCCCTGTCAATCTTGTTTATCCTGGCCGTCAACGTCCAAGGCTCTGGGCACGCGACCACTACTGTTTAAGGCTCTATGACCGCCGCCGGGTTCGCTTCAAAGACTCAACCCTTCACGACTCGGTCGATTCTGCTGGCCATCCGGTAGGGCGGTTGAGCCATGCAATTCATCATTTCTCATTTCGTTCCTTCCCCGACTTAATCGAGAAATGTGACAGGCGTGCAAGCTATAACGCGCGGTGGAGCCAACCAAAGAACAAATGGGCTCTGCGCTGTCGCTACATTACTGAGTTCCCCTTCAACTTCGTCAAATACTACCTATTGCGGCGCCACTTCACTGGAGGGTGGATGGGCTTAGAGTGTGCAAGTATCCTTGCGTATTATCGATTGGTAAGAGTTAAGCGTCTTATGCAAATTCAGCACGGCGAAAATATCTGAGGCGAAGGCGCTATTCCCAGTTCCACTGAAGTGGACATGCTCGCGAAGCGATGCCTGTTTCTAAGCTCCCCCATTGCCGTTGATATGGTGGGCTCGCGGGGTTTCAAGTCCCTCAGCCGGCCAGAGGAGATTCAAAATTTACGCTCGAGTCCCTGTGTCCTGGGCCTAATTTAGTTTCGGCAACCAATACCTGATTCTGCCTAATTTTTCGGCTGTTAGCCGACATAAGCTAAAGTATTATCCTCAAGACGAGCTGGCTTTGCTATCTATTGGCTCAGATGGCATCACCTTGAAACCGCTAGTCTCCCCCCGTCTAGCTGATGATGCCATCCGGGGCGTCGTACTCCCTCTCGGCGCCCAGCGCGACAGCGCATTGGCGCCCAACCCCTCCCCCTGGGGTTGGGCGTTTGTCTTACCTGCGCGGAACAAGCCGAAACAATTTCGGTGGGCCCAAAAAGTGTTTGCAGCATCCCCCATCACCTTGTGCCTGGCGCTGGCTTTCAGAACGTGCTGACGCGCGCGAAGAACCAATATGATGAAATCGTCCCGATCACATAGGCCGCTGTGAGACGTACGGGCGTCATGGGAATAGAGACAAGCGCGGTGATCGCCTTAATCGCGATGAGAACGATAACAACGAACAGGAGCTGGCCTGCCTCAACGCCCAGGTTGAACATCAAAAGAGCGAGCGGAACATCGCTCTGCGGGAGTCCAATCTCGCGGAGTGCGCCGGCAAATCCGAACCCGTGTAAAAGTCCAAAAGCGAACGCAATCACCCAAGGATAATTCTGCGCGAGCCCCCCCTCACCTGATTGAGATTTGGCAAGCTCGCTCGCCACGAAGGCAATGCTCAGCGCGATGGTGGCTTCGACCGGTCCCGGCGCCAGACTAAAGTAACCAAGTGTCGCACCCGCAAGCGTGATGCTGTGAGCAACGGTGAAAGCCGACACTGTCTTGATCAGCGTCCAGGCATCGCGGATCAGCAGGATAAGCGCGAACACGAAGAGCAGATGATCGAAGCCGCTCAAAATGTGATCGACGCCAAGCCAAAAGTAAGTTCCAGACACCTCCAGCCCTGTTTGCACGCCGGACACCATCATGACGGCTGCTTCCGGGGTGAGCCGCGAAGTTTGTGTGCTTCCCGCGAGATACGCAATGCGCACCAGAGCATCGGTCAGCGTGGTGCGTAGACCATCGACCGCAATGTCATGACCCTTGATGCCTTCCAGGCAAACCACCGTCCAACGTTTAAAAAAAGCTGCGCCCTCTATGGTGCCGACCGGCTCGCTTTTCGGTTTGCACGTGTCGGGTAGGCGCACATGTAGGGACAGCCGGAAATCCCCACGTGCCGGCACTTTCCACACGACAGCAAATTCATCGGGTGCCGTCTCGCGCATGTCGAGATAGGCGGGGCGTAGCTCATGTGCCACCGTCGGTCCCGCGGCAAAAGCTTGAATGGCAAATGCCAGAAACAGGACGAGCCGCATCATTGACTTGGCTTTGACGACGTCACCGAATTGTGCGCGCGCTCAATCGAAACGTCATAACGCTTCAAAAGCTCAGAAAACCGTTTGTCCTCGAGTTTCTTGCGCTGCTCTGTACTCCACTCGCGCTCAACAGCGCCGCGCACTTCGCTCAACGCCGGAACGCGTCCAGGCTCGCGCTTGTTGATGCGAACCAGATGCATCCCGTATGTGGATTTGACGGGCCCGGTCCAGGCCCCGGGCGCTAGCTGATCGATGGCCTTGGCGAACTGGGGTCCGAATGTCTGACCAATCCTCGATAAGCTCGTCAGGTCCAGTTCGAAGGGCAACAGCGTGGCGTCACCGATCGTGGCGGCATCGGCTGATGCATTGGAGTTGAGAACTTCGAGGATTGATGCTGCATCCTCTTCAATGCGATCCCCGCGGCGTTCCATATTAAGGAAGACCTGCTCAAGCGCGATCTGGGGATCGAGCTCGAACTTGCCTGCGTTAGCCTTGAGATAGGCTGCAAGCTCCTCTTCGTCTGGTGTGAGCGCACCAACAACCGCGTCGCTTAAGAACTCCATCTTTTGGCGCAGCCGCCGGCGGATCACGGTATCGTCGTCGTCAAGTCCGAGAGTAAGTGCCTCCCGGTAAAAGACCTCCTCCTTCACGTAGTCGTCGACTAAACCTTTGAGCTCTGCAGCGGACGGCGGGCGCTGCCACGTCTTGGCGAAGAGCCCAGCAAGCTGCTCAATCCGCGCTTGCGTGACGACGATCTTGTCCGGCGCTGGCTGATTGGACCTGTTGAGCACGTGGTAGACGGCAAAGACAATGAGGCCGAGCGCCAGGAAGTGGACGAGCGGCTCTCTGAGCAAGGCTCTCATCATGATCTAGCGGTACTCACCCCTTCGACGTGTACCAGATGGGCGAAGTGTAGGCGCG
>CAZURR010000165.1:0-3408 GCA_964622715.1 uncultured Hyphomicrobium sp. | reverse complement strand
CGATGGTCCAGCAGGCGCCTTTCCTAGGCGAATAGCAAGTCAAATCGATACTGATTGGCTAGGTAGCGCCAGTTTGTCGTCCTAGCGTCTACGTAACGTCCGCAATGGGTCATGTGTGGGACCGTGAACGCCGGCGCTATGGGGTCGGTAGTCACTCTTGTCGGTCTGCACACAGGAACGCTAGACGCTGCTGCTTGCCTTCGCTTTCTGAAACCAGCCAATCTCGAAGACGTTTGTCGAACTCCTCGCCGGCCTTAGCCTCAACTGTCACGGAAACCTGTCCCGCGTCCGTGAGCATCATGCACCAGAGATCACTCTGCGAGGGGGTCTTAGGCGTGTCGAGGTTCACCCGATGCTCCACAATACCGAGCAGCAGAACTGGATTCCTGAAGGCCCGATGGGAGTTCAAGGCCCCGTGGATTTCGTGGGGCAGGCCTGAGAGGGAGTTGCGTTGTGACTCCCAAGAGACGGCCATCTCCCATGCGGATCTGGTGCGCCGCCAATGCAGATACGGATCCGCAAGACCGGCTCGCCAGATGGCGGTACCCAAGCAAGCGCTGACGAGACGGGTCATATGGCCCCCCCATCGAGTGGTCCCGGTGGCAATGTTAGTTTACCGCCGGTCTAGGCGCCAGCGCCAGCGAGTAAGCGGCCGCTGAACACGGAATGCATCAAAAGTAACGTCTCTGTACTTCCACCATGTATGATGCAGGGCTTCACGATCGCTTTCTGATAAGCATCCCTTGAACATCGAAGTGTGGCATGCTGACGAGGCAAACCTTCATGAATTTCGTACCAAGGCTCGCGAGTTTCTCGGACAGAAGGATCACTTCGCGATCGTCAATTATCTCAGGATGGTGATTGGACAGGAGCGTGGCGGGCACATCTCCCCTTTGGCGGCTTACGACGCAGAACTTGATCGGTTCCTCATTCTTGACGTTGCCCGATACAAATATCAACCCGTTTGGGTTAGCGCCTCGGATCTGTTCAGCGCTATGAACACTCCTGATGCTGATAATGGTAACAAGAAGCGCGGGTTTGTGCTCATAACCAGACTCACTCGCCAATAGTCGGAACATGCTTGGTATCAAAATCGTTGTCCGTTTGGCTAATGTGACCCCCCTCCCCGAACCTGCCCAGAAGAGATGGACCGGGACCGATGCGGCCTTGCTCTCTGGCGTCAAGTCAGAGAGAAGCACCCATTTAGTCGCACAACTCAGTGCTTCGTCGGGAGCGTTCGGTTAAGACCGTCAGAGAGCCAAAAAGCCTGTGACTGACCGGCTGAGTGGACGAGATTCGCGAATTTCGACACAGCGAGACTGCCCTCACATTGAGAGATTTTTCTCTGGACTTCTCATGCACACGAAGCATGTGTGGTGGAGGCGGACAGACTGACTGACCTCTGAGCGCGCCCTGGCGCCCGGCTTCGGTTCCGGGCTTGTGGCGGTGCAAGAGCCCGGTTTCGGGCCTCAAAGGAGGTCAGCGATGGATACTCCCGATCACCCACCCGCGGCCGATCAGGATACCGGGGCCAGTGCCGCACCTGAGCGCTTATCCTTAGGCCGCGCCCCGGGCGCCAGCCTTGACGTACTCCGCCGTGAGTGGCGGCGGCTCTACCACTGCGAGCCCCCAAAGCTCAGCCGCGATCTTCTCCTTCGCGGGATTGCCTATCGGCGCCAAGAGCTTGAGTACGGTGGGCTCGGCAAGACGACGCGCCGCAAGCTCAAAACGTTGGCCAAGATGTTCCGCACCACGGGCCGGGTCGGTCCAGATCCTGGCCTCGCCTTGAAGCCGGGTGCTCGGCTCGTCCGCGAATGGCACGGCCGCACGCACACGATCACGGTGACGGAAGACGGCTTCGAATATGCTGGGAGGAGTTATCCGTCGCTCACGAAGGTCGCAAAGAAGGTCACGGGAGCCCATTGGTCGGGTCCCCGTTTCTTCGGTCTCGCGCGAGCCGGTACAAGCTCTGAGAAGGGAGCCGGCAATGCCTAAGTCGCGAGAACGGACGCGCCGCCCCTCGAGACGGTTGCGTTGCGCCATCTACACCCGAAAATCCTCGGACGAGGGTCTGGAGCAGGCGTTCAATTCGCTCGACGCACAACGCGAAGCCTGTGCTGCCTTCGTTCTTTCCCAGAAGCACGAAGGGTGGTCGGTCTTACCAACTGTGTACGACGACGGCGGTTACTCAGGGGGGACACTGGACCGCCCTGCCCTGCAGCGGCTTCTCGCCGATATCGCCGACGCCAAGGTGGACGTGGTTGTCGTCTATAAGATCGACCGTTTGACGCGCTCGTTGTTCGACTTCGCCAAGATCGTCGAGGCTTTCGACGCGCGCGCTGTCTCCTTCGTCTCGATCACGCAGCAGTTCAACACCACCACAAGCATGGGGCGGCTGACCCTCAACGTCCTTCTCTCCTTTGCCCAATTTGAGCGAGAGGTCGCAGGGGAACGCATCCGTGACAAGATCGCCGCTTCGAAGAAGAAGGGCATGTGGATGGGTGGCCTGCCGCCGCTCGGCTACGATGTCCGGGACCGGAAGCTCGTCGTCAATGATGAGGAGGCTAACACTGTCCTCCATATATTTCGGCGTTACGTCGAACTCCGGTCAGTACGTGCCCTTAAGATCGAACTCGATGCTGCGGGAATCCGCAGCAAGCGTCGCATTCTCTCAAACAGGACGGTCTGGGGCGGTCGCAAGCTCTCCCGCGGCGCCCTCTACCTTATGCTGCAGAACCGCATCTATCGCGGCGAGATCACGCACAAAGGCAATGCCTATTCAGGTGAGCATAAGCCCATCGTGGACAAGGCCCTGTGGGACAAGGTCCAGGCTGTCATCTCCGGAAACCGGGTCGATCGGGCTACAGGAGCAGGCGCAAAGTATCCCAGCCTGCTCGCCGGGTTGGTCTTCGACGAAAGTGGCGAACGACTGACGCCCACACATGCCGTCAAGAAAGGCACGCGCTATCGGTACTATGTCTCGAAGTCGCTTATCACTGGGACTGCCAAGGACCACTCGCAGGGGCGACGGATCCCCGCCGGCAATCTGGAGAACCTGGTCATTGGCCGGCTCCGCACCTTCCTCACCGATGAAGGAGCGGTGCTTGGTGCTATCGCGGGGGTCGAGCAGAACGGAGCCGTGCAGAAGAGATTGATCGCGCGGGGCCGTGAGATCTCAGAGGAATTCCCTACGCTTGCTCCAGACATCGGCCGATCTATCCTCATGATGCTTGTCAGCCGGATCGACATCAAAGCGGAGCACTTCGAAATCAGGGTCTATCGGCAGCGGCTTCACAGTCTGCTCCAGGCGCAGTCGATAGAGCAGACTTTGGCGGCCCCAGATCCCGCGAGCGGTCTCGACGATATTCTGAGACTGAAAGTGAAGGCCCGACTCCAGCGTGTTGGCCG
>CAZURR010000164.1:0-3539 GCA_964622715.1 uncultured Hyphomicrobium sp. | reverse complement strand
CTGGAACCCGTGCGCCGCCGTCCCGGGATGTATATCGGCGGCACCGACGAAAAAGCGCTGCATCACCTCTTCGCCGAGGTGATCGACAATTCCATGGACGAGGCCGTTGCCGGGCACGCGACATGGATCGAGGTCAGCCTCGATGCCGACAACTTTCTCACCGTCACCGACAATGGCCGCGGAATCCCCGTCGACCCGCATCCCAAATACAAGAAGAAGTCGGCGCTGGAAGTGATCATGACCACGCTGCACTCGGGCGGAAAATTCGACGGCAAAATTTACAACACATCCGGCGGACTTCATGGGGTTGGCGTCTCCGTCGTCAATGCGCTGTCGGAGGAGCTGGACGTCGAGGTCGCGCGCGGCCAGCAGCTCTACCGCATGGTTTTTGCTCGCGGGGTACCGCAGAGCAAGCTGGAGAAGCTTGGCTCGATCATGAACCGGCGCGGCACCAAAGTGCGCTTCAAGCCGGACCCCAAGATCTTCGGGCGGGGTGTAGCATTCAAGCCGGCGCGATTATTCAAGATGGCGCGCTCCAAAGCCTATCTCTTTGGCGGTGTCGAGATTCGCTGGAACTGCGATCCTTCGCTCATTTCCGACGGCACGCCGGCCGAGGCCGCGTTCCACTTCCCCGGTGGCCTTGAGGAATATCTCCTCTCCGAAATCGGCGGGCAGACGCTCGTCACCAAAGAAGTCTTCTCGGGACGCACGGCGAAGACGAACGGCCACGGTTCGGTGGAATGGGCCATTGCGTGGGTCGGCAACGACGACGGGTTCGTTCGCTCCTATTGCAATACCGTTCCAACGCACGACGGCGGCACCCACGAGAACGGCTTACGCCAAGCACTTTCGAAGGGATTGAAGGCGTATGGCGAGTTGGTCAGCAATCGCCGCGCGAGCCAAATCACCGCTGACGATGTCATGGGAACGGCGGCGGCGATGCTGTCGGTATTTATCCGCGAACCCGAGTTTCAGGGCCAGACCAAGGACCGCCTTGCCACGCAGGAGGCCGCCCGCATTGTCGAAACCACCGTGCGCGATGCCTTCGATCACTGGCTCGCCGACAGCCCAGCGCAGGCAACCAAACTACTTGAGTGGGCCATCGGCCAATCTGAAATCCGCCTCAAGCGCCGGCGCGAAAAAGAGCTCGACCGCCAGTCAGCAACGCGCAAGCTGCGCTTGCCTGGCAAGCTCGCAGACTGCACCATTCGGCAGGCCGCCGGCACCGAAATTTTTATCGTCGAGGGCGATTCAGCTGGCGGGTCGGCCAAGAGCGCGCGCATGCGCGAGACGCAGGCTGTGCTGCCCTTGCGTGGCAAAATTCTCAACGTGGCGAATGCATCGTCCGCCAAGCTCGCCCAGAACCAGCTTCTATCCGACCTTATTCAAGCGCTCGGCGCGGGTACGGGATCGAGATACCGCGATGAGGATTTGCGCTATGAACGCGTGATCATCATGACAGACGCCGACGTCGATGGCGCACACATTGCCTCGCTGCTGATCACGTTCTTCTATCAGCAGATGCCAGCGCTCATCGAGAACGGTCACCTCTGTTTGGCCGTGCCACCGCTTTACAAGCTGACACAAGGCGCCAAATCGGCATATGCGCGCGACGACACGCACAAGGACGAGCTGATTGCGCGCGAGTTCAAGGCAGACAAGAAGATCGAGATCAGCCGCTTCAAAGGCTTGGGCGAGATGAATGCCAGCCAGCTCAAAGAAACGACCATGGATCCCAAACGGCGCATACTACTGCGTGTGGACATTGGCGACGGTGAGCGAAGTGCCATCTCAGATGCGGTCAACGCGCTCATGGGATCAAAGCCAGAGGCCCGCTTCCGCTTCATTCAGGAGCACGCCGCCTTCGCACACGACCTGGATATTTGATTTCCTGATGAGAGGGTCGCTCTTTTCTTGCGCGCAGCGACGTTCCCGCCTCGCGAGCGATAGCCCCAGAATCCGCCACCTCCGAGCGTTCGAGCCTCCCAAAGTTTCGCAAGAACGGCTAATAAGGGCTGCCGGCGCTCGATTCGCCGGAATCGGCAAACCAACGAGAAGAAGGCTTCCACCATGACCAAGGCCTTGGCCGCAGAATTTGTGGGCACATTTATGCTGGTGGCGTCAGTTGTCGCCGCTGCAATCTTTTCATTCCCCAACGCGGGCATCCTCGGCGTGGCATTTTCCATTGGCTTTACTGTCATGGCGACGCTCTTTGCCATCGGCCACCTCTCCGGCGGCCACTACAATCCTGCGGTTACGCTTGGTCTCACGATCGCCAAGCGATTCGAAGCCTCGGCTGCCTTGCCCTATATCGTGGCACAGTGCCTTGGCGGCATTGCCGCAGCGTTCGTTTTCTATCTCATTGCATCGGGCAAGATCGCCGGCTTCGACGTCGGAGTTTTCGCCTCGAACACATATGGCGGCCCGGATGGCTACTCGATGTACGTCGTTTTCCTCATTGAGGCACTGCTGACGGCCTTTCTCGTATTCGTCATCATGGGCGCCACCTCCGAACACGCGCCCCCCGATTTTGCACCGATCACCGTCGGCGTGACGCTCGCGGCTATCCACATTATGGCCATCCCCGTCTCCAACGCCTCGGTTAACCCTGCGCGCAGCTTGGCAACGGCCGTTATCGCACTCGGCCAACCCATTTCGCAGGTTTGGCTCTTCTGGCTGGCCCCGATTCTGGGTGGTCTTGCCGGTGGCTTGCTGGGGCGCTGGCTCTACAAGGACTGAGCCCCAATTTGCACTCGACGAATGTTGCGAGATTGCGCCACTGCCGCGATCACGCGCCGCATCATCATGGTTTGTCTTGCGTTTTTCACAGGGCTATGTCAGCACACGAGTGGCTCGAGCGCAGGGGAAGCTATTCTATTAGTCCCTTTTCGAGACCAATTTCCTTACTTTGCCGCATTCGGCGAATCCTCCTACCCCTGCGCTCCGTCGCCCGCTGTCGCCTCAGGGCGTTCGCGCGGGCTGGTATGAACGCAGACGGAGACGTTGACTTTTGGATACAAAAACCTTCGCTGAGCTCGGTCTCAGCACCAAGGTGCAGGCGGCCATCGATGCCGCTGGCTATACGACGCCGACACCCATCCAAGCCGAAGCCATTCCCGTTGCAGTAACTGGCCGCGATGTGCTTGGAATTGCACAGACAGGCACCGGCAAGACGGCATCCTTTGTATTGCCCATGATCACCCGGCTCGAGACGGGCCGTGCACGCGCGCGCATGCCACGATCGCTGATCTTGGCGCCGACTCGCGAACTTGCGGCCCAAGTGGCGCAGAGCTTCGAGAAGTACGGTGTCAATCACAAGCTCAACCTGGCTCTCCTGATCGGCGGTGTCTCGTTCGACGATCAATATCGCAAGCTCGATCGCGGCGTTGACGTGCTCATTGCCACTCCTGGCCGCCTTCTCGATCACTTCCAGCGCGGCAAACTCATGCTGATGGGCGTGGAGATCCTCGTCATCGACGAGGCGGACCGCATGCTCGACATGGGCTTCATTCCCGACATCGAGAAGATCTGCAAGCTGC
>CAZURR010000163.1:0-3541 GCA_964622715.1 uncultured Hyphomicrobium sp. | reverse complement strand
GTCGAACATTATCGCGGGCGCCTCTGCTACGAAGGTCCAGCGGTCCGGTGCGCGAATTACAGGTATCAGAGTATCGAGCGCGCTACGTCAGTACAGCTTCAAACTGATCGGTCGGATGACGCAAACTTGGTTGTCTACCCTGTTCGCAGTGGTAATGCGCCCAACAAGAAAGGGAGAGACAAGAAGACGTTGTTAGAAGCTTGGAGAAAAGAGACCAGTTTGCGGTTGGAGGAAAGGGGTTCCCGCTCAAAGCGGCCTGCCACACAAAGCGATATTCGTTTCTAGGTTCGGCTATGGGACGACCTTCGATCTAGCTATTAATGTCCGCTCTTGGGGGTAAAGCGGACATGCCATCCAGCTGTGGGACCCCGCATGGTGGCTTATAACAACTAGGTAGGGATCGGCTTACTTGAAGTGAACCGCTTCAAACTCTTTCGCGACACTGCATCGCTCATCGCCCGACCGTCCACACTTGATATATGCCGGGCCCCTGATCGGAGCTGACAACGCCCTTATGGCGCTGCCCCCTCAGGGCGACGCCAACGCGTTTGGTCATGAGCCGTAAGAGCCTCTCATCGTCTTTGTCTAAGGCTCGCTCGATTATGAGCTGTAAGGCGATGTCTCGGCTTGTTAGGGGCTCTGTGGCCTTCCTGAGTATCCCCAATATTAGACGGGGCATTTCTCCATGCTTCGACCAGTCGGCCGGCGGCCGGAACGCCTTGGGTTTGATAGCCGCGATCTCGTAGGAGGGGTCGAACATCATCAGGGTCTGGTCCAAGCGCTCCAGATCCAAGATCATTTGGTGGAGCCAGGCTTGGGTCGACTCAATGTCCCCTGCAAGCTGGGCGCGCCTCTTCGCTAAAGCTGTGATCACGTGGGGTTCGGACATGTCCCAAGGTAGCCAAATCAGCTAACCTTGCGCCACTTCGAGCTTGGTGCGTTTGCTACCCAACTCCGGAAATGCTCGAGGTTTCAATGGTGCAAAGCCTCGCAGGCGAGCTGATAGGCGGAAAGCTTGCCACCGAGCGCCCATTTCGCACGCCGCATCATTCAGCCAGCATGGCCGCACTTGTTGGCGGCGGCACGCGTCCGCGGCCTGGTGAGGTAAGCCTGGCGCACCTCGGCGTTCTCTTCCTTGATGAGCTGCCCGAATTCCAGCCCGGCGTACTCGACGCGTTGCGCCAGCCGCTGGAGACTGCCGAGACGGTGATTACACGTGCCAACCATCGCATCGCCTACCCCTCGCGCATTCAGCTCGTCGCCGCGATGAACCCGTGCAAGTGTGGCGGCGGCTCGCCCGGCCTTTCATGCAAGACTGGCCCGCGTTGTGCTGCCGACTACCAAGCGCGCATCTCCGGACCGCTGCTCGACCGCATCGACTTGCAGATCGAGGTTCCCGCGGTGAGCGCTGCCGACCTCGTGCTGCCAGCTCCAGCGGAAGGAAGTGCGGAGGTGCGCCAACGGGTTACAAGGGCGCGCGAGCGTCAGCACGAACGGTTTGTAGCGCTGGGGTCGAAGGGGATCCGAACGAACGCGGAGTGCAGCGGGCGCGTATTGGAGGAGATCGCCACGCCAGACGATGAAGGCTTAGCTTTGCTGCGCCAGGCCTCAGACGCGCTGCAGCTGTCGGCACGCGGGTTCCATCGCACGCTGCGTGTGGCCCGCACGCTGGCCGATCTCGACGGCGCAGAACGCGTTGCCCGCGTACACGTCGCCGAGGCGCTCAGCTATCGTGGCGAAATCTTGCGTCAGAGCCAAGCTGCTTGAGGCCTCAAGTGGCCTGAGGAGGCAAGCCCTTCTGCATCAACGCCGCATCGACGGTGTTCTTCAGGAGGCAGGCGATCGTCATCGGCCCGACGCCTCCCGGCACAGGCGTGATCGCGCCGGCAACCTTCACAGCATCCGCAAACGCGACGTCGCCGACAAGCTGGCCTTTTCCGTCCGGCTTCATGATGCGGTTGATACCAACATCGATCACGATAGCGCCGGGCTTGATCCAATCGCCCTGCACGAACTCCGGCTTGCCGATGGCGGCAACGACAAGATCGGCGGCGCGCACGACGCCGGGCAAATCGCGGGTGCGCGAGTGGCAAATCGTTACCGTGCAATTTTCGCGAAGCAGAAGCTGCACCATTGGCTTGCCGACAATGTTGGAGCGACCGACGACGACGGCGTTAAGCCCCGTCAGGTCATCCTTCACCGATTTTGCCAGGATGATCGAACCAACTGGTGTACACGGTGCCAACGCGCGCTCGCCGATCGAGAGCCTGCCAACGTTCATCGGGTGAAAGCCGTCGACGTCTTTGGCGGGATCGACGGATTCCAAAACCTTGGAGCTGTTGATGTGCTTGGGCAGCGGCATCTGCACGAGAATACCGTGCACCGCCGGATCAGCGTTGAGCTTGGCGACGAGTTCCAAAAGGGCAGCTTCGCTGGTGTCTTCGGAGAGTTTGTGCTCGAAGGACTCCATTCCCACTTCCACAGTCTGTGCCGCCTTATTGCGCACATAGACTTTGCTTGCGGGATCCTCGCCCACCAGCACGACAGCGAGGCCCGGCGTAATGCCATGCTCAGACTTGATGCGAGCGACCTCTTTGGCAACGTCGGCGCGAACTTTGGCGGCGATGGCCTTGCCATCGATCGTGAGGCCTTGAGTCATGGGCGGATTTCTCCCCTCGTTTTTTCGTTCATTCGTCTCTCATGAGCTTGGCTGATAGCTGCCGCTCTAGGCAATCGGTTTTGCCACTGACAGTCAGCGACTTGACGCGCGACTTGGCTCCCTGCGTCACGCGCACAGCGCTCTTTGGCACATCGAGCCACTTTGCAACGAGCCTTTCGAGTGCTGCGTTGGCTTCACCCTCGGCCGGGACGGCACGCACGCGGGCCGTGAAGGCGGGACCCTCGGCCGTGGGTGTGACACCGTCGATGGCTTCTAGCGAGGATTTCGGCGTCAGGCGTATGCGCACGATGACGCACCCATCACTAGTGCGCCACGGCTGCTGGTCGGCCACCATCAACCAAATAGCTTGGCTAAATTGGGAAGAATCACACTCTGCACGAAGACGCAGCCGAGCAGAAGAACAATCGGCGAGATGTCGATTGCTCCGAGATCAGGCATGACGTTCCGGATCGGCCGCAGCAACGGCTCGGTAACAGCGCTCAAGCCCTGCCAGATCGCACGCGCGGTCGGGTTGTGAGGATTGATGACACCGAATGCCATCAGCCAGCTCATGATCACGCTGGCAATGATGACGTATATGTAGAGGGTAATTAGGTAGCTAATGAAGCTGAGAAGTTCGATCATGGAAACGTGCTCTTGGTGGGGACTTTCAGGCTGACGTGTAGCCTTGCAAGGCCTGCGGGGCAAGGCCACTACCGCCCGAAAACGGAATTCCCTACCCGTTCCTTGACAAGATTCAAGGTGCCCCCCTAAATGCCGCCCACTCGATCCGGGGCCGTAGCTCAGATGGGAGAGCGCTGCAATCGCACTGCAGAGGTCAGGGGTTCGATTCCCCTCGGCTCCACCACGATTATGAAAAAT
>CAZURR010000162.1:0-3738 GCA_964622715.1 uncultured Hyphomicrobium sp. | reverse complement strand
CGCGCTGCCCGTGCGTGCTGTTGCTGGATACGTCCTCGTCCATGTCCGGTCCGTCTATTGATCAGCTCAACGCCGGCTTGCACCAGTTTCAGAAGGAACTCGCCAATGACGCGTTGGCCTCCCAGCGCGTTGAGATTGCGGTCATTACTTTCGGGCCTGTCCAGGTCGTCCAAGACTTTATCACCGCCGATCATACGATTTCGAAATTAAGCCGATGTCGAGCAAAGGATTGTGACCGCAAGCAACGCATTTTCGATTGGGACAGTGGCATCGGACTTTTTCAACAGTATCGGCACTTAGCGGACATTTCGCTGCTCTGGATTCAACGCACCCAGTGAGCACCGTAATATATTAGAGCCGCCAAGCTTGCGGCAGATGGGACGGTTATGATCCAGGCCGCCACTATGCCCATGAAGTGCGATCGGCGTACGAGTTTGCGGCGTCGCAGCTTATCTTGATCTCTTTCGCTAACACGCCGATATGGAAGATTACTCTTGCGGTTTCGTAAATAATGTCGGCGGCGGCGGCTGTTCGTGGTGTAATACTCACGAAAGAACCCGACGCCAAACACGGCTCCAACCGCGATGTGAGTAGTGCTAACGGGCAATCCAGCAAGCACAATCCTGATCTTCTCTTCAGATGAATAACGCTTCCGCGTCTTGCGCCGAATGTCTTTGACAGTGCGTTCTGCCGCACCTTGATGCCGCTCTGTTTTGTGTCCCATCGTTCACTCCCGATCGGTGACGATGAGCCAAAACACTCCTTTAAGCAAAGGCCTCGATCTGTTCCATGGGCGCTGACCCCGGACACGTCGATGAGCAGCCAGAATCGCCGTAACATGTTAGCCTTGACGCCAATACGCACAAAGATTTAGCTCGATGTCCAACCGCACCTTATTCCGATGCCGTGGCTATTGAGAAGTTCGCATCGTCGCTCAGGGGTCTGCGCGCCACTTAACTATAGGAGGCGATCAATGAACGCCTTACGATTACAGACTGCAACGTTCGCCTTATGCGACGAGTCAGTGGTTTAACCATGACGGCCGAGTAATCCAGCCGGTGCCGCCGCGCGCCCCGACTTGGATGGCACTGAACGCCTGCGAGCCGGAACCACAAGAGTCGGCCAACTTGCCAGAGCATTTGCCATGGACGTAGCGAAGAGACCACTTTCCGCTAACCTGTTCGCCACATTACTGGTCTTGGCGGCGCTGGCGACCGGCTACGTCGGTCTCAGCGCCTATGGCTATTTGGTTCCCGCCGCCACCCTTTTGCTTCTGGCATTGCTCATCTGGCTCGGGCGGGGGCGGCGCTTCTTCATCGCGATCGTCGTGACCAATCTTTTGAGCGAGCTGATTTCTGACCTTGTCCTTCTCCTTGGCGATGGACTTGGCGCGTACAAGCTCGACATCTCGGGCGTCGCGATGCTCATCAATCTGCTCGTGGGTGGACCACTGTTGCTGGCGCTTTCGATCCCTCTCTTAGCAACGCTTTGGTTGAGCCCGTACCTCCGACGATGGATGGACGCGAGAGGTTTCGCACACGTTTGACGGCAGGATTGTCATGAAGACTTTTCGGCTCGACTTTTCGTTGCTTCCGCTGCTGCTCATTGCGCCCCTCGGCCCGGCGGATGCCGCGTGGCTCACCGGAAAGGTGCTCGCACCGGACGGCACGCCCGCCTATGGCGCGATGGTCACGGTTACTGACGCGGCAAAGGCGCGGCGCGAGACTGTCTACACCGCCGAGGACGGAAGCTATGTCATCAACCCCGCATTCACCGGCACCCTCACAATTCGCGCGCGTCTTTCAGGTTTCGAGGACGCAGCGCAAACCTGCACGCCCAACCCAGATCAGATAGCGCGCGTGAACCTCAACCTTAAACGTTTTCCAAGCATCGAGGCGGCATCCGACGCACTGTCTGCTGCCGCATTCAATGCCCGCCTCCCATGGCCCGACGTCAAACGCGACCGCACACCCTTCATCAGCGAATGCAACTACTGCCATCAGGTCGGTAACGACACCACGCGCGTCCCCCGCAGTCACTCAGAATGGATGGCGACGCTAGACAAGATGGAAGGCATGCTTGCTCTGTTATCGGCCCGCCAGAAGGCGATCGTCGCCGACGTGCTCACCCGCGGTTTCGACGGCCGCCCTGTGCAGGCTAAAGAAGACTATGGTGTTAGTCCCGAGCTCGCGCGAGCCAAGATAAAGGAATGGTACCTCGGGGATGGGATGACGTTCGTCCATGATTCCTTCGTGGCCCGCGATCAGAAGCTCTACGGGACCGATGAGGGCCACGATATTCTCTGGGTCCTCGACCGTTCGACCAACGTCATTGAGAAATATCCGCTACCCGATATCGATCTGCCACGTGGCGGGCTGTTTTCCGGCTTGCAACTACCGATCGGCGTGTTTACCGGCAAGCACGGCCCACACAGCATGGCTCAAACCAGCGATGGGCGCATCTGGATCACCAACTCACTCTCCAGCACGCTGATGTCTTTCGACCCGCGTACCAAAGCCTTCAAAACCTATCCGATTGGGCTTGAGGCGCTCTATCCTCATACGATCCGAGTCGACCGCAACGATATCGTCTGGTTCACCATCCTTGCCACCAATCAGGTCGGCCGTTTCGATCCGAAGACAGAGCGGGTTACAGTAATTGATCTCCCCTCCGGCGGCCCGATCAGCCTGATCACCAAATTGAGTCTGCCAACTATAATGCGCATCGGAAGCTGGTTCCCTGATCAGGCCCTGCACGTCTATTTGTCGACCCACCGGATTTTCGGCTACTCGGTTCTGCCCTTTCCCTATGGCATCGACATCAACCCGATCGACGGGAGTGTGTGGTACGCGAAGCTGAATGCGGACAAAATCGGCCGAATAGATCCCAACACGCTAGCGATCACCGAATGGGATACGCCTGCGCAAGGACCCCGACGACCTCGGTTCGACGCCAACGGCGTTCTCTGGATCCCGGCGTTCGTCGACGGCGTACTGATGCGCTTCGATCAGAGCAAGCAGACGTTCGCGAAGTTCAAGATCCCATCCGTTTCACCCGGAGAATACGAGACGCCGTACGCGCTTAACATCTCGCCGCGCACCGGCGAAATCTGGATGTCGGCCAACAACTCTGACCGGATCATACGCTTCTCGCCGGTCAGAAGGACGTTCATGAACTATCCAAGTCCGACGCGCGTAACTGTACTCAGGGACTTTTCCTTCACCAATGATGGCGTCGTTTGCTCAAGTTCCTCAAACCTCCCGGCGTATGCGATCGAGGGCGGCCTCGCGTCGTTCATCTGCGTCGATCCGGAGGGTGGAGCACGGGATCGCGAAGCACTAGCAGCCAGGGCGAACTAATCAGCCAGTCGCTCCGATCAGCTTGGATCCAGATTGGAACCTGATCGTTCTCCCGATTACACCGACCACCCGTGCCGGAAACTCTACTCAGAAGCGGCCCAAAACGAGGGGGTTTTACAGGAGCCTGCGCTTGTTAGGCCAAATTCAATATCAGTTGGGTCGCTTCTTGCAGGCATGTGCCCCGTCAGGACTTGCCGGACCGATTAGCGTGAATCAGTAAGGGTCGTTTCTGGCTCATCGTAGCCCCTCAAGGAGCGAAGATGAGACAAGAACACCGTCTTATTCAATCACGCCATTCTGTCCAGCGGGTGCTGACGGGGGACAGTTTCTTGATGATCTCATAAGGGGGTTGTGTGAGATCGTTATCGGCATTGAGCGT
>CAZURR010000161.1:0-3756 GCA_964622715.1 uncultured Hyphomicrobium sp. | reverse complement strand
TCGGCACGGCCCCGTGCAGACGTGTGTGTTTGAAGTCACGCCGAACTTAGCGTTTCTTCCTCTCCCAGACGGCCCACTACCCAAAAGTTAACAGTTTCTCCACAGTGCGTGAATGTTGCGCGATTCGTTGCTTGGGTCGCACCGGATGATTCTCGTCTGGTGGGACCGGTACAGATGTAGAGCGTTCATTCGTTTGGGATCACTGGTAAGGGCGCCGTCTAGCCTGATGAAGCAGTTGCAGTTCTTTGAACGGGGAAGCTCTTGTACTTTGCGTTTGGCTGGCCTCACGATGGCAGTCTGTCTAATCGGTGGACCGATCATTGCTGTGTCGCCAGCTGTTGCCGAAAGCCTGCACGAAGCGCTTGGATCGGCTTACGCTTACAACCCGCGTCTCGACGCGCAGCGCGCTTTTCTAAGGGCCACCGATGAAGACGTGGCGCGCGCGATGTCGGGCTACCGCCCGACTATAGGAGGTAGCGCGGAAATTGCCGTTAAGCGCGATAAAACACGGCCCCCTTCTGCGTTGGACGGCACGACCAAACCGCGTCGCTTCCGGGTTGAAGGTGTGCAGCCGATCTTTAGAGGTTTCCAGACTTACAATGCTGTCAACGCGGCAGAGGCCAATGTTCGGGCCGAGCGCGAAGTATATCGCGACGTTGAGCGCAGCGTGTTATTCGATGCGGTGACGGCTTACATGGACGTCGTGCGCGACAAGGAGGTTGTTCGGCTCGCCGAGAACAACGTCAATGTGCTCTCCCGCGAATTAAAAGCGACCCAGGATAGGTTTTCGGTCGGCGAGGTAACGAGAACGGACGTCGCACAGGCCGAGGCGAGGCGCGCGGATGCCGTCTCGAATCTGGAGAGTGCGCGCGCCAACTTGAGGACCAGCCGCGGCGCCTTCTTGCAGGTAATTGGCAATCCACCGAGCGGTCTGTTTGATCCGGGTCCGCCCGAACAGTTTTTGCCGGGCTCGCTCGAAGAGGCGATTAACATCAGCAACAATGAAAACCCGCTTGTCGTGGCCGCACTCTACCGCGAGCAGGCAGCGGGCTTCACGGTGAGTCAGATCCGCGGCGAGTTGCTCCCGACCATCACACTGGAGGCGAGCCATGACCAACGCTACGACCAGAACAAGGCCATTGAAAAGTTTGGAAGCAGCGAGGTCCTCGGGCGCATTGTCGTTCCTTTCTATCAAGCTGGTGAGGTCTCGGCCCGCGTAAGACAAGCCAAGCAAAATCAAATCGGCTTTTTGCAGCAGATCGAACAGGTCCGCACGGAGCAGGCGCAAGCAGTCGTTGCAGCATGGGCGCAACTTGAGGCGGCGCGCGCCCAGCTGGAGTCCGATACGATTTCGGTAAAGTCAAACAAGGTGGCGCTTGATGGTGTGCGCCAGGAGGAGAGGGTCGGGCAGCGCACAATTCTTGACGTGCTCAATGCCGAGCAAGAGTATGTCCAGTCGCAGGTCGACCTGGAGCGGACAAAGCGCAACCTGGTCGTTGCGGGCTACGCTGTGTTGTCGTCCATGGGCCGTCTCGATGCCGCCTGGATCGGGGTTGCTGCCTACGTCTACGACCCTCAAGTCCACTACCAGGAGGTGCGCCGCAAATGGTTTGGGCTCAGCATCACGCACGGCGATGGGCACCAGGAATCGTTCGAGGCCAATGATTCCGGCTACGCCCCGGCGAATTAATCTTGCGCCCGAGGCCAAAACTTGCGCCATCGTGCCACATCGCTGCCAAGGATCGCCGCTAGCCTTGCCTACGTGACCCCGCTCGTGCCCGCCTGCTGTGACAGGCGCCTTTGCACCTCGGGCGGAGTACCCACAGCGTGAGGGCAGCAGCGTGTTGAAGCGCAGTCCCGGCCGTTGTAGGACCGATGGGAGCCTGTAGCCCGCGTACTGGGCGATTGCGAGCCCAGGCCATGCGTAGTGATGAGGTAGGGCCATGACCAAACCGATGTTCGCCGGCGAGCCGAACATGGACGATATCCTGGCGTCCATCCGCAAGATGATTTCTGAAGAGCCAGCCGGTCCCCGCCCCGTTCCCGATCAAATGACTCGAACTGTGTTCTCGGGCCAGGCGCAGAGGCCCGCAGGCCGGCTAGATCAACAGACAACTGATCAGATCGTTACGCCCCTGCGCGCCGCGCCTAATTATGGTGATTTGCCTGATGCGATTGGGACCGCAGCTCCTGCAAACAGGTCGCGGCAGCGCAGCCTGGAAGACGAGATCGCACAGCTTTTGGGCGATCGTCCAGCGCCATCTCAGGACCCTTCGCTGGGTTCGAAACCGCTCACCGCGCTAAGTCGAGGCTCTCAAGACCCTCAGTCTGCTGCTCGCATTCCCCAGCAGGCAGCCACCTTCGACCTGCCGGTTTCTCCGTCGAAGAATGGGACCCTACCGTTCGGTCGCCGCCCCGACGAGGCGCGTCCGCTTTCGACAGAGAATAAGGGCCCGGCCGAGCCATCCTTGGACCAGGCAGGAAAACTGGGCGATACGCCAAAAAAAAGCTCGCTGGTCGCTAGCCTGGAGAAAGCAAGGGAAGACGCAGAAGCGGAGGCTCGCAGCAAAAAGGCAACCGCGCCGCTCCTCTCCGAGTTCGATGCTCCAGCACCCGAGGCCGTCGCCGCTGCGCTTTTTGAGAGGTCCGGCGTGCGGCAGTCCAGGCCGGATGTCCTCTCTCCTGCGGCAAATAGTGCAAACATTTCGCCCCTCGGCTCGCAGTCCAAAGTGGCTGAAGCGCGCTCGACGCAGCCTGAGACTGCCCGTGTGGACACCTCGACCCGTGCGTCCGATTCCGGCCGACCGGGTAATGCAAAGGAGTCCTCGCAGAGCCTAAACGCAACGGCGTCCGTGCTTGCTGCGGCGAAGTCGGGATCTTCAGGCCCACCGTCCGAAGCGCTGCTGGATGCCGTTGTGGACATGGTCAAGAACGAGCCATCGTCTTTGTCGGTATTCACGTCCGGTTCGGCCTTTATTCACGGTGTTACTGGCGGCGAGAAGCCGGCGGGATCGGCATTCACGTCGGGCGATGCCTTTATTCACGGTGTTGGCGGCGGACAGAAGCCTGTGACGTCGGCTGCACAGCCGCGCAAGCTCGACACGGCGGCAGCTGAGCTCCTTCGCCCGATGTTGCGTCAATGGCTCTCCGACAACATGCCGCGCATCGTCGAGGATGCGCTGCGCGGCGAGCTCGACAGCGGTAAGACGGCCGGCGACAGCACCGATAAGGCCTGATTTGTGACTCGCCGGCCCGGCTCCATTTGCCAGGTTGTGCAACATGCGCCGCCTGCGCACGATCGCAGGCCGGCCGGACGCGCGGCCGTTGACATTCTGGGAACGGAGAGCGTAGGACCGCTCGACCTACTGCCCTCCCCCGAGAACCTCCGTCCTTATGCTCGACAAGACCTATCAGCCCGCCGAGATCGAGCCGCAAATCCATGCCGAGTGGGAACGAGCGGACGCCTTCAAGTGCGGCCGGTCCGAGCGCCAAGACGCCGACCCCTTTTGCATCGTTATTCCGCCGCCTAACGTGACGGGCTCGCTGCACATGGGGCACGCCCTCAATAACACGCTGCAGGACGTGCTTTGCCGCTTCGAACGGATGCGTGGCAAGGATGTGCTCTGGCAACCCGGCACCGATCACGCCGGCATCGCCACGCAGATGGTCGTCGAGCGTCAGATGATGGAGCGGCAGGAGCCAAACCGGCGCACGATCGGGCGTGAGAAGTTCGTCGAGAAAGTGTGGGCTTGGAAG
>CAZURR010000160.1:0-3767 GCA_964622715.1 uncultured Hyphomicrobium sp. | reverse complement strand
ACAAGTTCTCCAAGGACCGCTACATCAATGTCGGACCATTAAAGCCCGAGAACGAACAGTTGATTGATATCTCCGGGGACACAATGAAGCTTGTGCATGATGGCCCGACCTTCGCCGAGCCGCATGACTGCATTATTGTTCACCGCTCGCTTGTCAATCCGCGCCAGGTCTATGACCGAAAAGACGTTCTCTTCGACGATCTTCGCAAACAGGCCGAAAAGGATGGCGTTGTCTTGGAAGAGGCGGAGCATGTTATCCGTGACGGCAACAAGGTACGCGTCTATATGCACTCTTCAGCACCGACGTTTTCCTTGGAGAAATTTACCGTCAAACAGGGCGACGAGGTCACGGTCATCATCACCAATATTGATGATGTCGATGATCTGACCCACGGCTTCACGCTGAGCAACCACGGCATTGCCATTGAAATTCCTCCGCAGGGAACGGCTTCGGTGACATTCACCGCCGACATGCCCGGCGTTCACTGGTTCTATTGTCAATGGTTCTGTCATGCTCTGCACATGGAAATGCGCGGGCGCATGCTCGTTGAGCCGCGCGCGACGTAAGGCCATGGCGCGCCTGCATGGTCTTAAGGGTGTGAGGAGGATTGCCGCGGGGCTTGTTCGCGCGGCAATCCTCCTGGGTTCGCCGGCGGCCGCAACCGCTGCAACGGTTGACGTTGCACCGGGTCCCGGCGCGCTTCGCGCGGCGATTGAACAGGCCGCTGCCGGCGACGTTCTGACGCTGAGGCCGGGAACTTATGCCGGTCAGATTACCATTTCCCGACCTCTGACGCTGGATGGTGGAGGAAAGGCAACAGTCAACGGCACGGGAGAAGGTAGTACGATTACCGTCAGGGCCCCAAATGTCACGCTGCGTGGTTTGACGGTGACCGGATCGGGTCTTTTGCTGGAAACCCAGGACTCCGGGATCTTCCTTTCGAAAGAAGCAACCGGTGCAACGGTAACCAATAATCGCGTGATCGATAATTTGATCGGCATCTATATCTGGGGCGCGCGCGATGCCGTTGTGGCGTCCAATACTGTCGTCGGACGGCGTGATTTGCATATGAGCGAACGCGGCAACGGTGTCCAGGTTTGGAACGCGCCTGGCGCTCGGGTTGACGGAAATGACATCCGCTATGGTCGCGACGGTATATTTGTCACCACCAGCAAGGAGAACATTTTCAAGAATAATCGCTTCCGCGATCTGCGTTTCGGTGTGCACTACATGTACACGAATAAGAGTCGTGTCGAAGGCAATGTCTCTGAGCGCAACCATATCGGTTACGCCATTATGTACTCGACGGCGATTGAAGTCACAGGCAATCGCTCCGAAGACGATCGGGATCGCGGCATTCTCTTCAACTTCGCCAACAACGTAACTGTCCAAGACAACGTTGTTACAGGCGGGCCTGAGAAGTGCATATTTATTTACAATTCCAACAAGAACATCATAACCCGTAACTTTCTTTCCGAGTGTGCGATTGGCGTGCAATTCACGGCGGGCTCGGAACGAAATGTCATCTTCGAGAATGCGTTTGTAGCGAACCGCACACAAGTGAAATATGTTGGAACACGATGGCTCGATTGGTCGTCCAAAGGACGGGGCAACTACTGGAGCGACCATGCCGCTTTTGATCTCAATCGCGACGGTATCGCCGATCGGGTCTATAAGCCGAACGATCTGACGGACCAGATCTTATGGCGGCATCCTGCGGCTAAACTGCTGTTGAACAGCCCGGCCGTTCAAATTCTGAAATGGGCGCAGTCCGCCTTTCCCGCACTCCATCCCGGGGGCGTTATCGATAGCGCGCCACTGATGTCGGTGCCTCACACAATAAAACAAAAGCTGGAGAGCGGGTCATGACGGGTGCGGCGTGCATCGTTGTTGAGCGCGCCGTCAAAAGCTATGGCGATATTTGCGCGCTCCAAGGTATCGACTTGGAGATTGCGCCTGGCGAATGTATCGCGCTTATCGGACATAACGGCGCTGGCAAGACCACACTGATAAAACTGATCCTGGGCCTCGCCCGGCCAACCTCCGGCACAATTAATGTCATGGGCCGATCACCAGGAACGGCCGGTTTCGTCACAATGCGCCGAGACATCGGCTTTTTGCCCGAGCAGGCCATTTTCCAAGGTTCGCTCACGGGCCGCGAAACGCTTACTTTCTACGCGCGCTTGAAGAATGCCTCCACGCAGAATCTTGATCAGCTTTTCCAACAAGTGGACCTCATGGAGGCGGCAGGGCGCAAAGTTTCTACCTACTCGAAGGGCATGCGCCAGCGCCTAGGTATGGCTCAAGCACTGATCGGGAGCCCGCGTATTCTGGTGCTTGATGAGCCGACGACTGGCCTTGATCCAGATTCGCGTGCGCGCGTTTACGCGATCATCGAAGAGAAGAAAGCAGACGGTGTCGCTGTCCTTCTCTCGTCCCACGCTTTGACTGAACTTGAAGCCCGCGCCGATCGGGTTGCGATCCTTCATCGTGGACGGCTGCGTGCGTGCGCCAGCATACCTGAGTTGCGAAAGAGCGCCGGACTTGTCCCTGAACTCCACGTTACTGCGGGCAAAGAGCAGATTTCGGTGCTTGCCCGCCATTTTGCACAACGCTTTGAGCGTGGCAGCTTCGTTAATGGTACCGCGGTGCTCACCTTACCCACGCAAGACAAGCTCATCATGCTCAAAGAGGTTTTGAATCTCGGAATCGCGATAGATGACATCAGTCTCACGGAACCAAATCTTGAACAAATCTTTGCCGCCTATACAGACAGGACTCAGGCGCAATGAAACAGATCCTTATCATTGCTCTTAAGGAAGTACAGGACGGCATGCGAAATCGTTGGGTGGTCTTGATAACGCTGGGCATGGCCGCCTTCGCGCTCATCCTTGGGCTCCTTGGGAGCGTGCCAACGGGAATGACCAAGATAAGCTCGCTTGCCGTCACCGTTGTTAGCCTTGCCTCACTGAGCGTTTTTTTTATTCCGCTCATTGCACTGCTATTGACCTATGACAGCATCGTGGGAGAGGCAGAACGTGGCACGCTCATCTTACTGCTGTCTTATCCGGTCGCACGTTGGCAGGTGATTGCGGGCAAATTCTGTGGTGCTCTGGTTCTGCTTTCTGTGGCGGTTTTACTCGGCTATGGCAGCGCCGGCGTCGCCATCGGGCTTACAGCAGAATCCGCATTCTCCGAACAAGCGTGGAGCAGCTTCGCAACGCTTATCTTGTCGTCCGTGTTGTTGGGCGCGGTATTCTTATCTCTTGGCTTTCTGATCTCAGCATCGCTGCGAGAACGAGGCACAGCCGCCGCGGCAGCAATTGGAGTTTGGCTCATCTTCGTTCTCCTTTACGACATGGGGCTTCTCGGTCTCCTCGCCAGTGACGCTGGTAAGGCCATCGCAACCGATCAACTGATCGGCATTCTCATGGCAAGTCCTACCGACTCGTATCGCCTGCTCAATCTGGTTGGCAGTGATGAGACGGCGATTCTTTCCGGCATGGCGGGGCTTAGCCTGGAGAGGCAGATCCCGGCAATCGCCCCCATCGCTGTTATGGTCGCTTGGGTCACGTTGCCACTTGCTAGTGCGTGCGCCGTTTTTCAAAGGAGGCAGGTGTGAATTTCGCTCTGCGAGTTCGCTTTGCTTGCCTCGTTGTTGGTGTCGCGGTCCTGAGTGGCTGTGACGACAAAGTGGTGCCGCCAGATCCGATCGCGCTTACCCGCGAAGCAAGCGGTCACTACTGCCAAATGATCGTTGTCGATCA
>CAZURR010000159.1:0-3860 GCA_964622715.1 uncultured Hyphomicrobium sp. | reverse complement strand
GTGTGTACCGAAAACCTCATCCGTATTGATTGGGTGAGCGAATCGCCTGAACGTCAGCGGCAATGGCCGCACTACTTTGCTTCGTCCTGAGCTTGTTGGCTTTGCCATTCAAGTCGAAGAGCCGGCTTGAAGCGGAAAATGCGGCGCTTCGACATCAGTTGATTGTTTTGCGACGCAGGATACGGATACGGGGCCGAGTCCGGCTTACTAACAGCGATCGCTGGTTCTTTGTCCAGCTGTACCGATTATTTCCGTCCATTCTACGGACTCTTACGATCATCCAACCCGAGACGTTGGTACGTTGGCATCGGGCGGGCTTTCGCAGCTATTGGCGTTGGAAGTCGCGTCCACTGGGAGGGCGACCTCAGATCGGATCGGATCTTCGTGCGTTGATCCGGCGGATGAGCATCGACAACCCGCTCTGGGGAGCGCCGCGCATCCACGGCGAGCTGCTCAAGCTCGGGTTTGACGTCGCTCAGTCGTCCGTCGCCAAGTACATGGTCAAGCGACGTGGACCACCAAGCCAAGGATGGCGCACCTTTCTTCGTAATCACGCACCAGACATTGCCGCTATGGACTTATTTGTCGTTCCGACCATCAGCTTTGATCTGCTCTATGCTTTCGTCATTGTTCGGTTAGACCGCAGAGACTTTATCTGGGCCAACGTAACAGCAAACCCGACGGCGGAATGGATTGCGCGTCAGGTAACCGAGGCATTTCCTTGGATAGCGCCCCGCAATATCTCATTCGTGATCAAGATCAGATCTACGGCACCTTCGTCACACGCCGCTTACGGGCCATGGGCATAAGGGACAAGCCTATTGCGCCGGCCTCAGCATGGCAGAATGGCCTTGCCGAGCGACTAATCGGCTCGATCCGTCGCGAGTGCGTCGACCATATCGTCGTCTTGGGCGAAGCGCATCTGCGCCGAGTCCTGCGAGCCTATACTCACTATTACAACGAAATTAGAACGCACTGGTCCTTGGCTAAAGATGCACCGGTCTCGCGTCCCGTTCAGCGGACCGGAACCATTAGGTCAGCTTCGATCCTTGGTGGTCTTCATCACCACTACGTGCGGGTCTAGGTTTTCGGTACAGACAAGTGCACAAAATCATCACAGGAATTCTAGCAGTAGGATTTATTGGCCTTGGCCTCGGGGATTGGCGATCGCTGGCGGCTGACGAAGCTCCGACGAGCGGTGCGCCGAGCGCAACGCCGGCACCCGGTGGGGCACCGGCTGCAGGTGGCGGCGCGGCTCCGGCCGCTGGTGCAGCCGCGCAACCTGACGGTGCCATGCTTGGCCCTGCCACACCGCCCCTAGAACTCGTCCGCAGCACGCCAAAGGGAGAGCTGAAGAATCCCTACAACGCCGATATTGCTGCCATGGCCGAGGAGGGTCATCACCGATACCTCTCCGCGGGCTGCAATGGCTGCCATGGCGGCGGTGGCGGGGGCGGCATGTGCCCGCCACTGACCAACGACACCTGGGTCTATGGCGCTGGCGATGACACGCTGTTCCGCCTCGTCACGCTTGGCTCCGACGAGCTGCAGAAGCTGGGCTACACCCGCGTCAAGCACGAGGTCGTGGTAGGGCCGATGCCGCCCTTCGGCGCGATCATCAAGACTAGCGACGACCTCTGGCGGATCATCGCCTTCATCCGCTCGGTGAACCCCGACTCGCTGAAGCATGCAGGCGATCCCTACACGCCGCCAGCACAATACTAAATGACGGTGCCGGATTATGCCCCGGCGAAGTTTCGAGAGAAGCCAGGCAGGCGGAGGTCACTTCAGCAAGGTCTTGAGCGCCTTGGTGCTCTCGGAGACGAGCTTCTGGGCTCGATCGGGCGTGAGCTTGGCGGCGATCAGATTTTGCGCCGCTGCGATCGCTACGTCGACCGCGTCGTTCCGCAGCTCGCGCACCGCTTCCATCTCGGCGCGGGCGATCTTCTCCTCGGCGAGCTTTATGCGGCGGTCGACATGTTCCTTCAGCGACTGCCGTGTCTCCGCAGCAAGGGTCTCTGCTTGCTTGGCGGCGAGCGCGATGATGTTGTCCACCTCTGTGACGACATCGCCCAGTTTGCGCCGGTAGTCGGCGAGCAGCTTTTCCGCCTCTTCCCGGAGCCGGCGCGCCTCCTCGAGCTCTTTGCTGATCAGAAGCGCACGGGCATCGAGCGCGCTCACGACTTTCTTATGGACGCCGAGATAGACGAGCACGCCAATGAAGATGAAGAAAGATACCGCGACCCAGAATTCGGGCTCGTAGATGGACTCCATGGTCACTCCTTACGTGCCGCCGCGACAGGCGCCGCGCGGCGGCTGCAATGCAGTCAGTGGAGGTCGTCAAGTTTGTCAGCTAGCCTTCTCCACGCTACGTGCTTGAAACCGTTCTTTCCGCGTGCGCTTTTCCAACCGAACGTTCCTTGTCCGATCTCGATTGTACCGAGCAAGTCGTCACGAGCGCGGATCTTGAGCGTTACTGCGGCTCCCGCTTTCGCAATGTCCCAAGCTTTCAAGGAAATGTTGACCGCGTATCGCGTGGCAATCTCCCTGCGCTTCGCTGCGATGAACGGTCCCCGCAATTCCAAGTGCGTATGCCTGAAGGCCAAGGCGGAGAAATCAGCCTCCTCTATCTCCTGCTAAACTCTTCCGCGCGCTCCATCAACGTCGATGCTGATGTCAGAGTGATCATCAAGGTTCTTATTGCTAACGGGAAATGTAACACTGTCCATGCCGCGCGGCGAGGCATCGATCCCTTGGTGCCGGATACGGGATGGCGTAGCATGATGGACAAGACGCCTCGGCTGAGCGTTGGTCAGACGCAACAGACTGAGAAAATAAACCATGTATTGCAGTAGATTTGAGTCTGGCAAACGTTAGGCCTTAGGAGCCGACCTGGAACGCCCTATAACTTACCTCGGTTTGGCTCTGAAAACGAGCTGAAGGAGGAAGCCATGGCGCGATGTGAACAGTGCGGCAACGACTACGACAAGAGCTTCGAGGTCACCATGGGCGGCCGCACCATGATCTTCGACAGCTTCGAATGCGCGATCCAGGCGCTCGCGCCCATCTGCCCCCATTGCGGCTGCCGCATCATCGGGCATGGGGTCGAGCACAACGGCACTATCTTCTGCTGCGTCCATTGCGCCAAGAAGGAAGGCGTCAAGGGTCTCCGCGATCGGGATTGATCGTCGACCGAATGCCCTTGATGCCTACCAGGTGCTCTCGGCCGTGTATGATGAGATGGCGACCTCGCGGGTCTTCGGCGTATGACCGATAAGCGCGACCTTCACGTTGAAGTGCAGGGAGACGACATCGTCGTCACCCTACCCGGCACGAGCTTCGTGGTGAGATACTACAGGGCAACGGCGTTCCCTCAGCAACTTCTCACCAAATCCCATTCAGGCCGAGAGGATCAGGGTGCCCCGATGACGCAAGCCGAGTTTCATACCCGCGCCTGGAAGGCCGCCAACGCCAAAGCGCGCGAGCTGGGGTGGATTCTGTAGACTTAACCCGCTCGCCTGATCGTGACCGTCTTCACGCAACAGATCGAATAGCTCTTTAGGGCCGAAGCCTTTCGTTCCTCTCGCGTCATTTTGGCAGCGCGTGCTTTGCCGCAACGTTTCCTTTTAGTTGAGCGGTCGTCCGACGCAGGAGCGCCGCCTTCATTTTCCCAGCTTTCTAAAGCTTTGGCGTTATTATTCGGGCACTTGCGCTGCTTGTCGGCCATGATGCGAATATGCGCCGTGAAATCGTCCTCGTCATCGCTAGGTTAGACCGCAGAGACCTGGTCTGGGTCAATGTCACAGCAAACCCGACGGCAGAATGGATTGCGCGTCAAATAACGGAAGCATTTCCTTGGG
>CAZURR010000158.1:0-3869 GCA_964622715.1 uncultured Hyphomicrobium sp. | reverse complement strand
TTCTTCTTGCATTGTTCCGGAGCACTCTCATGGGTCCCGCCGATCAAGACAACGTCCAACGGTCTGTGCGAGTTTGTTTTTCGAGCATCTCGGACAGGAATGGCCTGCACCTGGTTAGAAACAGCCTCCTAAGCTCGTTACCAGAGGGCCTCATTCTCATCCAGCGCTGAGTAGACCAACCATCAATCGACGTACAGGCCACCTTGTGTGCCTGATACCACGCCCCTATGAGGAGGTGTTCAAGCCGCAAGCTCAAGTTCCCGAAGGTCGTCAAACACGCGCCGGAACTCTGGCTCTGGCGCATCCTTGAGATTGGGAGCGGGCGAATGATCCCTGCCGCGTCACATGTACAGATAAAGTGTGCGCATCACGAACACTGCAATTATGACAGCAGGAATGACGATCGGCGGGACGAACCATTCGCGCCAATCAAACCCATGAGAGTTGGCAACCTGGTTAGTATCGCGCGCGCCCTTTTTGCGGTTGTCATACGAGAAGTGCGTTTCGCCGACTGAGCCCGGGTGCTCAAGGAAGTCACTGAAGAAGGACTTCTCGCTCTCCCCTTTCTTGTGGGATTGGTCGCCCATGCTGGGAGCGCCACCCTCATTTTCCCAGCATTCGACGGCCTTGGCGGTTGGGCTCGGGGTTACCTCGGGGGGCTTCTGGCCCTTTGGTCCTTTGAGCATTACTGCTCCGTCCTCGTTTGGGTTAGAGACTGGATCAGCGCACGCACCTTACCCAGAAAGCCTTGCCGCCTCTACATCGGTCCTTATGTCCCCTTCACCGCGTCAAGGAGTTATGAGATTTGCACACCCCTCATCTATGATAGATTGGCTTACGTTTGTGCTTCGACGTGTGTTGATTTGGTTTTCGTGGACCGCGCGAAAAAATGGTACCATGTGCCACACAGTCGATACGAACCATCGGATAATCCTCCGGTGTTGCCCTGTTCCGGCCCGGATAGCGCAGCGGAAACACAAACCTTTCGTGTGGAGCAGCGGCATCTGAGCGCCGGGCAACGTCATGCCAGAGCGGACGACCCATAGTTCTGTGAACTTCTTGCACCCGTTTTCGCTCGCTGGAGTCGACGGAGTGCAACCAGCTGGCACCTACGCGATCGAGACCGTTGAAGAGACACTCGACAATCTATCCTTTGTCGCCTATCGCCGTATATCGACCACCATTGTCTTACCCGCTGTGGGCAGCCCATCGCGGCAGAGGCAAGTGGTCACCATCGATCCTCAAGACCTGGAGGCCGCACTAGAACGGGACGCGAGGTCCTCTTAAATTGAAGCGGGACGCCCCGCGACCAGAGCGTCCCACTGTAATGTGCACGGCAAGTCAGCCGACCATCTTTCTTGCGATCACCAAGCGCCATCGGCGATCAGTCGCCGCCGAACGATGCCCGCGACGGCGAAGCGGAAACGCCGACACCAGCGATTAATAAAGAGTCTCCATCAATCACCAAGGAGACCCCATCAACCAAGAAGAAGTCCACGTCGCGCAGAAAGAGTTCTCGAACGACTAAGAAATATCGAAAGCGCCGCGCAAGCGTGGGCTCGTGCGGAGGCTGCCGGAATTCATGCTATGTGAGATATCGTGTAAGATCCCACAGCGGGCAGTTTGTGCCCTGTATGCGTCGATGCTGGTCTCAAGCCTGCCGGTAGCAGTGGCAGGGCTTTGCGGGATTAGGCGCTCAGCCGACATGGAACCTGCTTCGGCCAATGTCCGCTTGTGGCAGATACTGTTGATAAAGTCCTGGAGGTGATATTCAGCGGCGGTCATCAGGAGACGTGCGAAATCTGGATTCAAAATACCAAGCCTAGCGGAAATGTAGTTCCTCAAATGCTTCGATAGTGGAGCTGGATTCTATCGGTCGACAGCATGGTCGACATTGACGAGCCACTGATCGACTTTATCAACAGTATCGGCACTTAGCGGACATCTGAGCCGCCACTGAAAATGTCCGTTCTTGGGGGTAAAGCGGACACACGCTACTTTTTACAAATCGCATTTTGTAAAAGGTTGTGGTGCTGCGCTCTAGCATTGGCGGGTACTCCCGCGCGCCGCCAACGGGGCGTCCAAGCGGCGAAATGTAAAAAGTACCAGCTTGCCGCTCGATAGCGGATGCAGTCTTCCGAGGTTTTATTTTAGCGGCCGCGACACCGGAGCTGAGGCCAGTGCATTAGAGGTTCTGCGTGCCACTCCGTTAAAGGGAGCGGCGAGAGCAGCTCCGAACACGCGTTTTATAAAGGGTATCAGCACCAGATTCTCTTTCGACGACCTTCCTCGCCCCATTGTGGCCGATTTCGGCGGCAAGCATGTTTAGGGTAGTGCGCGGAGCGTTCGGCGAGGGGTCGAGTTCATGTTGCGGGGGGCAATCATTACCTTAATTGTGATGTTATCGTCGGCATTGCAGTTTCCAGTACTGGCTGCGGATTTCTACACGTTGCTGAAGCTTGACGGTGCAATCGTCAAGTGGGGTCGCCCGCAACTGGGTGCCGGCGCTGCAATTAGTTATGCGATCTCTGAGGAAGATCGGTCATTTCCAGATGCTCGAAACTGTCGCAGGCTTGAGCCACTAAGCCGACACGCGCGGGCTTTGCGCATCACGCCGCAGCAGGTAAAGACTGAACTGAAAATTGCCTTGCGGGCCTGGGAGCGCATTGCCAACGTCCGTTTCTATCAGTCAACCGATCCGAACCAGGCCGACATACTCATCGGAGTTCAGGGTGAGCCGAAAGGCCGAGCATATGCCAACGTCTGGCACACCAAGAAAGTTACTCGGGAATCGCTGACAGACCGTGGGCTTGGTGGCGATGAAGGGCCGCGCGGTGATGCAAATGAGCGCAATGCGACCGTTAGCTCCATCAGGCGCGCGTCGATCTGTTTGAATCCTCAAACGGCCTGGAAAATTGGATTCGACGGCAATTTGGAAGCGTTCGACTTACGCTTCACGTTCATGCATGAAATCGGCCACGCGCTCGGCATTGATCATCCCGCGGGGCAGGACCAACTCATGCACTTCAAGTACGATGAGTTGCTCAATGGACTGCAGGCGGGCGATATCGCGGCCGCGGTCAAACTCTATGGCCCACCACCCGCGCACTAGCGCATGGCGTTCCAGGCCGCCAGTCAGTGGAATTCGCGCCCCAATCACAATTAGGCCGCGCCAACGCGCGGCCTGATCGTTTCCAATGTGAGGGACAGCCCTATTGCTGGGCTACCTCCGGTAATTCGTTCGCTTCATCGGCGGTCATCGAAAGGTCAAGCTGGTTGTCACCCTTCGAGTACTTGTCCGCGCTGATCTCAACCGTCTTGGTGCCTATGCCGAGGAACCCACCGATGTCGGTATGAATGGCTTCGACATTTCCGTCGGCACCTAGTTTGACATCGGTCACTTCACCAAGTTTCGTACCATCAGAGCTATAAACGGGCCATCCAGTTAGGTCGCCCATCTCAGAGCTTTGTGCCTCTGGCTGGTCCATCTCGGTCGCAGCCGGAGGCTGCTGTCCTTCGCTATCCGTTGCAGCCGGGGGCTGCTGCTCACTCGGGGCATCTTGTGCCAACGCGGGGGCAATACCAAGCGCAGCAGCCAGCACACCAACGGCAAATAGTTTCGTCCACATTTCAGTAACCTCTCAATTTGATTTCGATACGCCAAGTCCGTCATGGAAACTATAGCGGGCATGCAATCGCCGCGCCTTGATCTAGGTTGCTTCCTAATCGAAGTTAGGAATGCGCGATGTGAGCCGCCGCGAACTCAAGCTAGCGATGAGACAGGTTATGGAGCCTTGGCGCAGGGGAGGCAGCGACGTTGGCGCGTCGATCCCGGCGCGTGAAAAGAGGACCGGGGCCAGAAGAAATTA
>CAZURR010000157.1:0-3949 GCA_964622715.1 uncultured Hyphomicrobium sp. | reverse complement strand
GGCAAAAACGCCGCGGCGCGGCGCAAAGAAGAACGCCAATAGAAACACGAACGCCTGGATCAATACGATGCACGGGCCGGTGGCGCCATCGATGTGAAAGCTGACAATCGTACCCGTTACGCTGGCGCCGATGGCGACCGTCGCGGCGATGAGCAGCATGCGCTCGAACCGGTCGGTTAGCAGATACGCGATAGCGCCGGGCGCAACCAGCATGGCTACAACGAGAATAATACCGACGGCCTTTAATGACGCGACAATGGTCAGGGCCAACAGCACCAACAGCGCATAGTGAATGACTCCGATCGGGAGTCCGATCGCGCGCGCATGCTGTGGATCAAAGCAATAGAGCAAAAGGTCACGGCGTTTGGCGAGCACGACAAGCAACGTACCGCACGCGACGATACCGATCTCGATGAGATCGCGCGACGTGATGCCCAGCATGTTGCCGAATAGAATGTGGTTGAGGTGCTGGTCGGTCTCGACCTTCGTAAAGAGTACTAAGCCGAAGCCGAACATACCGGAGAACACGATGCCCATGACCGTGTCCTCTTTGACGCGGCTGTTGTCCTTAAGATAACCCGTCAGCACAGCGCACAGCAGACCAGCACCGAACGCACCGACGGCTAGCGGCAGACCAAGCAAGAAGGCGATGACGATGCCGGGGAGCACAGCATGTGAGACCGCATCGCCCATCAACGCCCAGCCCTTAAGCACCAGATAACAGGACAACACCGAGCAAACGGCGCCGATAAAAATGGCGGCCACCAAGGCTCGCTGCATAAAGCCATAGCTGAGCGGAACTGCGATGAGATCCCACATGTCCGTCATAGTACGGGCTCCGAGGGCGCAGCTGCCCGGCGGCGCGCTGCGATACGTCCGTGTTTCGGGGCGAAAAAGAAGGCGATCAGGAACAACAGCGTCTGCAAGGTGACGATGACGCCGCCCGTTGCGCCATCAAGGAAATAGCTGGCGTAAGCGCCGACGAAACCGGTCGTCGCACCGAGGGCGACGCTCAAGACAAGCAACCGCCCAAAGCGATCGGTGAGCAAGTATGCCGTTGCACCCGGCGTCACGACCATGGCGATGACGAGACAGGCGCCGACGGTTTGTAGGGCCGCGACGGTGCAAGCTGCCAGAAGCGTGAAGAACAAGATCTTTAACGCCCAAGGATTTAGCCCAACGGTTCGCGCGTGGCTTTCGTTGAAGAACACGACCATAAGGTCGCGCCATTTGAGAATGAGGATCGCAAGTGAAACGCCAGATATTATCACCACCTGCCACACATCCTCGTCCGAAATGCCAAGGATGTTGCCGAGCGCAATCGTTTGAATGTTAACCGCGGTGGGATTGATGGAGGCCATCAACAGACCGGCCGCGAAGAATGACGTAAACACCAGCCCTATGATGGCATCCTCACGCAAGCGCGTGCGCTTCTTGACGACGACCATGCCGATTGCAGCGAGAAAGCCTGCGAAAAATGCTCCCGTGGCATAGGGCACTTTCAAAAGATACGCCGCAGCTACGCCGGGGACGACCGCATGGCCGAGTGCATCCCCCATCAGCGACCAGCCCTTTAGCATCAGATAGGCGGACAAGAAGGCACAAACAGCGCCAACCAGCGCGCTAATGAACATGGCTTTCAGCATGTACTCGTAGGCGAAGGGAACGAGGAGCTCGCTCACGATTCGTCCTCGCGATTCTTGCGGCGCAAAGGTTCCTCGTCGCTGCGTTCGTCGCCATAAAACACCACCGGGCGCTCATCGTCGGAAAGTACGGTGACCCTGCGCCGGTCTTCGTCGGCGTGAAGCTCGCCCCCTTCGAGACGGAAGTGCCGCAAGACGCCACCGAAAGCGCGCTCCAGGTTTTTCTGCGTGAAGGTCCGCGCAGTAGGGCCGGCGGCCAAAACGACCTGATTGAGCAAGACGACGTGATCGCAAAAATCAGGCACGCTGCCAAGATTGTGGGTTGAAACGAGCATGAGGTGGCCGCTATCGCGCAACTGGCGCAACAGGTCGACGATGGCGACCTCCGTCTTGACGTCGACACCGGTGAAGGGCTCATCAAGCAGAATGATGCGGCCTTCTTGCGCGAGAGCGCGCGCCAAAAACACGCGTTTTTTCTGACCGCCGGAGAGTTCACCAATCTGGTGATTACGGAAAGCGCTCATGCCGACCCGCTCTAGCGATTCATCGACTTTGCGTTTGTCCTCGGCTGAAGGGATGCGGAGAAAGTTCATGTGGCCATAGCGTCCCATCATCACGACATCTTCGACGAGGACGGGAAAGTTCCAGTCGACTTCCTCGCTCTGCGGGACATAGGCGACATATCCGCGCTTCAGCGCCTCAGCTGCGGGCAGTCCGACGATACGAACCTCGCCCTGGCGCGGGTCGACGAACCCCATGATGGCTTTGAATAGTGTGGACTTGCCGCTGCCGTTGACGCCGACGAGACCACAGATTGTGCCGGGACCTAAGTCGAAGGACGCATCGCGCAGGGCGACAACGCCGTTGGGGTAGGCAACGGTTACATCGCGCACCGACAAGGACGCGGCAAAGTTTGCCGTCGCAATGCTGGATCTATGGTTCTTTGCAGCAACGAAGCTCATGTGCCAAAGCCCTTTGCGATGGTGGCGACCGTTACCTGGAGGAGATCGAGGAAGGAGGGCACCGGGCCGTCCTCTTCGCTCAACGAATCCACGTAGAGCACGCCGCCGTAGTGCGCGCCAGTCTCCTTAGCGACCTGGCGCGCCGGCTTATCGGAAACTGTGCTTTCGCTGAAAACAACGGGGATCTTGTTTTTGCGGACCTCGTCGATCACGTGGCGAACTTGGCGCGGCGTGCCCATTTGATCGGCGTTGATCGGCCAGAGATAGAGCTCACGCATGCCGTAGTCTCTGGCGAGGTAGCTGAACGCTCCTTCGCTGGTGACAAGGTATCGCTGCGCCTTTGGGATCGCCGACAGGCGCTTGCGCAGTGGCGCATCCATTGCCTTGATCTTGGCCGCATAGGCTGAGGCATTGGCGTTGTAGGTCTCGGCGCTGTCAGGATCGTGTTTCACGAGGGCCTTGCGGATGTTCTCAACATAGATGACCGCGTTCGCTGGCGACATCCACGCATGCGGGTTAGGCTTGCCCGTATAGGGGCCATCGCCGATCCCCATGGGCTCGACGCCCTCGGTAACAACGACGCTTGGCACGTCGTCAACGTTATTGAAGAACTTTTCGAACCACCGCTCCAGATTCATACCGTTCCAGATCACCAGGTCGGCCGACTGCGCTTTGACGATGTCGCGGGGCGTGGGTTGGTAATCATGAATCTCAGCGCCTGGCTTTGTGATCGACTCCACGATGGCAGCGTCTCCGGCAATATTTTGAGCAATGTCTTGTATTACGGTGAACGTCGTCACCACGCGAAAGGGCTTTTTGACCTCCTCGGCCCTGGCGTCATGCAACGGCAATACATTGAGCGCGGCCGCCAAGGCCGCGCTCGTGAACCACCCAAAAATTCCGCGCATCGAACTCAGCATTCCACCTCCGGGGACCCCCGCGCGGCCAGTTTCGTGCCCGCCTGCGCCGCGACAACTTAGATCTTATTGCAAATGATTTGCAACTGCAAAAATAGCTATTCCCCTGCCACAGTCAAGATGGTGGCCAAACCGGCACTGAAAAGCGGTCCGGGAAGAAGCTCCTTGGCCGGGCCAAAGGCGCTTAACGCGATTTGAGAACCTTGGAAGGACGGGATCGAAAACCCCGAAACCGCTCGATCGAGGCGGCAAGTGTGGCGCGCTTGCAATTCTCATGACAGCTCGTGGCGCTCATATTGGGAGTCCTGATGGCGTGCCACACTGCCAAGCCGCCAAGCCTTGATAGGAACGTTGAATGACTTCGAAAAAGCACGCACAGGCAAGTCTCCGGTTCGCAAGGCTAGCTCTGGGGTCAGTCTTTGCGATC
>CAZURR010000156.1:0-3973 GCA_964622715.1 uncultured Hyphomicrobium sp. | reverse complement strand
GTCGCGAAGATGTTCGTGATCGTCGGGTCTTCCTGCCTGCCGATTGAGAGTAGAGCCGATATGCCTGCCGCAAGAATCATCAACACTGTTAGCGCGACGATCCGTCTGTTGCGGAAAAAGAGCGTTGTCATATCTATCACTCCCTACCGTCTAGGATTGACCGCCAGGGCCACCCTTTGCCCTGGGATGATCCGGTTCGTACCGTTCACGACGACACGGGTTTCTTTTGCAAGATTGCCGCGAACGAACGCCCTACCTTGCTCAACATGAAGGACTTCGACAGCCTCGCGTCCGATCGATGGTCCGTCCTCGCGCATGACGACTGTGAGCACAGTCCACAGGCCTTTTGCGCCTTCGCGCAAGGCGCTGATGGGCAGCCATGCCCCGTGCGCCATAACCGGGCGCTCAACGACGAGCTCGACGATCTCGCCGAATGGAATGTCTTCAGCGCCTTTGACCTCAAACAGTACGACCACCGTGCGCGTGCCGGTTTGTAGATCGGGACGCTTGGAGATCAACCGGCCATCAAATTTCCGTCCGCCAGAGACCAAGCGATAGCTTTGATCAGCCTTAATTGTGTCTGAGACTTCGTGGGAAACCCCGACACGAACACGCCGATCGCCCCCCTCAACTAAGTCTATGACACGTGTCCCAGCGCTAACCACGGAACCTTCATCGATGCTGCGCGCTGCAACCGTGCCCGAATAGGGCGCTTTCAGCTCTGATTTAGCGATGTCGATGTCGATAGACTCGATCGACGCTTTCAATCGGCGGATGGCCGAGGAAATCTGCGCAGCTTTGAAGCGGGCTTCATCGTACTTTTGTTCCGACTGCCAGCCTTTCGTCTTAAGAGCGCTTTGCCGCGACAGCGTGACCGAGGCCAAATCGAACTGCGCTTCCAATTCCTGCTGCCGCGCTTCGAGCCCGCGACGTTCCGATTTCAGCTTTGAGGCATCCAATCTCGCGACCACGTCTCCGTTCGAGAGCTGGTCGCCTTCGTCGAACACGACCTCAGTTACGAGCCCTGGACGCTCGAATGAAAGGCTGGTTTGCCTGGCCGGTTCGAGCAATCCCACGAAGCGTTCCTTGACCGTATACGCGCCCAGGAGATCAATGCTGCGAGCATCAACGACCAGCGGCGGATTGGGGTCTGGCGACCGCTCCGCGTTCGCCCGGCTGTGCAGCGCCACGATCCCACCTGCCATGGCGCCAACGAACGCCAGCCCGGCAAATGTCAGAAAAAGCGCGCGTGACCAGCGACTTAATGCTCCAGACTTGGCCCTGAACGATTGAGCTTCAGCCATGACTAGGATCCTTGCTTGCAGTTGCACCTTGAATGTTGGTCGCGCTAACATATGTTAGTGCCACTCACATTGCAAGCGAAAGTTAGACGCGCTAACATGTCAACAAATCGTGAGGAGGAGAGATGACGGATACGAGCAAGCGGGAATCCGAAACCGTGTGTGGGAAGGCCGGGTACCACCATGGCGGCTTGAGGGAAGCGCTGATCGCGGCTGCGTTCCAGCTAGTTGTCGAGAAGGGTGCTGAAAACTTCTCTCTCGCCGACGCCTGCCGGCTCGCCGGCGTATCGACCGCTGCCCCCTACCGGCACTTCCGCGACCGCGATGAGCTCATGGCGGAAGTAACGGCAATTGCATTTGATGCCATGTCGGCGAACAACATACGCGCGGTGCAAGCCCATGGAGAAGGCACCCTTGAGGCCATCGTGGCGATGGGGCAGGCATATTTGAGCTTCGCAGTTACGCAGCAGAGCCTGTTTCGCTTGATGTTTGGACAGGATCCGTCGCTGGCGGAATATGAGATTTGCGTCGAGAAAGGTCGCAGCTGCTTCGGCAATCTCATCGCCCAGATTACGAAGTACTGTGAGGCCAATGAAATCGAGGAAGACGCAAACGCGATCGCGCTCAAAATGTGGACCTTCGTCCACGGTGCCTCTGCACTTCTGATCGATAGGAAATATGCGCTGATTGCGCCCGGAGTAGATATTGATGAATTGATTGCCACGACCGTGCCCCTGCTCCTCGCTCAGCCGGCCGGGCGCAGTGGCAAAGTCGAACTGAGACCAGACATGTCCAATTGAGTGCTAGTGAGAACATTTGTGCGGTCTCAAATTAGGCCGATCTTTTCGATGTCGAGGTCACGATTGAGAGGCGAACCTCGTTGCATAACGACGTCAGCGGTTCGATCAAGCTCGAGGGCAGCGCTAATCGAGTGTCCTGGATGCCGTGCACTCCATGAAAACGAGACATTCGGCAATCGGATTATGACTCTTGTGTGCCTATCGATTAGTTGCTGATCCCGACAAAATGTCGCCGCGGAGTTGAGATGGAGTCGTCGGGCAGGGTGACATCATCACTATTGGTCGTATTCGAAATCGCAATAGTACGGGAGGCGTATCATGTTTAGCAGTGACACCAACAAGGTTCAGTCAAATAACCCCAAGCCGCCAGCGGCACCTGGGCGCACCAGCTCAAAAGCCACGGCGGTGGCTCGGCCCGAGAATTCTTCGGCTGATACCGCAGCCGCATCAGGCGTTTCCGTGATTGGCAATGATCTCACCATCCTTGGCGAGAAGATCACGATCATTTCTCAGAACAAGCTTCAAGTCGATGGCCACGTCCAGGGCGACGTGCACGGCAAACAGGTGGTGATCAGCAAGGCGGGCTCGGTCACCGGCAAGGTTTGTGCAGAAAAAATTGATGTTCGCGGCGGCGTAAGCGGATCCATTCGCGCGTTGACTGTCGCGCTGCATGAGTCAGCAAAGGTCGACGGCGATATCATGCACCAGACGTTGTCGATCTCCGAAGGCGCTGAGTTTGATGGCCGCGTACAACGAACCAAGGATAAGAACGATCTAATTCCCGTTCTCGATGCTGAGGCCTTCGAAAGTCACTCGGCGAACGGCAACGGAGAGACGAGCCATTTCGGGGCATATAGTGGCGAGGCGGGCCTAAGTTAAGCCAAGTGACCTATTAGCGACTCGATCGCAGGTCCAAGATTAGAAATCGGCATCACCAAATAGGGCAGAAGGCAATGACCTCGCCCTGCTCGGTGATGCCGATTTCTGATTCGGAAGCCGGCGCAATCTCCCAGCCAACACTTGAGACCTGCTTTGGCTCATGTGGCGATGGAGCCGTCGCGAAGCATAGCCGAGCAAGCCTGCGCTAATCGGAGGCCTTGAAGCCCGCAGCTTGATGGGAGCCGTCGCAAAATGGCTTGTTTTTAGAATGTCCGCAGCGGCAAAGAAATGTCTGTTTGGTGTGCGCTATTGTGTGTCCCGAGCCGCAACAGATCTCAAGGTTTCCCTCGACTTTTAGCGGACCGTCCTTCATGGGCGTGACGTCCAATGTTCCACCGCGCTCAGTGAGTGGCTCTGAGGATTTGCTGGTAAGTTCGCCAGTTGCCACGAACGCAGCTTCCACATGGGCACCATCGCAGTAGGGCTTGGTCTGAGACTCGCCGCACCTGCAAAGCGTCGCACGCATGCCAACGCTCTCGCCCCTAACTCTAATATCGGCGCGAACCACGTACGGACCGTTCTCGCGAATATGGATCGTGTTGACCTCAGGTGGTGCTTCGTCCGGCTTCCCATCGCGTCGCTTATAGGTAATTGCTCCAGATGGGCAGATGCGCGCTAGCGCCACGACCTCCTCGGCATCTGCTGCGTTGGGTTGAATCCACTCACCCCGCGTGTTGGTGCGGAACACCTGCGGCAACGTCAATACGCAGGCACGCGAGTGGATGCACTTTCTTCCGTCGAACGTTATGTTGATCTTATCGCCTTCATAGGTCTTGGTACTCATCGCTTCCAATCCCTTTCCGTTCAGAAGCTCCGCCAGGATGGACATTCTGAAATGTTGGCTCCTCATCTTGAGGCCGGCCTGCGAGTGTTGCCACCTTTAGGCAGCAAACCTGTTTGACCTGATCCCTTAAAACAGTCCCAAGGCCAGTG
>CAZURR010000155.1:0-4051 GCA_964622715.1 uncultured Hyphomicrobium sp. | reverse complement strand
GGACCATCGATCGACTAGGTAACTCGGGGAATGCTTCGGAGGCTGCTGTTGAAATTGGCGATCAAAACCAGCATCGCATCGGACCCGTTCTCTACTATACGTTCAAGCGGGATCGAATGGCCCCGGTGACAAGTATGAAGCTTGGCGCCCCTAGTGAGGGCGATGACGACGACGATGACGACGAAGGCGGCAGCGCAACGTTGGGTCTCGGATTCCTGGCCGGTCTCAACGATAATACGCCCGATAGCACGTTGAAACTTGGCCTTGAGATTGAGTTCTAGGCATCGCTATCGGTCTCAGAGGCTAAGCCTTAAACTTCCCTTAGGCTCCTCGGAATGCGTGCTCGCATCGCAAAAGCGCTGCATGCGACGACCACACCGGCTTGTCATCGACCGCGCCATGCGGCAAAAGCTGCAGACCATCATCAAAGGCGCCAACAACGAATGCGATCGCCAGGGGAGCAAATTGACTCATGAAGAAACGCCTTCTCATCACCCGCCGCCTGCCAGAGGCCGTCGAAAAGCGTGCCAACGCCGCCTACGACGTTAACCAGAACGTCGATGATCATCAGATGACCACGGACGAAATCGTCGAGAAGGCGAAGGACGTCGACGCACTTCTGGTGACCATTACCGACAAGATGCGCAAAGAGGCGATCGACGCCCTGCCTGAGCACATCAAGATCCTGTCGACCTTCTCAATCGGCTTCGATCACATCGATCTGGAGGCAGCAAAGGCGCGCGGGATCCAAGTTGGCAACGCGCCGCATGGCGTGACCGTGGCCACCGCCGAGATTGCCATGCTGCTCATTTTGGGAAGCGCGCGCCGCGCCTCTGAGGGCGAACGCATGATACGCGCGCGCGCCTGGCCCGGCTGGGCGCCGTTGCAACTCGTTGGCCGCCGGCTCGACGGTAAGAAGCTCGGCATTTATGGCTTCGGCAAGATTGGACAGGCCTTGGCACAGCGTGCGCGCGGCTTCGATATGGAGATCCACTACTATGACATCGTGCGTCAGCCGCCAGAGAAGGAGAAGGGTGCCATTTTTCATGACAGCCTCGACAGCTTGCTCGCGATTTCGGAGTTCTTCTCGATCAACGCACCCTTGACGCCGGAGACGCGCTACTTCGTCAACAAGGAGACGATCGAGAAACTGCCGCAAGGCGCCATCGTTGTGAACTCGGCACGCGGCGATCTCGTCAAAGACGAAGACCTGATCGCGGCCTTGAAATCGGGACGGCTTGCCTATGCCGGCCTCGACGTGTTCGCGGGCGAGCCCAAGATCAATGAGGGCTACTACGATCTACCCAACACGTTTCTATTCCCTCATCTTGGGAGCGCAGCGATCGAGGCGCGCAACCAGATGGGCTTCGAGGCGCTCGACAACGTGGACGCGGCGTTCGCGGGCAAGGACATGCCCTTCAAGCTGACGTGATGCGAACTGCACTGGAATAAGCAAGGGGTCGGCTTTCGCGCCGGCCCCTTTGGCTTTTAGAGCAAGATCGTTCTTGATGGAATCGCTCACCACGCGGGTGGTGTCCGGCAAGAACGTGAATCTTGCTCGCAATCAAAAGTGCAGAGACTGATTCACGTTTCACTTGGAGGCGCTAAGTGCGTCCAAGTGAAACGATCAGGCTCTAGTGATGCTGGTGCATGTCGTGGTTAGACTTTGTCGCTGCAGGATTTTTCTCGATCTCGACCTCGACTTTGACGTCGCCTTGTTTGGCGAACACCAGCGTCATGGGAAATTTCTCGCCCTCTTCAAGCGGCTTGCCAAGCCCCATCAGCATCACGTGCAGGCCTAGCGGTTTGAGCTCGACGGTACCGTGAGGCGGGAGCTCAATTCCGTCCTTCACCGGCACCATGCGCATGATCTCGCCGTCCATACGGCTCTCGTGCAGAGCGACGTGACCGGCCGCGTCCGACTTCACGGCGAGCAACGTGTCGGCTGAATCGCCGCTATTGGATAGCGTCATATAGGCGGCTGCATTCTTGGAACTGCCAATCGTTGGGCGTGCCCAAGGGTGATCTATCATGAGCGGGCCCGCCTTGTACTCTTGCGCAATTGTCGCGCTCGAGACGGTTGCGACCGCGGCGATGGCAATTGACGCGGCCAGTGTGCACAATTTTTTCATTTGCCGTTGTTCTCCCTAGAAGGCCTTCTGCCAGCCAACGATGACGTTCCAGTCGGTCTCCAACTGAGGGCCGTTGAGATTGCGGTAGAGGGGGACGCCGACTTCTAATGCAAGGCGATGGCCGCGGATGATCCCAGTTTGGCCGACCATGTTGGCGCCAAAATAAGCAAAGACCTGTTCCCCGCCATAAAAATCGGGATTGGCCGTTTGTACTGGCCCTGCAATGCTGGGATCGATGCCGCTGATGGCGTCTTGCGTCCAAGCGTCGAGTCGCACTGAAGTCGAGATCCAGGGTGCCCACTCATAGGCGAGCCAGCCGGTCAGACCGTACAGGTCGCCCCATGCGTAGCCCTCGTCGTTCTCGTCTTCCAGGCGGATCTCCGAGCGGAATTGTCCACCCCAGGAAAAGTCGCCGACACGGCCCATATAGGTGAGGCCGGGCAGAAGATCGAAGGTGCCCGTACCGAGCTGCATGGCGTAGGGCAGGCGTACATTCGGGCGCACATTATCCGGTCGCAAAATAGTGCCGCGCTCAGTGATACTGCCCGTCGGCAAACTCAGGCCCAGGTTAAGATGGGCCTTGTGGACGCTATCCTTGTAGAGCCGGTAGAGTCCTGAAATCCTGGTGTCGCCGAAGCCTTCCGACTTAGTTGTGAAGCCGCCAATTATCATCGTACCGGGGGGATTAACGGTAAGGTGATCCATCTCCTTATCGATGTAATTGACCATGCCCGTCAGCGTCAGATTATTTGTTGGTGCGTACATGGCGCTAAACATGTGCATGTCCATGGTCATGTTTGTCGGCACGATGCGTAATTTTGGCGGCATCCCAAATCTATTGGGCACCTGAAGAATCTGAGACGTAGAAACTTTGTTGGTACCGATGCGGCTGCCGTCCATATCCATGTGCATGTAGCGGTAGGAGAGCATCCACTCTCCCTTCTTATGTAAGTGATCGCCCATGACACCAATGGGTGCGTGGCCATCAGCGCGGAGGTGTCCGCCGTGGTTTCCGGATACGGAAAACCCCGTGCCCGGAACAGGTGCGTCGTCGGCGAGCGCCGGCACGAGGGGCGTCAGCGCCAATGCGATGGCAGGAAGACAATTGAGCACGTGCTTCGTGCGGTTTGCGGCCGTCATCTTTGAAATCCAAGTCGGATACGGTGGAAGAAGGTCACGAAACGCTTGGGTCATCGCCTCAGAACGCAATCGCGACCGGTCAAACTCTCACGCATTAGGACTTGGACGGGGGATCGCGTCCCCGGACGACAAATGGCTTGCGCCCCAAAACGAGCGCGGCGCGATGCTCCGTTGTGGCAAAGGGTACGGCAATTGGACCGGGGAGGCTTGCCACATCGTGTGCCAGCGCAAGTGGCGTGCGCGAAAGGGTTAAGCCGACGGGGCAGTCCTGGCCAATCGCAGGCAGCTTTGGTCCAACCGGCTGGCCGTTGTCGTCGAGCTTCACAATCCACTTGCCCGACGCGGTACACAGAACGACCTGCGAGGGGAATTCACCGACGGGGGCAACACCGGCAATGGCGGGGGGCACATGCAAAACCGCGATGGCGAGCCTGATCGCCAGACATGCCAACGCTGCAAGAGCCCAATAACGATGTCGAAACCGACGTCTCAAGGTCGCTCTCCCAGCGGTGCCCGTTGGATGTTAGACAGCTTCCGGATCGCGAAATAGTGCATCAATGTCACAGGAAGCCGCCTCGACGCGCCAGCTAGGCTGAACGTCCGACAACGCCCTCCCAGAGTTTAAAGTCGTCGGCATGGTGGGCGATCATTTTCCAACTGCCGTCCTCTTTGCGGAATGCAGAGGATTCGCGGAGGGATATCTCCACGGTCGCGCCGTTTGCGGCCTTGACGTGTCCATGCGTAACGTTATGGGCGATCGCGAGATCTTGGCCGACGAC
>CAZURR010000154.1:0-4062 GCA_964622715.1 uncultured Hyphomicrobium sp. | reverse complement strand
TAATCGAGCGTGCGCCGGAAACGCACCACGGCAAACGTCATTGCGATTAGCATAAGCGCGATGAGCCATATGGCTTCTGCTCGCAGCTCCCAGAGAGTACTGCCCTTAAGCATAATGCTGCGAACAATCCGCAGATAGTGCGTAAGCGGCAAGGTCTCTCCGAGCCATTGAGCCCATTGGGGCATGCCTGCGAACGGAAACATAAACCCGGACAGCAAGATATTCGGCAGGAACCACATGATAGACATTTGCATCGCCTGGAGTTGCGTTCTTGCCAGCGTCGAAAACGTATAACCGACCGCCAGGTTCGTCGTGATGAATAGGGTGGTGAGGATCGCAAGCACCAATATATTGCCTAGCATCGGTACGCTGAACAGGGCCAAGCCAGCAACGAGAATAATGGTGGCCTGCATAAAACCGACGAGAATATATGGTGCAATCTTGCCGAGCATGATGTCGAGCGGATTAAGCGGCATGGCAAGCAAGGTCTCCATCGTTCCTCGCTCAACTTCCCGCGTCACAGAAAGCGCGGTAAAAATCAGCATGGTCATCGTGAGAATGGTGCCCAAGAGGCCTGGCACAATGTTGAGCGCGGTTTTTCCGGCCGGATTATAGCGGCGGTGTTGGACGATCTCGAAGGGCGCATCTGTCATTATGTCCTCGGGCACGCCACGATCGCGTGCAAGCGCCGTACCGACGATCCCTTGCAAGGACGCGAGCGCCGTTCCCGCGGCCACGGGATCTGTTGCATCGGCCGCAACAAGCAGTGCCGGTTTTTCACCCCGACGCACCGCACGTGCAAATCCGGCGGGCACCTCCACCGCAAACAACACCTCACCGGACTGCATAAGAGCGTCCATTTCGGCTTCCGAACGCGCTGTCACCTTTATGTCAAAGTACGACGTGTTCTTCAGTGCGGCCAGAATTGAGCGGCCGATGTCCGTTTCCTCCTGCAAAAGGACGACGGTCGGCAGATGCCTGGGATCCGTGTTGATCGCGTAGCCAAATAGCAGCAGCTGCATGAGCGGGACTGAGATCATCATTGCGAACGAGATGCGATCACGCCGCAGTTGGATGATCTCCTTCACGAACACGGCCCAGAAACGCGACAAGGCCGTGGTCCGGATGCGTATGATGCGCCCGATCATGCTGCCGCCTTGTCATCGAAGTTATCCTTGCTTCGCCCAATGAGGTCGATGAACACGTCCTCTAGCGACGGTGTCGACAACTCCCAGTTTAGTTGTGGTTCGGCCATGAACGGCTTCAGCGCTTGAGCAAGAGAGATCGGATCTCGGCCCGATACGTGCAGGCTCGCGCCAAACGGAACGACCATGTCGATGCCAGGAATTGTGAGCAGTTTGTCGGCGAGATCAGGTAAGCCGGGCCCGGTGACCGTGCAGGTCTGGAGCGCTGATCCACGAATTACTTGCTCGACAGATCCGTGGGTCAATAGTTCGCCATGGGCGATGTATGCGATCTCATGGCAGCGTTCAGCCTCGTCCATGTAGTGAGTGGAAACCAGCACTGTTATGCCATCTGCCGCCAACGCGTGAATCTCATTCCAGAATTCACGCCGGGCCTTGGGATCGACGCCGGCCGTCGGTTCATCGAGCAATAGTAATTCGGGCGAAGGCAAGATGCACGCGCCGAGCGCTAGGCGCTGCTTCCAACCACCAGAGAGTTCACCGGCCAGTTGGTTGTGACGTTCGCTAAGACCAAGCCTCGTGAGCGCGTCTTGGGCTACTCGTGCTGGATCGGCGAGACCGTAAATGCGCGCAATAAACTCCAGATTCTCCCGAACAGACAGATCCTGATAAAGGCTGAACTTCTGCGTCATGTATCCGACGCGCTGCTTGATAAGGTGGCTTTCCGTTAGAATGTCGTAGCCTAGGCACGTGCCGCGGCCGCTGTCCGGCGTGAGCAGTCCACACAGCATACGAATTGTGGTCGTCTTCCCTGATCCATTCGGGCCAAGGAAGCCGTAAATCGCGCCGCGATTTACGCGTAGCGTCAGATCGCGAACGGCCGTCTTTTCGCCGAACGACTTTGTTAGACCCTCGACTACGATTGCGGCTTTGGATCCGCTGGCTTCACTTGTTGGCATTGGCGATCTGACTCGACTCAGGCTTCTCGAGTACGACAGTAACGGGTTGACCGACTCGGAGTTGCTCGGGTTCTTCAGGCCGCGCCTCGATGCGAAAAACGAGCTTCTGACGCTCCTCTTCGCTGAATATGACAGGGGGCGTGAATTCCGCTTGACTAGAGAGGAAGGAAACTTTGGCTCTCAAATCATCGGCGCAACCGTCGCAGCGAACAGCAACCAGTTGTCCTGGACTGATCTTGGGCAGCTCGGACTGCGATACGAAAAAGCGAAGCTTCAGATTACCAAGCGGCAAAAGAGACACGACGGGCCGTCCTGCGGGGACAACTTCGCCAGGCCTGTAGAAAACCTCCTGGACAAGCCCTTTCGCGGGTGCAGTGACCCTGCGCTGTTCATGCCGTGTCTGAGCCGCTGCAAGATTGGCCTCGGCCTGGGCTACCATGGTTCTAGCAGCGTCAATGTCCTCGGCCCGCGCCTCGAGTCGACCAACTCTGATTTGCTTTTGAATCTCGTGCAGTGTCGCCATATCCCTCTGGTAAGTGGCTCTCGCCTCCTCGACTCTCGAGACTGGCGTGTACCCCTGCTTTACGAGCGCTTCGGCCCGCGCGAGTGCGGGTTTAGACTGCTCAATTGCGGCCTGAGCCCGCACTTCTTGCTCCTCAAGAACGGCAATTTCCTCGGGACGCTGCTGAGCCGCTTCCGCCCGAGCGAGTCGCGCTTTCGCCTCGTCCACCTGAGCAGTTGCACGCAACCACTCCTGTTCCTGAATATCGGGCTGAACCTCAAATAGAAGTGTGCCTTCTGAGACGACATCGCCTTCCTTGACGTTAAGGGAAACAAGCCTTCCTGCATCGTCTGGCCCGAGAAATAGGTAGTCTGCCTCCACCCATCCCTGCCAAGCGGCCTCCTTAGGCGATGCGCCAAACTTGAGGGCTGCAGTCGCGGTTACCGCGACGAGCGCAGCGATGCCAATCGCAATAAGAATAGGTCGGCGCTTCATTGCTGCCTCCCTCGACGTCCGAGGAGTACTTCAGCGTGTGCACCAAGAAGTCCCTCAACATCGAGCGGATCAAACCGCGCAAAAAGGCCGTCCCACAGCACAGCGACGAGAAGGGGTGCCATGATGAGCTGCGGGAACCGGGCAACAGCGTCTGAAGCGAGTTCACCGCGTTCGGCCGCGCGACGCGCCACCTTCCGTAGCATTTTGATGCCGCGCGAGACGATTTCTCGATGATAAAACTCCGCGATGCTTGGAAAATACTGGCCCTCGGTCAGCACCAGTCGAAGGATCAACTTGCGATCAGTGCCGAGGACTTCTGTTCGGAAGACCTCGAACAATCGCGGGAGAAATACGCGAAGGGGAACGTCTGCTTCGGCCTTAGCCGAAATCTCCGCAAGAACTGGGGCAACTGTACTGCGGACAAGATCTTCAAAGAGTGCTTCTTTATCGATGAAGTAGAGGTAGAGGGTTCCTTTCGCCACGCCAGCCGCTGCAGCGACATCATCCAAGCGCGCAGCGGCAAATCCGTGCTTTGCAAAAACCTTGAGCGCCGCATCAAGAATTGATTGCCGGCGCACTTCGGTGCTGACTGCTCGCCTTCGCGCTGGCCCACTTTGCCGCTGACCCGGATGCGCACCTGCCCTTTTCGTCGGCGACTTAGACGAGTGTGCCACCCAGCTACTCCCTTATATGACTGACTAGTTAGTCATATAAGCATTAGGGCCAGCCAGCGAAAGGGGATTGATCCTTGCGTGGTGATTTTCGGTGGCCCGACGGCCATCGTGCCGCGCTTCATCGAGCACGTCTACAATACCAAGCGGCTGCACTCTGCGCTCGGATACCGCAGCCCAGTCAAGTTTGAGGAGGAGCACGCCCGGCAGATGGTCCAATCGGCAGCCTGATCTCTGTCCACTCGCAAGGGTGCACTCCAGTGAATGTCCGCTTTACCCCCAAAAGCGGA
>CAZURR010000153.1:0-4077 GCA_964622715.1 uncultured Hyphomicrobium sp. | reverse complement strand
AAAGCGAAAGCGTCTCTTGAATTAAGAGGGCTCCCGTCACACGTTTGCATTGCTATGCGCAAATCAACGAAACAGAGAGCAGTCACGGATCGGCTGAAGCCGCAAGAGCGCCGCGACAACCCGCAGACGACCAGCAACAAGCGCCTTGCACAGCAGAACCGCAAGATTCTCGGCAAACACTACGCGAGCAAATATCGGACGGGGTGAAGCGCAGCTGGGATCGGCGCTGGCAATTTATTGAGTGAACGCAACTCCAGCAAAAGAGGTCCGACATGAAAGTCAAAGATACGATGCACAAGGGCGTCGAGTGGGTTGGTCCGGACACCCCGGTCACCGAGCTCGCGAAATTGATGCGTCAGCACGATATAGGCGCCTTGCCCGTGGGAGAGAACGACCAGCTGATCGGCATGGTGACTGACCGCGACATTGTCTGCAAAGGGCTGGCTGATGACAGCTTCGATGCCGGACGTGCCACGGCGCGCGATGTGATGACCCTAGGTATCCATTGCTGCCGGGAGGACGATGACCTCGCCGAGGCGGTGAGACACATGGAGGTCCTGAACGTCCGCAGGTTGCCGGTCATCAACAGGAGCAAGCGGATGGTTGGCATCCTCAGCCTAGGCGACGTTAGCCATTCGGTCCCTAGTGGCCTGCTGGCCGAATGCGTCAAGAGCGTCACGAGCCATCACCACTAAGGCCGATGAAGCGGTGCGTATTCCGTGCGGTTTGCGTCGACGAGGGCGCGCGTTGATGCTCGCCCTCGTCTTGCCAAAGCGCAGGTCCGCGTGCTCAACGCATGCCTAGTCTGGTTCTGGCTGTGGGATAGACACCCCTGCCGCGCGGAATGGACATCCGCTACGAATGCCGCATGTAGAACACGACTGCCCGGGGCAATTGTCGGCCATTGTTTTCGCTTCTTGTCCGCGTGTCCCAAAGATCGACCAGGGGCAGCGCGGTCGCGGACAAGTTGTTTGAGCTCCGTAATTTCAGGAAAGCGGCTCTGCTCAGCTCGCGACCAAATCATCTCGCCGTCAACGCGCACTTCGGAGAGGCCCCCCGTCGCGTCCGGCGTAAGCGTCACGGAGCCAATGTCTTCAGCAAATTTGGTCAACAACTCTTGCGCCATCCAACTTGATCGCAAGCACCAACCACACAATCTGCAGTACGTGATTCCGACTGTTGGCCGTTTTGGCATTGAGCCCCTGAAGCCGTCCACTACATCAAAAGCGGATATTCCGGGTGGTAGCGGAAGCTCTGTTCTCCTCCACCTTGCCTCAGATTCGGACGTCGGAATCCTTTCGGGGCCAGTCGTAAAGACGCCCACGAATAGCGACAGCGACGTGGTGGCGTCCTTCGGCTAGCGCCTTAGCGGTCCTGTGCGTAAACCGCTAGCAATAGTGGCGAACTCTCCAGCAGCGCCCCCTCCGACAGCGACGATGACAGTGGCGGTAAGCCCGGCAATGCGCCGGTCTTACTGTTGACTGTGGCAGGATCCGTTCTAGTGCGAGACCTGCAGCTACCTTGGAAGCGGGTGCCGCCATGGCCGGGTCAGTCATCCCGAACGCAAAACATGTCGCAAGTGCCAAAGCACTGACAGAAACCAAAAGTTTTCTCATTGCTCAATGCCCCGCGGCTGGGCGAGATAAGGCTCGCAATAGGTTGTGCAAGAAGGTGCTCAGCGGGCCCGCTGCCCCCAACCTTTCGCTGGAAGCGCTCACACCACCCTCGGTCAGAATGTCCGCTAAGTGCCGATAGTGTTGAAAAACTCCGACGCCACTGTCCCAATCGAAAATGCGTTAGTTGCGGTCGCAATCCCTTGCTCGACATCGGCTTAAGTTCGAAATCGTATTTCCCCGTTCTGCGCTATACGAATCAGATTTCTAATCGTGCTTGGAGCATTGAAACGTCGGAGACCCTTCCAGGACTTTTTCAACAGTGTCTGCCATGTGTGGACGGCTCCGGGTTGGCCCACGACCCCATGACGTCCGCGCGGGTGCTCACGTACTGCGTGGGAGCGCAAGCAATGTCGGGCGGTGGTGTTCCCTACGGAACAGCCCGCGTGGCGCCCTAGGCTTATCGTTCCCTTGGTAACACGCGATGAAACAGATGAAACAAGTGATAAAACGGAGCATTATCATGAATTTCGCAAGGAAAATCGTTGCCGCGACCGCCGTCACCTGCGTCTTGGCTATTGCAAATCTCGGAGCCGCACAGGCCGCAGATTGCCCCGCAGGAACCCCAGCCTTCCAGCAGGACGAAGACCTGCTTACGCCGGAGGACCGTGTCCTCTGCCGGAACCCCCATGCCTATCCAGGGTGGACATGGATGACAGAATCTCAAGCTATTCTTCTTCTTAAAGCCAGGGGCTTCTCAGACGTCGGTCGTCTTGAAAAGGCGGGATCATCTTGGCGAGGAAAGGCGACAAAAGATGACCTATCCTACCATGTCGCTATTGATCGCTACGCACGAGTCGCTGGTCATTTGGACAAAAAAAGCCGGGAGCAGCGCGCCGTAGCTGAGAAGCGTGGCGGTCTAACTCATGCGTCTCTATCATATTGCGATCAACGGCGCATATGTTGAAGACAGCATGTAATGCATGGTGAGTAAACATTTGAGTGTGCGTTGGAGATGTCCGCTTTCCCCCGAAGGCGGACATTTTTGGTGGGCTAGGCGCGCTCTTCCTTTGCCGGGACGCCGGGTTTGGCGGCTTCATTTGCGCGGGACAGCCGTTCCAATGCCCCCTGGAGAACGGTCGCTGCACGGGCCCGTTCCTCGCCGGACATCGCATCCAGATCAAGATCGAGTTTCAGATTTCCGGTGTCCTCGTGGATGAGCTGATGGTCTTTTCCGATACTGTCATACGAATCAACGACCTGATAAATGGCGACGGGTTCGGAAAAGCCCTTCACGTCGATGTGGCCGCGCTGCTCACAATAGATCTGGTCCCTGACGTGGGCATAGGTCTCGTAAGAGATGAGAATCTCGCCTGACGGGGCCGCCGTTTCGAGTCTGCAGGCGAGGTTCACGCCACCACCGATGATGGTGTAATCCAGCCGGTCCTCGCTCCCGAAGTTTCCAACGGTGCAGAAAGCCGTGCTGATACCGGTCCGGCACCGCGGGGGCTTTTCTATGCCCGACGCGTGCCAGACGCCATGCAGTTCCCGCATCCGCTTCCGCATGGCGATCGCCATTCTTACGCACGCGAGAGCGTCTTCCTTCTCGCCTCGCGTTTCCGGATCCCCAAAGAATATGAGGATCGCGTCGCCGACATATTTGTCGATTGTCCCTCCATGGATCAAAGCGACATTGGACATTTCTGTCAGATAGTGATTGAGGAGCTTGGTCAGATCCTCAGATTCGAGTCGTTCGACCGTCTCCGTGAAACCCTCAAGGTCCGAGAAAAAGACTGTCAGCTTCTTGCGTTGGCTGGCAACCTTTACCTCACTTTGTCCGGTAAAGATCGACTCATACACCTGTGGCGAAAGGTACTTCGCGAGCTGTTTGGAGAGCTGCTGTAGAGCTATGGTCTTGCCGGTAAGCTGCTCCTCGCGCTGCTTAAGATCAGTAACGTCCGAGTAAACGGCAACCGTGCCGCCATCATAGGTCTTGCGCTCGCTTACGATGAGCCAACGACCGTCGCCGCGCCGCTGCACGAACGCCTCATTCGGTTCGCGGTGGCGTGCCAGGCGCTCTTGCACCCACTCCTCGATTCGGTCTTGCGCATCCATTACGCGGCCACGCTCGGCGGAGCGCCGGATCAAGGCCTCGAACGTCATGCCGATGATGATTTCATCGCCGGCACCCTGATAATTGAGCGTGATATACTTGCTGTTGCAGGCCACCAAGCGGTCTTCGCTGTCATACAGCGAGAATGCCTCGTCGATACTCTCAATCGCTTCCGACAACCGCTGGCGGGTCTCGCGGATTTCCTTGAGGTTCGATTTCTGGACCTCTAATGCCGTGTCACGAAACACGCCGAGCGCCTGCGCCATCCGACCAAGCTCGTCACCGCGTTCGCGACCCGGAATATCGACCGAGGTGTCCCCTGCCGCGAGATCGGCCATGGCGGCGGTTATG
>CAZURR010000152.1:0-4081 GCA_964622715.1 uncultured Hyphomicrobium sp. | reverse complement strand
CGAAGTCCGTAATGCGCATCCCGTGGTTCATTGGCGCCGTGCTTGTCACCCTTTGTGCGGGATTCCTTGCCACGATTGGAGCAGGCCCCTCCGCTGACCCATTTGCCGCGATGAGCAGGCTTGGTGCGTACCTGATTATCGTCGTGGCAATCTTGGGAGGTGTTTTTCTCTCTTTGGCGCTATCGGCGAGTGCTGATACAGAGGAAAATCGGAAGTGAAGCGGTCCGCCTAGGCCGTAATGCGCGGCGATGCGGGACTCTGACGCGTTTTTTTTCTGCTGCGTAATATCCCCGTTGAAGCCAGTGTTGCTGGTGCTGACCGGAACCCTTTTGCTCTTAATACCTCTTGATGCCTCGAGTTCGCCCCAGTTCTTCCCTTCGCGCGACACCGACGACAAGTATGAATTGCTGAACAGGCATCCTCGGCCGATTTAGCGGAGCCTGAGGATAATGGGGAAATTTCTATCCGGGGGACATCCACACAATGAGCACGCTGAGAAAAATCAATTGCGCAATGGGTTTTGCCTGCCTTTCTGTGGTTCTTTTCGCTTACGCACTGATCGCGACTTACTCGGCTCCTGCTGGGGCGGATTTAGTAAGGCAGGCAGCCTACGAACTAGGGCACGATGTGTCGCCTTGAACTATAAGTGCGAGCATCATTTATTTGCGGGTGCTTCTTTAGACCAGGCCGCGGCGTTTTTTCGCGTGCTGCAAAAGCTGCCGGTTGGAACCATCTGAAGCGTTTCCAAACGCTGTTTCCGGTTGAAAAGCTGAAGATGTTTGCTTGGGAGCTTTCACGACGCCGTGCGCCTAACTGGGACGGCGTAGTGTTGAAGAGCATGCCATTGCAGCCGACACAATCTCAAATCTGCGAATCTGCGCCCAGGTCGGGCAGCAATGTGCGATCACGGCGATCGAGTTTTCTGTATTGGACCGTGGCTGCGTCTGCCGCCATCGCTCTCATCGTATGGGTCTGGATTTCTCTGTCCGAAATATCTGGCACTGCGACCCAGCGCAACACCGATCTGTTTGCGCTCGGCAGCTCCGTGCGGCAGGTGCTCACGCCGGCCGACCCTGCTCTCCTCATACTGCGCAGCAGACTGCCCCGGCTCGCCAAAGGGACCAATTCGGATGATCTTGCCGCGATCAGTGCATTTTATGAGAAGCGGAGCGGCTCGCTCGTCTGGGTGACGGCGGGCGGCTACACCGACAAAGCCAATGCTGCAATTAGAGAGATCCGCAACGCCGACGACTGGGGGCTGCGCGCCCGCGATTTTCTCGTGCCACAGCTGCCCGCAGGAAATGTCTCTGCTCAAACGGCAGCAGAAGCAGAGATCAAGCTGGCACTAACTTTGCTCAAGTATGCGCGGTACGCGCGCGGCGGACGGGTCATAGCCCCTTCACGTATCTCCAAGCTGCTTGACCACACGCCGCCTATCCACCCTCCAAAGCTGGTTCTAAATGAAATCACTGCCGTGGATGCCCCCGACGCTTACTTGCGCTCGCTGCATCCCAAGCACGAACAGTTTCGACGCTTGCGAAAGAAGCTCCTCATGCTGCGCGGGACTGGCCACAGCGTGGAATTCCCACCCGGAGCGGCAATTCAGACAGGGATGGAGGATCGGCAAGTTGCGCTACTTCGAAAGCGCCTCAAGGTACCTGCAGACCCCGGCCAGGAAAACATTTATGACGTGGAGCTTCGCGAGGTCGTGCAAGCTTTCCAGCGAACGAACGGTCTCAGTCCCGATGGCGTTTTCGGCAACCAAACTCGCGCTCTTCTCAACCGAGCCTCCAATCCACGGGGCCGCAAGATCGATCAGAGTATTCAGCGCATTCTCATCAATATGGAGCGCTGGCGCTGGATGCCAACGGACCTGGAGGCGTTTTACATATGGAACAACGTACCCGAGTTCCTCACGCGCGTCGTGAAGAACGGTCGCATTATCCATACCGACAAGATCGTCGCTGGTCAGCCGACGTGGCCGACCCCCTCATTCTCGGCCGACATGAAGACTGTTGTCTTTCATCCCAGCTGGGGCGTGCCCAACGGAATAAAAACCCGAGAGTTGTGGCCCTTGTTACGCAAAAGTTCCGGCGGCGGGCTATTCGGCTTTTTGGGCGGCGGGTATTCGAGCCAGGCCGTGCTCGATGCCCATAATCTGCGTGCCTACTACCGAGGCCGCGAGATCGATGCCAATCAGGTGAACTGGAATAGCATCGATATCCGCGCCTACAACTTCCGGCAACCCCCGGGTCCCAAGAACGTGCTCGGGACGGTCAAGTTCATGTTTCCAAACAAACACGACGTTTACATGCACGATACTCCCGAGCGCAAACTTTTTGCCAGGTCGTTCCGCGGCCTGAGCCACGGCTGTATGCGCGTGCAGCAACCTCGCCGGCTTGCTGAGATCATTCTCGCCGAGGACAAAGGTTGGTCGGCAGAGCAAGTGCGCGACAAGTTCAATGGTTATAGCCAAGAAGTTTCTCTGAGAACTCACATCCCCGTGCATGTTACGTACTTCACCGCCGTCGTCGATGACCACGGCGAGGTAAAATTCTATGGCGACCTATATGGCCTCGACAGCAGGGTCGGTACTACCCTTCTCGGCCGGCACATCCGGTTCGAGACCCCGCGGTACGATGACGTGCCTATTGCGAGCAATTCCCCCAATGTGCGTTTGCAGCGCCAGAAGCAGTACACTGGACCGCAAACTCTTGCCGATGCCATCTCTGACCTTTTTTCGCCTTAGCAATCTAAAGGCGATCGTGGTTTTGCACTTCGATAACCGGAAGGTGATCAAGGGAAAGGTGATGGTGCCCGCTTTTCTCGGCCGCATGTCCGCTTCACCTCTTGTAAGCAGACAGAAATGACGGGCTGGTTGGGGTTGCCCCCCGGTGGGCCATGAGCCGACATGGGAGTCCACTTGCCCGAAAGGTGAAAAGGGGAAGCGTGGCTGGCATCCGTTAGCACGTAAACTTCCCCGGCGACGCTCCCGGTCTAGCCGCCGTTCCGTAAGGCCGATGCGAGCATCGCCGTGGTTATCAATTCTTGCGCCCTAATAAGGAGTGGCCATTCTTCAGCGCATAGTCATTTTTTTGCCGAGTCTACCGACGCATATGAAGTGAGGGGAGCCAATATATATAAAGGGAATAGATATCAAGGGGGGTAGTCATGACCGTACCCGCTTGGCATTCGAACGTAAACACGACGGCAAATTGTGCTTCCATTTTTGACGAAGGCTTCGCACCTGGAGAACTTTACACGGGCGAGAGGATCTGCCCGCCACCAGCTGCCACACGTGGAATTGCCATTTTACGGGTGGGCATCGTCCTCCTTACTACACTCGGCGGAGGTTGGGCGCTGCTAGGTAATCCAGGGGCTTGGCAGAGCTGGCTGCCAGCCAAGATCGCGACTACGTCTCCGTCGATGGACAGTAGAGCGCCGGTATCGGTCGAGTCGGACTCATCGGCAGGGGACTCAACTGTCCCTAGCCGCATCACCGAACCGACGACAAAACTGGATGCCCGCGATCTGCCGTCGTCGCATTTGCCCGCATCGGCGAGTGCGACTGGCGACTCTCCGAGTGCAACTGTAAAGTCGGCGGCATTACCCCCGACGACGATTGCTATTACGCCTCCGGCCGAGGAGCGGCTGGCCCCGCCACTGCGACCACCGAGTGCCGGCCACGCCGACCCTTATCAGAAGCGGGCGGCCGCAGTCGGCCTTGACCCGGAAATCTCGCGGGTCCTGCTGGAGCGCCTATCACCGACTGACTACCGCAATGCAGCCATCGCCATTCAAACAGCAGTGGCGAAGACCCCCCGACACTGCAGTCTTTGTCTGGCCGCGTCAGCGCAAGCCTGAACTTGCACTTTTCCAGGTCCGCTTCGTGCCCGGCGCTGCGCCCAACTGTCGACGGTATGTCGTGACGGTGACCAAGGATGGCTGGTCCACGACAGCCCCGCCGATGGAGAAGTGCGGTTCCAGCTCGGCGGGTCGCACAAGCGAATGACCGCGCGCCCCTCGAAGCGATACTCCTTCTAAGTCAGATACCGACGCAATCTTTTGCATAACCTTCAAT
>CAZURR010000151.1:0-4082 GCA_964622715.1 uncultured Hyphomicrobium sp. | reverse complement strand
ACTGCTCGGTCATCTCGTACCTCTTGCTAGATACCGCCTTGGGCGGAATGGGTTGTTCATACAGCCAATATGGTGCGGTGCACAATAATATCAAGGGACAATGATGCAGTGCAAAACCCCTGAAATACCCAGCTGCCGAAGGCTTTGGTATTGTTATTCGGCCGCTTTGGCTGCTTCTCGGACATGATGATCGCAATTATGCATTGAGTTCCAGGAGGTTCCTAGGAAGATGCAAATTCCACTCTGCGTTGCCCTGCAATCAGAACAACGTTACGATGCGCTCATGGCACGCAACGAGCAAGAATCGGAACAAGGTTACGAATTGCTGACGGTACAGTGCCGAATGGCGCGCGCTGCATTGGCTTGGGGCGTGCGTGATTTGGCCGGCGCCGCGCATGTTTCCGCTGACACCGTTGCCCGATTTGAGCGCGGGGAGGCGCTTCGGCGAAGTACAGTGCGGGCGATCCGGACCGCCCTTGAGGGCGCTGGCTGCGAGTTCATTCGTGAGGATGACGTCAGTGGGCCCGGCATGAAAATGCGCAAACGGCCGGTGAAGATCGGGGGCTGAGGAACCGAGCGTTATAAGTGTGACCCAACTCTCAGGTCGAACGCGTGAAGGAGGAAAGCCATGCTCAAAGCGTCACTCGCGGCGGCGTTTCTCGCCGTCATGTTTTTGTCGCCTGCCTATGCGGCCGGGGATCTCTGCAACGACGCCCATATGAAGCAGATGGATGAGATGATCGCCAAGATGACCGACGCCGCCAAGAAGGAGGAGGCGACGATGCATCTCGACATGTCGAAGGCCGAGATGAAGAAAGGAAACACGGCGGAGTGTATGAAGCATATGGACGAGGCCCATAAGGCCATGGGCATGTGAGCCGCGCTCGCGGGCGCAGCTTGCGTCACACATGGTCACCGCTGGCTTGGACACGTATAATCGGGATTTGTTGGGCATCTGGGCCGCTGTCCTTTTTTCGGCAGCTTAGGAGCCGGTCCGCCAGAGCGTTAGCCGAGTCGGCATGAGCTCGCCAAGGCTTCCCGTCTTTTACACAGCGTTGCTGGCCCTCGGGAGCGTCTATTCCCCAGAATCGGATCCGCTGACCTTGGATCTCAACTGTATCGCCGTCTATGACGCTGGCGCGGCCTAATGTCATTTTGTGCGTACACGGAGGGATGAGGTGAGGCTAGTCCTGCCAGGACCGCCACAAGAACAATCGCGCCGAAGGCCGTTTTCCCTTGGGTGTGGTAGCCGGGTCTCGGATGACGGTTATCCCTTAAACCATACACATCCGACGCGCCTTCTCCACATCAGCGAAGCTCAACCGATGCCGCCTAAGCACAGCGGCTGACGCCGACCTTAGCCCCGCCGAGGGAGCCCCGCCACGACGCTGCCTTATTTTGGTAGGGAATGGCGGGGTAGAGCACTCACCAGCCCACTTACCACCACATGCATGGGCGGCTACGGCTAAGCACGCCTTAACTCAAACTTGCAGGGAGCTACCCTGGAACGCGGCTCCATAAGCCGAAGCAAGAGGACGTTTGCATGATCAACCGGACGGTTCGCAATTTTCCGAAAGCTCTGACGGCCTTCGCCATCGCCGCCAGTTTCGTGAGCGCCAGCTTTGCTGGCGAATTTACGGTGGAGCAAGGAAAGCGATACCGGGCAACTCTCGCCCTAAAATCGGCTGAGCAGTTGGCTGACAACGCGTTGATCGCAAGAAAATTTCGCGCCTTGGGCTTCACTAGAGTGAGTGTTTCAGGTGCAGGAGCGACGCGCCGGGTTGAGGGGGTTTGGCCAGGCAAGGATACCAGCGCGTTTTTGCCGCCTCAGATCGTTGCGGTCGCTAGATTTTGATGACGACTCCAGGGCCCGCGACAGTCCGCCGCGAGCTGCGGAACGACGCGGTCGACGTTGCAATCGCGGCGGCGCAATCTGATCGCCGCCAAGCTCACGCCCAATCGAGCCAAGAAGCTCGTCGGCGAGAGCATCAAGACGCTCAAGACCTTGCTGAAGTGACTGCCGGCTGCCTGGCTCCTCTCGAAGCTTCTCGGACCTGATCCAGAGCCTAGCGGGCAAGAGAACCTAGCCGACATCGTGGAGCTACTATCAGGGCAGAAAGCCTGTTGCGCACACGCTCCTTACTGCGGATAGTCCTCCTTCCCCACCAAAAGAGGTCCCCGTCGATGTCCCTCTCTATGTACCAGGCGTCGGTCCCGGTCTTTCTCCAAATGTTGAATAACCTCTCCGCGATCCTGGACAAAGCAGAGGCCTATGCCGGGAACCACAAGATTGATGCGGAAGTCCTGCTCAATTACCGGCTTGCCCCTGATATGTTTCCGTTCGTTCGCCAGATCCAGATTGCAGCCGATCTCGCCAAGGGAGCCGCTGCGCGGCTCGCGGGTGTGGAAGTGCCGAAACATGACGACACTGAGAAGACCCTTGCCGATCTCAAGGCGCGGATCACAAACACGGCGACATTCGTGCAATCCATCCAACCTAGCGACATTGACGGCTCTGAGGATCGGGACATTACCCTAACCCTTGGTGAGCACACGTTGAGTTTTAAAGGCCAGCCCTATCTGTTGCATTTCGTGCTGCCCAACTTTTATTTCCACTGCACCACGGCCTACGACATCCTGCGGCACTGCGGTGTTGAACTGGGCAAACGGGATTTCATCGGAGCTATCTGAACAAGGCGCAAGGTAGGAAGAGGGCAACCAATTTCGGTGCGAAAATGCGGCGCTTCTCCTGTCGGCTCAAAGCAGACGAACTCGATTGGACGCTTCGCGACGGCTCATGGCTGTCCCTGTCGGAAACCCGATCGGCTGACAAATGAAGCCGAATCGGACGATGCTGCCGTCCGATGAGGGATATCTGCGAGCTGCTCTTGCACCTTGGTCGGGCTACTTCGGTCGCGAGCTTCGCTGGAGGCCGAAATCCTCTTGCTTCGACACCAGCTCAATGTTGTGCGACGAAAATCTCCCAAGCGAATGGTCTTTACTGACGTTGATCGCCGGATGTTTGCCGGGCTCTATCATCTGGCCCCGGAAGTGCTCAATGCTCTGAAGATCGTCAAGCCGGAGACGGTGATCCGTTGGCACCGGGCTGGCTTTCGGGCCTATTGGCGCAGGAGATCAGGGCCGCGCGGGGGCCGGCCGCAGACACCGCTTGAGATCCGCCGGCTCATTGGCGAGATGAGTCTGGCCAATCCGCTCTGGGGCGCGCCACGGATCCATGGTGAGCTGCTTAAGCTCGGCATTGAGGTGGGCAGACCACAGTTGCCAAGTACATGGTCAAGGAGAGACGCTTCCCATCTCAGGGCTGGAGAACGTTCATTCGCAATCATGCTGAGGGGACCGCAGCGCTCGATCTGTTTGTCGTGCCGACGCTATCATTCCGGCTTCTGTTCGGCCTGTTGATCCTGCGGCATGACCGGCGCGAAATCCTATGGTTGGGCGTGACCGCGCATCCCACGGCTGAATGGATTTCGCAGCAGGTCACCGAAGCAATCGGCTGGGAGAAGCCACCAAAGTATATGTTACGTGATCGAGATCGGGTGTACGGCCACGCCTTTATGAGGCGTATCCGGGCGATGGGCATCCGGGATCGGCCGACCGCGGCGCGCTCACCCTGGCAGAACGGATATTGCGAGCGGGCCATCGGTTCGATCCGACGGGACTGCTTGGACCACGTGATTGTCTTGGGCGAGCGCCATCTTCTCCATCTGCTGCGCTGTTATGCGAACTACTACAATCGCAGCCGAACCCACCTGTCCTTGAACAAGGATGCGCCGATAAGGCGACCAATTCACACCTTCGGGAGGGTCAAAGCGAGGGCCGTCCTCGGCGGCCTGCATCATCACTACGTTCGTATTTGATTTCCGACAGGGACAGGGCCTAGGAGCGTGTCGAGCGGGAGGGTCGTTCGCGTCGATGTAGAGATCAAGTGCGTGCTGCGCGCCAATGACGGCATCGTTTCGACTGCCAGCCTGATTGTAGGCGTCGGACGTGGAGCGCCGCGACTTATCGGGCATTGAGCAGAAACAAAACGGAGGCGAACCATGCAGATCGAGATCAGTACG
>CAZURR010000150.1:0-4109 GCA_964622715.1 uncultured Hyphomicrobium sp. | reverse complement strand
AACACCCTCTTATTCAATCACGCCATTCTGTCCAACAGGTGCTGACGGGGGACACTGGCATGTCGAATGAGATCGCGTATGGCAGGGATATTGCGATCTAGCAAAGCCGATCGCGTCAGCTTCTCAAATGCCCAGCAAAGGGTATTCTGTGCCCGGTTATGCGGTGTGTCCTCCACTCGCCGCCCATCAATCTTCGAGGAGCGGCGTTTCGTGGCCCAGAGCGCATAAAAGGGGAAGATGCGAAGGTCGTGGCGTTCGGAAAAATCAATAGCAAGCTTCAACTCAACTTTTGCGCGGCAATATAATAGGAAGGGAAGTTCGTAAATGAATGTCCACTTAAAATAGTCTCGAACATACTCTTTAGCGTGCGCCGGCGCCAAATAGGGAAAGCGCTCAATAAAATCCTTCTGCACCAACGATATCATCTTGGGGCAATCGTTGTTTTTCCATGCCTTCCCCAACTGGGCGCGATGCTCCGGATCGGCCTTTTCTTTGAGGTAGCGATCTAGGTAGTCAGCCCAAGGGCCGTTTTGTACTTCCAGCGTTTATTGTTTATGGGAAGTGATCGTCTGGCTTCAATGTCGCGAAGCAGTTTTTCCGCGCGCGGGTTGAGTGACGGCGCGTCTTTTTCCGCCAGACTCGCCGTAGGAGAAGAGGCAAGATACAAAACTAAGGCCGTCAAATAAAAAATTCGCATGGTTGGTTACGCGCTTAAGACTGAGACCTCCAAGAGTAGCTTTTGCAAGGGCAATTTTGTGGCTGATCGTTGCGTGAAGAAACTGTGCGATGGCTGAAAAAGAGTTCTTTGCAAAGAAGGTCGTTGGAACTCGGAGAAAAAGTGTTGAAAGTGTTAGGCTTGCAAAAGCTGCTGAATAATTTGGCGGTCACGTCGGCGCCCAGCCATCTCCACGCTCGACTGCGACGTTCGAATTCAAGCGTGGAAAGTTGCAGTGTACGGACTCTGCCGCCATAGTCGCGCCTTCGCAAGGGCAAGCAGGGAACGACGACATCATGAGTGAGCGCATTGTTCTAAGAGTGGGAGAATCTCTCGTGGCCGGTGGCCCACCCGGCACTGCCGCGGAGCCGGAGGTTGCGATCGGTGAGATGGACGGCCCTTTCGGTGCGGCCTTCGCCAACCTATTGGGCGATCAAGTGGCTGGTCACTCGCGCGTTCTGGCGATCCTCAACACCGACGTGATGGTGCGCCCGCCCACCATCTGCGTCAGCAAGGTGACGGTCGACAACGCTCGCTACACCAACATCCTCATGGGGACGGTACAGTACGCGACCGCGATGGGTGTGCTCGATAGCGTGCGTTCCGGCGACATCCCCAAAGACAAGGTCAATGAGCTTGGCGTCATCGTCTCGGTGTGGCTGAACCCAAGCGTTGCCGACATCGATGATCTCGATCACCAAGTCCTGTTCGCCATCCACCGCAAGGCCACGGCGCAGGCGATCCACAAGGCGATGACGTTCGAACCCTCGATCGACTGGCTGCTTGAGAACCAGAACAAGATCGTGCACAAGTACTTCGAAAAGGGTCTCAAAGGCGAGATTTGAGACTTGTTTCGCCACCGACGACGAAAGGATCACGACGCGGCCAGGACTTCTTGCAATATGCTTTTTCTGCCAGCCGCCTGTTGAGCTGGTGAACTCACCGACCGGGCAGCCAACCCAATGACGCCGCCGCCAGAACGGCGAGGCTGAGTGCGCCAACCCAAAGAGCAACGCGGCCCCATCGCTTACGCCGCGCCTCCTCACGTGCGAGTTCGTGCACCGTTTCCTCGTCGAGCCGGAAGCCAGAGCGTGCCATCTCGGAAAGCGCTACCGCCGTCTGCTGCATTTGCGTCAGCAGCGCTGGGACATCGGCCAGTACCTTGCCGATCGTCGAGGCGCCTTCGCCAGCTTGGCGCAGCCGCCCGATAGGCCCTAAGTGCTCTTCAATCCATTTGCGCGCGATGGGCTCGGCGGCAGACCACATGTTGAGGCTGGGATCAAGCCCGCGCGCCACGCCCTCAACCACAACCATCGTTTTCTGCAATAAGATGAGCTCGGGCCGCGTCTGCATGTCGAAGACTTCCGTGTAGGCGAATAGTTGGCCCAGCAGATCGGCCATCGAAATCTCTTCTGCTGTGCGGCCGTGGATTGGTTCGCCGATCGCGCGCAGAGCTTGCGCGAAGACTTCGACCGGGTGGTGCGGCGGCACGTAGCCCGCCCAGAAATGCACCTCGGCCGCGCGGCGATAATCGCGCGTGATGAGCCCATAGAGAATCTCGGCGAGGAAGCGGCGCTCCTTGGGCCCTAACCGGCCCATGATGCCAAAGTCGACTGCAACCACCTTGCCGGCGTCATCGACGAACAGGTTCCCCTGGTGCATGTCAGCGTGAAAGAAACCGTCGCGCATGGCGTGCTTGAGAAACGAGCGCATCACCGTGAGACCGAGCGCCTTGCGATCGAAGCCAGCATCGTCGAGGCGTGCATGTTCGGAGATGGGGATCCCATCGATCCACTCCACGGTCAGCACGCGCCGAGATGTGCGCTTCCAATCGACGTTGGGCACACGAAAGTCAGCATCGTCCTGAATGTTCTCGGCCATCTCCGACATGGCGGCGGCTTCGAGGCGCAAGTCCATCTCGATCTCGGTGGTACGCTTCAAAGTGTCGATGACAGCGACGGGCTTGAGGCGCCGTGAGGGGGGATGATAGCGTTCAACCTGTCTGGCTGCGAAATAATAACTGTCGAGGTCGCGCCGAAAGCGCCTCTCGATTCCGGGCCGGAGGATCTTTACTGCGACGTCGCGGCGCTGCCCGTCGTCTTCCACGACGGCTTTGTGCACTTGGGCGATGGATGCAGCCGCCACCGCGGAGCCAAACTCAACAAAATGGTCCTCAAGCTTACCGCCGAGCGCCTGCTCCACCGCCTCGCGCGCCTGCTCTTGAGAGAAGGGCGGCAGTTTGTCCTGCAGGTGGGCGAGATCTTGCGCCAGCTCGGGGCCGATGACGTCGGCGCGCGTTGCTAAGAACTGCCCAAGCTTGATGTAGCTAGGCCCCAGCCGCGTCAAAGCAGCCGCAACGCGCGTCTCCTTGGGCTCCCCGGCATGGAAGGGCGCTGCAAGGATGCGGATCGGCGCGGTGAGGGCAAGCGCCAGTTTGACCTCAGGCGGCGCACTCGCGCCTTCGGGCACGAAGCGCACACCGTGTTGGGCTAGCACGAGGCCGGCGCGGGCAAGCCGCAAGCTATTGATCAACGCTCCGGCCATCAGCGCGAGGCGGTCCTTTTTGCGCGAACTATCAAATCAAGCTGCGCGGCAGATTGCGCTCAAGCGGCGCTGGGTCAAGTTTTAGATGGTTGAAGAGTTTCTGCGGGCGTTCGCAAGACGCGTTTTTGGTTTTAGTTGGCGCAGCAAGTAGAGGCTTGGGACTGTGCTGATGGCCATTGCGCGAACAGCATCGGCGTCGTGTTTCGGATTAAGGATCTCTGCATCGTTGCAATTTACGAGACGGCCTTAACGCGATTAGGCACAGAAAATGATATTCACCGGCTCACGCCTTCCGCCCGTCATTCCCCCACATCTCTAGCCAAACCCTTTTGCTCTGACGTGCACCCAGATGCCCCAGGGTTGCCCCAGTTCTTCCCTGCGCTCGTCACCGAAGCCGTCTACATTCACTGCACGGTTAGCCTCACGCAATTAAGAGCAATCTGAGGACAATCGGGGGATTTTTGATACGAGGGATTCTGCACCATGAGCACGCTAAAAGCAGTCTACTACGCAATGACCGTCGCTTGTTTTTCCGTCATTCTATTCGCCTCCGCTATCCTTGCCACTAAACCGGCGCCTGCTCAGCAGGACTTGGTCCTACGGGCAGCCAACGAGCTAGGGATCGATGTATCCCCGTGATTTAGCTGGGGGCGGGATTGACTTCATGTCCAATGGCGTTGTGCGAAGTGTGCCTACCGGGCCAGCCGCTTATTGAGGGTCAGGCGAAAGGCGTCGACGTCATGGTTCATCTCGACAGCGGCTTGTGATCTAGCGTTGCCAGGAGCCACTGCGGACCTAAGGACTACCAATTTCCATTGCTCCAATCGGATGGCGCTTGTCTCCCCAGGCT
>CAZURR010000149.1:0-4116 GCA_964622715.1 uncultured Hyphomicrobium sp. | reverse complement strand
CCAAGGCGCTTGCGCGCCCGGTGGAGGAGCCGTCCACAGCATCAAAAGCGGACATTAGGCAAGACGCGCGGTACAGCGCAGAATCGTCCCCCCCCTTCGAAAGTCGCAAGGTCCGGGCTGACCGATTTTGCTACGCTGATTTGTGAACCAGCAATGTCTTTAAAGACTGCGTTCACCGATTATGCAGTGAGGAAATGTCCATGTATTCAGTTGCAAGATTGCTCGGTTCGGTTGCGATGATCGCCACTGCGTTTATCGTTCCAGCCTCTGGCACCACGCAGGCGCAGGAGGTGAAGAAAAACCCGCTCCGGGATGTTTATTTCGGCAATTTCCACGTCCACACGAAATGGTCCTTCGACGCATACATCAACGGCGCGAAAGCCGGACCTGACGAGGCCTACCGCTGGGCGAAGGGGCAGACCATACCCGGCGGCGGGGACGGCACACCTCTAAAAATCAAGGTTCCGCTCGACTGGTATGTGGTTTCCGACCACGCGGAGTATCTTGGTGCACTGCCTCTCATGGGGGATGCGTCAAGCCCGATCAGCAAGCATCCACTTGCAGCCGACATCAGCGGTGATGACGCAGAAGCGTCTTTCGCGGCGTACACCAAAATTCTCGATGGCATTTCGAACCGCAAGAACGATCCAATCCTCGGGGATCCGGAACTTGCCGCGTCGCTTTGGAAGGAGGTCGTTAAGATTGCGGACAAACATAACGCGCCCGGAGAGTTCACCACCTTCCCCGGCTTCGAATGGACGTCCAATCCTGACTGGCGAAACCTGCACCGCGTCGTCGTTTTCAAGGATTCCGCCAAGGTTCCGGAGCGAGCGATGTCGGCAATCGATTCCGACGTCCCCGAGGATCTTTGGGCCTGGATGGAAAAACAGCGTGAGCAGGGTGCAGAGGTATTGGCGATCCCTCATAATGGCAACGCCAGCGACGGGCTCATGTTCCCGATTGAAAAATCATATGGCGGCAGCGGAATCGGTAAGGCATACGCTAATACGCGCATGCGCAACGAGCCGCTCTACGAGCTGACTCAGATAAAAGGCACATCGGAGACGCATCCAGCGCTCTCCCCCAACGATGAATTCGCAAATTTCGAAATCTGGGACTACACGCTTGCCTCCACCGCAACTCCGCCGAAGAACAAGAAGGGCGGCTACATGCGCGAGGCGCTTACGCGGGGCCTCAAACTTCTGACCGAGGGAAAGGGGAACCCTTTCAAGTACGGATTTATCGGTGACAGCGATACGCATAACGCCGCCTCGGCCGTTGAAGAAGACAACTACACCGGCAAATTCGGTTTCGAGAATGATCCCAAGCATCGTAGGGACGGCCCTCCTGGTGTGAGCGAGGCTGGCGCAAAACAGGTCCGCGAATTCAGCTCAGGTGGACTGGCGGCTGTCTGGGCGGAAGCCAATACCCGTGAAGCGATCTTCGCTGCGCTGAAACGGAAGGAAACCTATGCCACGTCTGGGCCGCGTATGAAGGTGCGGGTCTTTGCGGGGTATGACTTTAAGCCGGACATCTTGGAATCCGGCAACTGGCTCCAGCAGGCTAATGACGGCGGCGTGCCCATGGGAGGGGACTTGCCCGCTGCGAATGGCAAGCCGCCCATGTTGGTCGTCCAGGCCATGAAGGAGGCTGACGGTGCGAACCTCGACCGCATCCAGGTGATCAAGGGCTGGGTCAAGGACGGCAAGACGCACGAAGAGATTTACGACATAGCCTGCTCGAACGGGCGCAAGATCAATGACGAGAACCGCTGCGACAAGCCCGTCGGCAATACCGTGAATGCGAAGGACGCCTCATACACGAACGGCATCGGCGAGGCGCAATTGAGCGTGGTGTGGACCGACCCCGGCTTCGATCCGTCTGCACCCGCGTACTATTATGTGCGCCTGCTTGAGATTCCAACCCCGCGCTGGTCAACCTATGACGCGGTCAAGCTCGGCCTCCCGCCTCGCGACGATCTGCCAGTCAGCATCCAGGAACGCGCCTGGTCATCGCCGATCTGGTACACGCCACAGAGTTGAGCGCAACGCCGAAGGAGAGGAAGAATGTCCCCGAGGATCATCGCTTCAACCGTTTCCGGCGCGGTATTGCTGTTCGCCTCCGGCTCGATCGCGCAGGACTTCGCGGTCACCAAGGAAGACATCAACGTCGGCAAGAAGCAGTATTCGCCCTATCTCCACCAGAGCTATCCCAACAGGGTGTTCTGGGGCGATACCCATCTCCACACTTCCTATTCCACTGATGCCGGTATGGTGGGCAACACGCTCGGACCTGACGAAACACTGCGCTTCGCCAAGGGCGAAAAGGTCATTTCTTCGACCGGGCTCCCCGCGCGATTGATCCGGCCGTTGGATTTCCTCGTCGTGGCCGACCATGCCGAAACTCTTGGTCTGGCACCGATGATCGAGGAGTCCAATCCCGAACTACTTAAGGACCCAACGGGTAAGCGTTGGCACGATATGGTCAAGGCGGGAAACGGCTGGGACGCTTACCAGGAGTGGAAGAAAGCTGGTGCTGAACAGAAAGATCCGATGCCCAATCCGGGGCTCCAGCGCAGCGCCTGGGACAGGATCATTGACGCGGTGGATCAGCACAATCAACCCGGCGTGTTCACCGCCTTCCACGGCTTCGAATGGACTTCGACGCCGGACCTCCGCAACATGCACCGCGTCGTGATCTTCCGGGACAGCAAAGATAAGGCCAGCCAAGTGGTGCCCCTCACCATGTTTGACACCGTGGACCCGGAGGGACTTTGGGATTACCTCGAAGCCTATGAGCGGAAGACCGGCGGCAAGGCCCTTGCCATTCCGCACAATGGCAACCTGTCTCAAGGTCTGATGTTCGCCGTCGAGACATTCTCGGGCAAGCCCATCGATGCCGCCTACGCCAAGCGGCGGATGAAGTGGGAGCCGCTCTTTGAAGTCACACAGATGAAGGGGGACAGCGAGACTCACCCTGTGCTGTCACCTAACGACGAGTTCGCGGATTACTATACCTGGGACAAAGGAGACTTTGGGCTCAATCCCAAGAAACCAGAAATGCTGCCGCACGAATATGCGCGCAGCGCTCTTAAGCTGGGGCTGGAGCAGGGGCAAAAGCTTGGGTCCAATCCGTTCAAGTTCGGCATGATTGGTTCAACTGATAGCCACACCTCACTGTCCTCGACGCGAGAAGAAAATTTCTTCGGCAAGTTCGCGGGCGCCGAACCGGCAACAGAAGCTCGCTATCTTGATCTGGTCTCGCAAGACCTACGTCCCGACGGAGATGGGAGCCTGAACGTCTACCACTGGGAAACGCTCGCCTCCGGACTGGCGGGCGTGTGGGCACGGGAAAACACACGCGAGGCGATCTGGGATGCCATGGCGCGCAAGGAAGTCTATGCCAGCACCGGGACGCGGCCACTCGTGCGGGTCTTTGCTGGATGGGACTTCAAACCGGACGAGGTTCATCGTCCCGACTTCGCAGAGCAGGGGTACGAGCGTGGTGTGCCCATGGGCGGTGATCTAAGCGCAGCACCGGAAGGTGCTTCGCCTAAGTTCATGGTTCGCGCCCTTCGTGATCCCGACGGGGCCAATCTTGATCGTATCCAGATTATCAAGGGCTGGTTGGATGAGAAGGGCAAGTCCCAGGAGCGGATCTACGACATTGTCGTTTCCGACGGGCGGGAGATTGGAGAAGACGGACGCGCCAAGACGCCGGTGGGCGACACGGTAGACGTGAAGAATGCCAGCTATACCAACACCATCGGTGACGCCGTCCTTGCAGGCTACTGGGAAGACCCTGATTTTGATCCGGAACAGCGCGCCTTCTATTATGTGCGCGTGCTGGAAATCCCGACACCCAGCTGGATCGCTTATGACGAGAAGGTGTTTGGACCGAGAGACGCGCCGCCAGAGGCGCTCCGGAAGCAGCAGGAACGCGCCTACACCTCGCCCAATTGGTACACACCAGCGGGCTAGGCATTAAGATGCCAGTGACGTGCTAAGGCGGCTCGCATTGAGCCGCCTTTTTGCTGCAAAACGCAGTCATCGTTGCTCATGCTAATGTCCGCTTTGGGTCTTGGGCGTGTAAAAACGCGCCGACCAACGCGATGAC
>CAZURR010000148.1:0-4117 GCA_964622715.1 uncultured Hyphomicrobium sp. | reverse complement strand
CAATCTCGTAACCAGCGTGCTTGGCGAACGTCTCAATCGCTGCGCGCTGACGCTTTTCAGAGTCCTTGTCGGCACCGATATTGGCCGCCGAGGACGTGCGCAAATACGCCAGAGCGGGAGCAGTTTTCTTTCTTCTCTTAGCCATTGGCCTCAATGCCTTAGCTCGCATTATGTTGTTATTTCCCTAGAACAAGTAACAAATTTGAGGCAAAAAACAAGGGCCAAATCCTTTTCTTATAGCGTGCCAGGAGTTGCGAGCGCCGAGTTTGTACGAAAAGGGCACCGGTCTACGGGAGCCGACCAGTGCCCGAAGTCTGCCACCATGCTCACAGGGGAAATGGCGAACTTCCGCGAGGGAGAGAAGAAGGGTGGCACTCGCGCATGTGGGTAGCTATCGGCGCTGATCAACTCCGGCACAGTGCCGCAGCTCAAGCATTGTCATGTCCGCTATGTGGCAAAGGCGGACATCTTCTTCGAGGCACAGCAGGCACGACGAACGTGCCACATTTCATCGAGCAGAAACCTTCGCGACCGATTGACGTTACACACTGTTCCCTGCGGAACAGTGTGTAACCCTGGTTACCATTATGTGATCCGAACCACAGGGATCGGAAACGATCAGAAACCTAGGAAACAGCATTGGCGAGAAGTCGCCATCAGGAAATCAAACGCAAGCTAGAATTTTATCTGGGAGCTTAAAATATGGCCACTTTTACGGACCCTTCAATCGTGTTCAGCACGCGCTTAGGCCAAGTTAGCTCCCCTGCTTATACGTTTTGTGACAGTTTCCACCCTCGGCAGTACGGGCGTTGAGTCGCGATGTCGCGCTTATGCTCACGTTGCAAAACTGCGCAAATGCGCGTATATTATCGGTGCCGGGTATCCCCCCGGTAACCCCAGAAAATCCGATGAACCGGCCAACACATTGGCACGTCTGCGAGTCGCCGGCGACATACCGGTGGCGACGCTCGGTGCAAGACCCGTGGTGCGAACTTTCCGGCCGTGAGTTTTCCGAGTGGTGGGATGACCCGGAAGAATGGCGAGGCTCCCGCGTTGTCACGATCGGCGGCGAGCGTGTGAGATGGGACTTCGCGGCCGGGTCCGTGCCGACCATCACCGGCCGCCTTTCGCACCTTTTTGGAAAGGAGAACGAATGACCTACAAAGTCCTCGTTGACGACAACTTTAACCTTGGCCAGAACATGGAGGCTTTCTTCTCAGGCGAGGAGCCGCCGGAGCGCGACGTTATCGGCGAGTTCGCAACGCCAGAGGAAGCGCTCGCCGCGTGCAAGCGCATCGTGCAGGAAAACATTGAGGCCGTTGCTAAGCCTGGCATGACGGGCGAGCAAATCTTTGCCGCCTACAAATCGTTTGGCTCAGACCCGTTTGTGCGGGGCGTTGAGTTCAGCGCGTGGGGTTTTGCCAAGGAGCTTGCAGAGCGCAAGGAGCACCAGGACACCATTGACACGCTGCTCAAGCCAAAGGGCTAAGTAATAAACCACCCGAAGAAAAGCCCGAACACCTTGTAGATCACGTCGCTGAACACATAGCCGATCCAGCGAAGCACCAATTCGAAGGCTCCGTAGCCGACGTAAACGAGCCCCAACACCATCACCACACCGACGAGCATGGGGAGCCTTTCCGAAAGTCCCCATCGAACCGCGGCTTGAACCTGCCTTCTCGTCATCGTCATCCCCCTTTTACTGCGATCGCGCCACCCGCGGCGCGGGAAACGTCCGGCAATACAAATTGGAAGCTAGGCGAAATTGGGGTGAGACGGGCGGGCTCATGGCGGCATAGCATGGCCGTCTGCTAGCACCCTTCCCAAAGATCGGCGATCAACACGCGCTCGCGCCGCTCAACTAAACGAGAGAGGCCGTTACGCCTTTGGCGGCCAAGCACCATTTTTTCAACACCCAAATTCCCCATACACCATGACAAAGACAAATCCGTTGATTTGGGCTTGTGTTTACCAGCCCACGCTCATGCCCGCACGGCTTCCGACCGTGTTCCTTTCCAGCCCTACGCCAACACCAGCGGTTAAGTAGGTGCGGCCGGGAAGCGAAACCGCACCGCTGAAGGCTAGAGCATTGGAGCCTTCAAAGTTTCCCCAATTCGCCGACAGTCGAATGGTCTCGTCTGGTTGCGGCAAGAACGTCCCAGCCATAGCCATCGCCATCGAGACGCCCTCGGTGTTGACGCCAATCCGTTTCCTATTGTCGGCTATGTCGCTTCGCAGCCCAATGATGTCCGATTGGATGCCACCGACCGTCGTGTACAGCGCGGCGATGTCGTTGCTGTTGGTCTGAATGTTGGTCGTGTTGGTGGCGATGTTATCGGTGTTGGTCTGAATGTTGGTCGTGTTGGTGGCGATGTTATCGGTGTTTGTGGCAATCGTTTTGGTAATCCATCCTCCATCCGTCGCAAGGTTTCCATCTGCATCCGCCGTTACGACCTCCACCGGCCCCACCTGCTCATCCTTACTCTTTTGAGAGGCAATCCCCGACAAGGTGTAGGTATTGGTCTCCGTCCCGAAAACTTGCTGGTTATCACGCGTTGTCTTGGCTCCTTGGCCGAAAGCTGCCGAGTTCGTGTGAGTAGCTTTTGCTCCGGTGGCGAAGGCGCTCGAATTTTGACCGGTCGCTACCGACGAGGCACCGACGGCCGTGTTTTTAGTGCCAATGCCACTCGCATTGGCGGAGTTTCCTATGGCAACATTCTGGCCATTGTCGCCGCTGGCGTTGGCGTGGAAGCCGCCGGCAAAGTTGTAGCTGTCGACGTTGCCCCTGGCGTCGGCTTCGTCGCCGATCGCGACGTTGGAGCTGGTATCTCCGGCGGACTGGGCGCTACGACCGATCGCGACGTTGGAGCTCTGATTACCACTGGCCACGGCTCCGTTACCCGCCGTAGTGTTCGAACTAAAATTACCGTCGGCCAAAGTGCCTCGGCCGGTTGCGACATTGCCGCTGAAGTTGCCCTCCGCATGAGAAAAGTTGCCGGTCGCGATGTTGTTGCTGTTGTCGCCGCTGGCGTTGGCGTGGAAGCCCCCGGCAAAGTTCGAGCTGTCATCGCCGCTGGCGTCAGCATTCGCGCCGGTGGCGGTGTTGACGCTAAAGATAAAGCCGCTGGCGTCAGCATTCGCGCCGGTGGCGGTGTTGAGGGTGAAATTTTAGCCGCTGGCGTCAGCATTCGCGCCGGTTGCGGTGTTGAAGCCCTGACCGACACCACTACTGGCGTTGGCGCCTGTGCCACAGGCGACGTTTTGATTGGTGCCGGACCCGTCCGCACTGGCCCCCGTCTGTACCCCGCTACCGTCTGCGCTGCCGCCGCACACGAACTGCGCCTGAGCAGTGGTTGAAACCACAAGAGTGGAAAAGACCACCAGCAAGGCTAAGCCGAGCGGTCAAAACATAATATGAGCGCGCATAGGAAACTCCCCCCAAAGAGCCAACTGCCTATGCATCCGGATGCTCGACCTGAGCGGGAGCCGCGTCCACTGCTGGTTGCGTCGGAGGCAATTCCTAACGTGCAGTAGTTGCATTTTTGCGCCAGAATCCAGCGCTCTTTTCGCATTCAAGAGCGTTCTGTGCGCGCTCTGTGCGCGGCCTTTCCACCGCGCACACCGCCAGCACCCTCTTTTTTTGACCGATTGGGTTCCGTCAGAGTTCCGTTAGTCGATTTCACGGAACTTTTATGGTGAGGTTTAGGGGGTTAAGTGCTTGATTTTGTTGGTGGGTGTACAAGGACTCGAACCTTGGACCCGCTGATTAAGAGTTAGAGCATGACTGGGCTAAGTGTCTGAGATGTAGGTCTATTCGCTGTACACGACAGCCTTGTTGAGCCTTGTAAAAGCCCATCATTCCTTGCCGTTTGTACAACGGAAATCTTGAGTTGCCGTCCAGATCAAACGATCAAGATCGATCGCCGGTCTAGTTGAGTGTTAGTCACCCAAGTTGTGCAGGCTAGTCGTCAAGGCCTCCCCTCCCCTCCGCTCACATCTTTCCCAGAGGTCGTTCTCGCTCCAACAATCTGATGCCAGTACTTAGAAACGCAAAGCAAGAGCGATACTGCCAGAACCGCGTGGATGGTCAGACAATCCACGAGGCGTACATCAATGC
>CAZURR010000147.1:0-4303 GCA_964622715.1 uncultured Hyphomicrobium sp. | reverse complement strand
GCGGGCCTCGATCTGTGGCTCATCCTAGGTCCCGCATAGCCTTGCGAGGCCAAGTCTGTCTAGTACGCCGCAAGTGCGGCCAAACTGCAACAGACCTGACGCTGGGAATCGAAATAGTTTATTTGCCTGAACCTGAGAGCCCATCTTCATGCACACCCTCGGCAATCCCCGAAAGCAGGGCAAAAACCGCCACTGCAGTAAACTTAATATCCACAATCATATAACGTATTTTCCGATATCTATCTACATCTAGTATGGGTGTCATCGGCAACATACAAATCCTTTGGCGTATGGCCACGAATCGGCGAGTTTGAGTAAGCGCGATTTGAACTGCAGCGTTTGCCCCTCGCGGGAATACCAGACCCGGTTTGTCGCGCCCCCGAGTTGAGTTTCTGTATGGGTCCAGTCGACCCATTCCATACAACGTGTTTGCCACAAGTGAGACCTCACGGTTTTCGCCGCGGGAGAGGTGTGCCTGTCGCATGGGGTCCGTACTTGTCTGCGTTGAGGATTGCGTTCCCAGATAAAGAAAATCGAGCGCGCTGACTCCTGGTCTGACGTCGAAGCGCACCAACCAGATTACGATGAGACGGGGGTTACCGATGAAGATTACGCGGCGCTTCACTCAGGCCGGACAGTCGCCTTACAAGACGATCAAATTCCGCCGCGCAATAAGCGAGATTAAGAACCCTGATGGCTCCATTGTATTTCGCCTGGACGGCTTCGACGTGCCTGAGCACTGGAGCCAGGTTGCCGCCGATATTCTGGCGCAGAAATACTTCCGCAAGGCCGGCGTGGCACGTCGCCTCAAGAAAACAGAAGAGACACAAATCCCGTCTTGGGCATGGCGCTCCGTGCCGGACATGCAGGCGCTAGCCGAGCTGCCCAAACTTGAGCGCTTCGGCGGCGAGACAGATGCCCGCCAAGTGTTCGACCGTCTCGCTGGTACGTGGACCTATTGGGGTCTCAAGGGCGGCTACTTCAGTACGGAAGAAGATGCCCGCGCCTTCTATGACGAGAACCGCTACATGCTGGCGATGCAGATGTGTGCGCCTAACAGCCCGCAATGGTTCAATACGGGTCTTCATTGGGCTTACGGCATCGACGGACCTGGCCAAGGTCATTCCTACGTCGATCACGAGACCGGTGAACTCACCGTCTCAGATTCCGCCTACGAGCACCCCCAGCCGCACGCGTGTTTCATCCAGTCGGTCGATGATGACCTCGTCAATGAGAACGGCATCATGGACCTGTGGGTCCGCGAGGCACGACTCTTCAAGTACGGCTCGGGCACCGGTTCCAATTTTTCCAAGTTGCGCGGCGCCAATGAAAACCTGTCAGGGGGCGGACGCTCCTCCGGTCTCATGAGCTTTCTCAAGATCGGCGATCGCGCCGCCGGCGCCATCAAGTCGGGCGGCACGACACGGCGCGCAGCCAAGATGGTGGTCGTCGACGTCGATCACCCTGACATCGAGGAGTATATCAACTGGAAGGTGAAGGAGGAGCAGAAGGTTGCCGCACTCGTCACCGGTTCCAAGATCTGCCAGAAGCGCCTGAAAGCCGTCATGAAGGCCTGCGTCAACTGCGAGGCCGACGGCAGCGATTGTTTCGATCCCGCCAAGAATCCCGCATTGAACCGCGCCATCAAGGAGGCGCGCCGCGACGAAGTGCCGAACAACTACATCCTACGCGTCATCCAATTCGCCAAGCAGGGCTACAAGGATATCGACTTTGCGACCTACGACGCTGACTGGGACTCAGAAGCGTACCTTACGGTTTCGGGTCAAAACTCCAACAACTCGGTGCGGGTGACGGACGCGTTTCTCAATGCTGTTGAAGACGACAAGGATTGGGACCTGAAATCGCGCCTCTCAAACGAGCCGGTGAAAACCCTCAAGGCGCGCGAGCTATGGGACCAGATTGGACATGCGGCATGGGCGTCCGCCGATCCTGGTATCCAATTCCACACAACCATCAATGATTGGCACACCTGCCCTAAGAGCGGACCTATCCGGGCGTCAAACCCGTGCTCGGAGTACATGTTCCTCGACGACACGGCTTGCAATCTGGCGTCGTTAAACCTCATGGCTTTCCGCCGGCCGGACAAGTCGTTCGACACGGACGCTTTCGAGCATGCCTGCCGGTTGTGGACCGTCGTGCTCGAGATTGCAGTGCTCATGGCGCAGTTCCCCTCTCGGCGCATCGCGGAGCTCTCCTATCGCTATCGCACCCTGGGCCTCGGCTTCGCCAATATTGGCGGTCTGTTGATGAGCTCAGGCATTCCGTACGACTCCAGCGCCGGCCGCGCCATCTGCGGCGCCATCTCCGCAATCATGACTGGTGTCTCCTATGCTACGTCGGCCGAAATGGCGGGCGAACTTGGCCCCTTCCCCGGCTACGAGCCCAATGCCAACGATATGCTGCGCGTCGTGCGCAACCATCGTCGCGCAGCTTATGGGCAGACGGAAGGCTACGAAAAGCTTGCCACTGATCCCGCGCCGCTCGACCACGCGGCCTGCCCGCACAAAGCACTCATCGAAGCGGCCACACGCGCCTGGGATCGCGCAATTGAGCTTGGCCAAAGCCACGGATTCCGCAACGCGCAGGCGACTGTGATCGCGCCTACTGGCACGATCGGCCTGGTGATGGATTGCGATACGACCGGTATCGAGCCGGACTTCGCGTTGGTAAAATTCAAGAAACTGGCGGGTGGTGGATACTTTAAAATCATCAACCAGGCAGTCCCTGAGGCGCTGAGCACGCTCGGCTACCGCGAAAGCGAGATTGCCGAGATCGAGGCTTATGCCGTTGGACATGGCACGCTGCGCCAAGCGCCTGCGATCAACTCTTCGACGCTTCTGACAAAAGGCTTCGACGACGAAGCTATCGCCAAGATCGAAGGTGGGCTTGTGAGCGCCTTCGACATCAAGTTTGTGTTCAACAAGTGGGTGTTGGGCGAAGCGTTCCTTATAGAACAACTGGGCGTGCCGACCGAAAGCCTCAACGATCCCGCGTTCGATCTTTTGATCCACCTCGGATTTTCAAAACAGGACATCGAGGCGGCAAATGAGCACGTCTGCGGGGCGATGACACTCGAAGGCGCGCCCCATCTGAAGGCGGAGCACCTGCCCGTATTCGATTGCGCCAACCCATGCGGGCGCAAGGGCAAGCGATATCTCTCCGTAGCAAGCCACATACACATGATGGCAGCGGCGCAGCCTTTCATCTCCGGCGCCATCTCCAAGACCATCAACATGCCTAACGAGGCAACTGTGGAGGATTGCAAGGCCAGCTATCTGCTCTCCTGGCGGCTCGCGCTGAAAGCCAATGCACTCTACCGCGACGGTTCCAAGCTCTCCCAGCCGCTGAATGCACAAGTTCTCGGCGCCGATATCGACGAGCAGGAAGAAACGGCCGAGCAGATGCTTGCCGACAAGCCCATGGCGGCACGTGCCGAGGCCGCAGCGGAACGTATCGTGGAGCGCGTCGTCGAGCGCGTGCGGGCCCAAGAACGGCAAAAGCTCCCCAATCGGCGCAAGAGCTACACGCAGAAGGCCACCGTCGGCGGGCATAAGGTCTATCTGCACACCGGCGAGTACGAGGACGGTAAGCTCGGCGAGATCTTCATCGATATGCACAAGGAAGGCGCTGCCTTCCGCTCGCTGATGAACAATTTTGCCATCGCCATCTCTCTGGGTCTGCAGTACGGCGTGCCGCTGGAGGAATTCGTGGAGGCGTTTACATTCACGCGCTTTGAGCCGGCAGGCCTCGTCACCGGCAACGAGACGATCAAGAATGCGACCTCGGTTCTCGACTACATCTTCCGCGAGCTGGCCGTCTCCTATCTGGGACGTCATGACCTTGCCCACGTTGACCCCAGAGAAATCGTCGGTGGCACGGGGCTCGGCTCCTCGGATGAGGACACCGACAACGAGCTTGATGTGGAAGAGCCGGCTCGCAAATTCGTCTCGCACGGTCTCATTCGCGGCGCCGCGATCCGCATGACTGAACGCCAGGACACTGAAGAGTCGTCCAATGCGGTCACCGTGATGCAGAGCGAGATCACCTCCGCATTCCCGCAGACCGAAGGCGCAACGGCTTTGAAGCCCGAGGCCGAAGTGGTGTACGCGCGAACCAGCGTTGCGCACACGGAGCTTTCGGTTAAGGGGCGCGAGGCCGATCGCCGTGCAGAGGCGCGCATCCGCGGCTACGAGGGCGAAGCGTGTCGCGAGTGCGGAAACTTCACGCTCGTACGCAATGGCACGTGCATGAAGTGCGACACGTGCGGCTCAACGAGCGGGTG
>CAZURR010000146.1:0-4310 GCA_964622715.1 uncultured Hyphomicrobium sp. | reverse complement strand
TAAAGAATCGCATGATCGAGGTGCAAACAACGCTGGTTGCGAGCCCCCGCAACCATCGTTACTTGCACCCCCGTTTCCTTGGAGCGCGGGTGTTCGTTTGCGAGATCGAGAACGGCTTCAAGTTCACCATATAGCTCGATTCTGAGTCTTCCGTTTTCCGGCACAAGACGGATCTCTTGAATGAGTTCGCGGATTCATTCTGCAGCCCCCAGGCCGGTACGCTCGTCATTGAGCGCCTCGCTCAGATTGGTCACCTTCCGACGATATACCTCCGCAATGTTCGGGTGCAGTCGCGGCATGGAAGGGGGTGTCCCATTCCACGGTGATGGTGCCGCGCGCCGACTGCCACAGAGCTCTCCTCAATTGAGCGGATGGCGGTATCCAGCCGATCGGCGATCAGTGTTGAGGTCGGCTGTCCCCTGAAATGCGGTCGTGAGAGCTGTCCCGTCGGGACTTCGGTTCAGGGCAGATAATGTTGAAAATCTCGATCTGTGTTCGGATCATAATGGGGACAGACCGACTCTAGTCCCCACGTAACGGAGCTTCGAGGAAACGAGTATTGCCTTGGATTTGCACGAGAAATCCAATTCCAACTGAGTTCTCGGGTCCAGCTCCCAAAATCGTTTTTCAACAATATCTGCCAAAGGCGGACATGCAGTCGAAAGCGCGACCGGACCATCCCAGTACCGCACCTGATTTGCTCAGCGTGGGAATCTCCAAGTCTGGCAGGCTCTGTCGAAAAAAGAGGGGATCCAACGGTTCATCAAGTCCCTGAAAAAGCCCGGCTTGCTGCGTTGACCATCGCGGCCTTGGGCGACCTCAAACGATCCTGGCCCTACTAGGACAGAGACTCGCCAAGCGCGGCCGCTAAGCGATCGCAAAACGTCTTGACTACTTTCACGCGGGCGTATCGTTTGCCGTTACCCTCGACCAAGGTCCAGGGTGCGACGGAGGTGCTTGTATATTGCACCATGTCGTTGACCGCCTGCTCATAATCGTCCCATTTTTCCCGATTGCGCCAATCTTCGTCGGTAAGCTTCCAACGCTTGTAGGCCGTCTTCTCGCGTCGCTTGAAGCGGGCGAGTTGTTCATCCTTTGTGATGTGGATCCAATATTTGACCAACACGATGCCATATTCGATCAACTGATCTTCGAAATCGTTTATCTCCGCGTAGGACCGCCGCCATTCATCTTCGATTGCGAAACCTTCAACCCGCTCGACTAGAACACGGCCGTACCAGGAGCGGTCGAAAATGGTGATATGGCCGGCGCGGGAAAGTCGACGCCAGAACCGCCACAGGTAATGCTGTGCTTTTTCCTCATCGGTAGGTGCTGCAATTCCATGGACCTGATAGTTGCGGGCGTCCAAAGCCTCGTTGATCTGCCGAATTGCGCCACCCTTGCCGGCGGCGTCTGGGCCTTCGAATAAAAGAATACTCGAGATTTTCTTTGCTTTAGCTCGCAAATGGAGCCCGTGAAGTCGGGCCTGCAGTTCCACTAGCTGCTTGCTATAGGCGCTCTTGTCGAGACGCTTAGACATATCAAGCCGATTGAGAACTGTGATAGAATTTGCCGCCAGATGACCCGCGCCGCTCGACTTTCTTGCTGCTGCGGGTTTTTCTTGGTTGGAAGCCAACCTCGCGCGGCCTTTGGCCTTGTTGTTGTGTCTGCTGGACCTTTGCTTGGACGCGCCGTTTGCTTCGACTTCCCGAAGCCGGCGCTGCAAGGCGTCGCGCAGGAAAGTGGCCACGGTGATACCTCGATAACGAGCGTCCGCGCCCTCAACGACCGTCCATGGTGCTATGCCTTTGTTTGTCCGAGTAATGGCCTGTTCGGCGGTATCTATGAACTTGTCGTACATATGCCAGTGCTCCCAGTCGCGTGCTGTTACCCTGGCCGCGGTTAAGGGGTCGCGCTCAAGGCTCTTCAGACGGTGCTCCTGAGCATTGCGGCTGAGATGCATCCAACATTTCAGGACAAGGCCACCATCGTGGGCCAGCGAACTTTCGAATCTGACTATTCGATCGAGCCGCTTGAGGAATGTTGCCTCGCTAGTGTTTTCGTGAACGCGATCAAGTACGGCCCCGGAATACCAGGCGCTCAAGAACATGCCGATGCGGCCGCGCGGCGGCAGGTCCCGCCAATATCGCCAGAACTCTGGCCGTTCGCGCTCGACGTCGCTCGGTTCATCGTAGGCTCTGGTGATCAACCATCTTGGGTCCATCCACTCGTTGAGCAGGCTGACAGTCTCGCCCTTGCCGCCACCGTCGACACCCGCGAACAGCAGAATCACTTGGAAGTGTCGCCCCTTGTGTAGCTCGTCTTGTAGCTCGAGTAGCTCTTCGCGCAAGACGGGCATCATCTGCTTAAAGTCCGCCTTGGAAATCGTGCGGCCGAGCTCGGCGGTCTCAAACATAACTGCCCCCGCAACCGAATTAGCTGATCGTCCGGCAAAACCCATCCGCCGGACCAGACGCTGGCCAATGAGCGCCCGATTCAAACTTAGAAACTGGTAACGCTTCGTGAGGCAGGCCAAACCCTCCAGTCGATGTCAAGACTATATGCATTTGATGAGAGTCGGAACGGACAACAAGTCCGAAATGTCCCGATTAGCTTGACTGCCTGCAATTAGCCGCCACATGATGCGCAAGAGTTGCTTTGCGTTACGGGTGTGCCGATAGCCCATCCACGAGGGGCGGGCGTCGGATCAGTCTGACATCAGCCCTGCGATGACAACGTTCATGGTGAACGGATCTCTGAGCGGACAGCTTGTAGTCCCATGGTTGAGCTAAGCGGTGAAAGTCCCCTACCGCTAAGCTTGAAGAGCAGAGCTGCCAGACTTTCACCTCCTGTACCGCGCCCCAATGTCGAAAATCGTTTTCGACCGCTTGTTCGCTCTAGGGCCCGGGACAGCGATCAATTGTGCTTCAGTAGGTCGCATTGGTCGTGACACTTCGTCCGGCGTCGCGTGTGCGCTGGTGAGGTATAATTAAATAGTGATGAAAGCCCTTCTGAAGGAAGCCTTTACGAAGGGGATTGAGATGAGCAGACCCAGCAGTCGCAAGCCGACGCTTGTTCGGTATCTTCATTGCCCCGACTTCATGGATCGCATGATGGAGCGCGTAGACGTGACCTCGGTCGAGGCTGCCTGCGTCGATGGGGGCCTCGCCTGGCTTGAAGCCAGCACCAAATGCATCTTCTGTCGCCATGTGGGGACATGCTGCAATTGGCTAGAGGGCTGGGACACGCACGCCACGCCGGCAGATTTCTGTCCCAACTTTGACTTCTTCCGTTCCTGTGCAGAGCACGCATCTGCTGGCGATTATGTCTCGTCCGATGGTGATGAGCGAAAATAGGTGATCAGGCCCCCGCCTGAGCCGTGTTTGCTTTATCGTATGCAGGGAGAGGCGCCATGGACTATTCGCTGGCACACCTACCACTCTCCAAGCTTCACGCTTGGCGCTATGATATTCGACTTAATCGCAAATCAGCGAGAGAGCTATACGACTGGGCAGACGCCGAGCTCATCTTGGCGACTGCAGCAGCTGGGACTTGACCCGGGGTACGTGAAGATGTGCTGCCCATCCACCTACGAAGACCTGGAGAGGGTGTGCGCGTCCTGCAAGTCCCGGCGGCTCTGTGCGCGAGACCTTGCCAGAGGCGACGTTGAATCGGGCATGCGAAGCTACTGCCCCGGCTCACCGACTATCGATGCATTGGTTGTCAATTGGGTCCTATGAGCGGCCGCAACGCGCGCCCAATCAACATTAGGGTCGGACCACAACAAGGAGACCGACAATGCTTGTTCGAGAACTTCTAGAACGCAAGAAGAAGGATCTTGTCACCTGCCGTCCGAAGAACACGCTTGCAATCGCCGCAGAATTGCTCACGACAAATCGGATCGGCGCCATGCCTGTTCTAACAGCAGAAGGAGACCTCGCTGGGATCATTTCAGAACGAGATTTAGTGCGCGAGTTCGCCACCCGCAGCAGCGAGCTTCAGACCCTGAAGATCGAAGATGTGATGACCCGCAACGTCATAACAGTTAGCCCGGATGATGCCGCCTCGGTCGCGGCCGGGCTCATGGCCGAGCACGGCATCCGTCACCTGCCGGTCGTCGAGGGCCGCAAGGTGCTCGCCGTCATCAGCATCCGCGATACCGTCTCCGCGCGCCTCGAGGAGGCTGCGAGCAAGGCCAAGCGCTTGGGCGAGTTGGTGAACAGGGTTCAATAGGACGGAATTGCCAGTCGACATCCTCGACTATCCGCCGGTGACGCTCATGTGACGGGAGACCGCCGGCTTGGCAGTGC
>CAZURR010000145.1:0-4366 GCA_964622715.1 uncultured Hyphomicrobium sp. | reverse complement strand
CGCTTCGAGGTGCTGCGCTTGCGCGACTTTTTGCCGGTGACGGTGGAGGTTACATTCGACCAGATCGCAAGGGCCTCATCAATTGGATCAGCGATAGCGTTCTGCTGGTCCGCGCAGCAAATTGCAACGAGCGCAATCGCAAATCCCGCCTCCACTCGCGACATCGTTCGCGTCTCCTTGTTGTGGCTGGATGTTATATTCGGGACCGAATCGACTCGGCAAGCTTGATCGCGACGCACCCCGGTGTATAGCTCCAAATTCGTCTAATTGATGGTTGGAACGGCCGGTCCGCTGCGCCAAGGAGATACTGTGGAACACGACGTCAAAAGCGGGAGCGAGCAGGCAAAAGAGGATGTGAGCGAACTCACCATTGAGCCGCAGGGGTCGTTGGCGATCATCACGCTTAACCGTCCCCGCGCATTGAATGCGCTCAACACGGCGATGCGCGCGAAACTCTCTGAGGCATTCCCGCGCTTTGCACGCGATCCGCAGATCTATGCGGTGGCCATTCAATCGGCGAGCCCGAAGGCGTTTTCGGCCGGGGGCGATGTGCGCGAGCTGATCAAGTGGCGGCAAGAGCAACCTGAGAAAGCACGGCGCGCCTTTGCAGATGAGTACAGCCTCAATTGGTTGCACGAGTGCTTTTCCAAACCAACCATCTCACTCATCAATGGTCCCGTCATGGGCTCGGGCGTAGGCATCACCGCTTATGGGACGCATCGCGTTGCGGGCGAGGGTTACCGGTTTGCTATGCCGGAAACAGCTATCGGCCTGTTCCCCGATGTTGGAACGGCCTACACGCTCTCGCGTTTCCCGGACGAGATTGGCATGTATCTGGGGCTGACGGGGCGTCAGATCGGCACCACCGACGCATACGCTTTGGGACTATTGACGCACTGCATTCCCGCTGATCGCTTTGAGGAGATTAAGACTGCGCTCATCGATACCTGGCCAGTTGATCCCTTGCTTGATGAGCGACATGTGGATCCGGGCGCGCGCGCGCTGGAGCCCTTTGTGAGCCTCATCGCTCGATGCTTCTCGGCTCCGACCGTAGATGAGATCGTCGACAGGCTAGGTTCGGTGCCGACGAGCAAGGATCGCGAATGGGCTGAGGGTGTCATTGGGGATCTCAAAAGCCGTTCGCCGTTGTCGCTCAAGGTGACGCACCGGCACATCCGCGGCGCTCGCGAACTTGATCTGCGCCAGACGCTGCAACTCGACTACCGGCTCGCTTGCCGCTTTCTTGAGGGTCACGATTTTGCGGAGGGTGTGCGGGCTGCTCTGATAGACAAGGATGGCAAGCCGCGCTGGCAGCCAGGCCGGCTGAATGACGTCACATCAGACATGGTTGATGAAATCTTTGCGCCAATGGGAGCCGACGAGCTCGTATTGCCGACACGTGAAGAGATGCAGAGGGCTCGGGTGTAGCGTTCGGCCCAACATTGGTGGTGACAAGAGGCTGCAGTTCAGACAGATATCATCGAGTATTAAAGAAACCTTCCAGAACGCCCTCAATACAATTCTTTTACTATGTATATTTAGGTAGCTTTTAACTTCATGCCTTATCCATCAGTGCAACCCGGAATAACCGGGAAGCGCCAAACAGGATGAGGCAGTCATGAGTGTTGCGCTCGAAGTGGTGCGCCAAAGCGCGCCAGCCCAGGATCAATCTATCAACTCCGAATACCTGCAGTCCCTGAGGCTCATTGAGCGGTTGCACCGCCTGCTGCTCGATGTCATCAAGGATGAGTTTGACCGCAAGGGAGGTGGCGACCTCAATAGCGTTCAAGCCCTACTCCTTTACAATATAGGTAACAGCGAACTCACGGCTGGCGAGCTGAAGACACGCGGCTATTACCTCGGTTCGAATGTTTCCTACAACCTGAAGAAGCTCGTCGACATGGGCTACCTTCACTACAAGCGCTCGGCGACCGACCGCCGCAGCGTGCGTGTTAGTCTCACTGATAAGGGCATAGAGGCGTGCGAGGTCGTGAAGAAGCTGTACCAACGCCAGTTGGGCTCTGTGCAGAGCGTTGGCGAAGTGACGCAAGAGGATTTCTGCGGGCTCAACAAGGCACTCTTCAGGCTGGAGCGCTTCTGGTCGGACCAGATCCGCTATCGCTTGTAGAGCCCTCGAACCTAAGGCTCAATCGAGATCGGGCTGCAGCATCCGCTGCGGCCCTTTCCTTGTGAAGGTTTTGTTGCCCTTCGGCACCAGAGAGGCCGCCAGACCCAATTACAGTGCGCCTTTGCCTTTTAATTAAGGCCCGAATAGCTAAAAGTTGCCACTGATTGCCCGGTGGGAGAATCGCAGGCGGCGATGACGCTCGGGCCGCGGCTAGCAGGTTCTAAGCGGCAGATATCGCCGCAAGTATTGGCCGTGAGCACAACCGTGTTTTTTGAATACGAGCGCGTGAACACTCTGGCGGGAAATGGGGGGTGACGCTGTGATCTCACTTGGAACAGGCCATCGTTTCGGTGGCGCGGTTCGGGCAGTGTCAATTCTGGTTGGGCTTACGGGCCTTGTTTGCGCCACCTCGTTTGCGGCAGCTCAAGGTCTGCAATTTGGGCCAACAGGTGCCGGCCCCGGACAGTCCGGCACTTACGACCGGAGCTTCATCAAGCAATGGCAGGCGAACCCTCCCAAGGGATTCCCGACACTCTCCAAGGCGAACATTGCACCGACCAAAGCCGCCATCAAACGCTACGAGGCGATCGTCAAGATTGGCGGCTTCACCGCCGTGCCGAACGTGGAGATGGAACCGGGCATTTCCGATCCGGCGGTGTTGGCCCTGCGCGATCGCTTGCGCGCCTCAGGCGATCTGAGGGAAGAGACGAACTACCCGAACTATTTTGGTAGCGCAGTCGAGACGGCAGTGAAGCGCTTTCAGGCGTCAAACGGATTGGCGCCGACCGGCACCGTCGACAAGCGCACACTGGCCGCGCTTAACGTGCCGGCCAAGGTGCGCTTGAAGCAACTCAAGATTAATCTCAATCGGTTGTCGGGGCTTTCGCGCGCCGTCGGCAAGAGGTACGTCCTCGTTAACATCCCCGCGGCACAGATCGAGGTTGTTGAACGCAATCGGATCGTGTCCCGCCATTCAGGTGTCGTCGGAAAGAAGGAACGGCAGACGCCTCAGCTGCGCTCTACGATCACTGAGCTCAACTTCAATCCCATATGGCGACTGCCGCCGACGGTCATCAAGGAGGACCTGATCCCCCAGGGCCGCCAAATGCAAAAGCAGGGAAAAAACGTGCTCGTGAAGTACGGGATTGACGCTTATGACGGCAGCGGCCGCAAGCTCGCACCGGAGAAAATCAACTGGAACTCCTCGCAGCCATACTCGCTGTCGTATCGGCAGAAGCCTGGCAAGGACAACCCGTTGGGGTTCTTGAAGATCAATTTCCCGAATTCGCAGTCCGTGTACATGCACGACACCCCGCGGGACTCGGTGTTCGGCCGAAACTTCCGCGCTGCAAGCTCGGGCTGTGTGCGGGTGCAGAATATCGAGCAGCTAGCAAATTGGCTGCTCAAGGGCCAAACCACCTGGAAGGACTATCACATCGAGCGCCTTAAGGAATCAGGGAAGCGCAAGAATGTGCGCTTGCGCCGGCCGGTGCGGCTCTTTTTCGCGTATGTGACGGCTTGGGCTACCGAAGACGGGGTTGTGCAATTCCGGCGGGACATTTACCTGAAGGACGGTGTCGGCGACGTTGCCGCTGCCTATTAGGATTGCACTTTCGAGTTGATCCGGGTCAAAGGTGGTATAAAAAGCTGCCCCTAAGGTTCACTGCCGGTTCATTCCGCAGGGTCTAATTACTGGCGGCTGGTTCGCGTCGTTCCTTTTGTCGCGGCGCGACAATAGACGGCCTTGCTCGCAGTCCGGAGCGGGGCAATGCTAAAAGAAGAACCCGGTCGGGAGTGAAGTACGCTTGATGGACTACGCGCAGAAGTTCAAAGACGCGCTCAAGGCCGTGCATCGTGAAGGGCGCTATCGTGTTTTCGCGGACCTGAAGCGCCGCCGCGGTGCGTTCCCTCACGCAGATCACTTCCCTGGCGAAGGGGCGGCCCATCCCATCACGGTGTGGTGCTCCAACGATTACCTGGGCATGGGACAGCACCCGGCCGTGACAGCCGCCATGCACGAGGCGATCGATGCTGTGGGTGCCGGTTCTGGCGGCACGCGCAATATTTCCGGAACGACCCACTACCACGTGGAGCTCGAAGCCGAACTCGCGGATCTGCATGGCAAGGATGCAGCACTTCTTTTTACCTCCGCCTACGTTGCCAACGACGCCACACTCTCCACGCTGGCGCAGCTTATTCCGGGGGCGGTGATCTTCTCCGACGAGAAGAACCATGCCT
>CAZURR010000144.1:0-4428 GCA_964622715.1 uncultured Hyphomicrobium sp. | reverse complement strand
CGCACCGAAAGTCGCAGCGGTCAGTGACGGAAACGCGCAGATAAGTGATGTCGCGGCCGTAAGGATCGGTTAGCGTCGGGAGTGGTGGTTCTTGCGTGCAGTTTGCCATTGGTCTGTGCTCTGTTGCCCAGGTATTCAATATAGAATGCGCGATGCGGATGTCGTCGACAAGGTCGTCGCACACTTCCGTTGCCGAATAAGCATCGGGTCGCTTGGGGGATCAATTGGTATGCATAAGCTGGTAAATCTTCTTGCGTGGTTTGGGGCTCGGGCTGGAGCTACTGTGAGGCTCGCCGGAGTCGATGGCGGCCGTGCATTTGATACTCAGGGCGGCGCCAACAGGGCCGGGCGGCTGGTCCCGCTTCCCCAGGATGCGCCGGAGACGGAAACGGCACCTTCACTCGATGCCCATTGGGCACTTTGGGCAGCCGTCGCGCTGGTCATACTGATTGTAGGCATCGGTTACATACGACGGCGTTGGATGGCTGGCACAATAGCGCGTCCGGCTTGGTTTCGTTGGTGGTCTGCTCGGAACCGTTATTCCAGCCGGGATTGACGTACAAGTTTTATGGCCTTCTCGATGAATGCGGCGATCCCTTCAACGTCATCGAGCGCAAAGACGGGAACATTGCGATCTTCGATAACATGGTCGGACGCAATAGCGATCACATTGGGATCGTTACCGGCAAGCGGCCGATTTGTCGCCGACGCCCTCCGCCGCAATTCGATCTTTGGGATCGGGGCAGACTTATAGCCCTCGACCAGCACGAGGTCAGCAGGCTCCAGCCGCATTGCGATTTCTTCCAGGCTCGGCACCGGTAGGTCCTGGCTTTGCCCGGAAATCTCCCAGCCCGTAGGCGATATGACAGCAACGTCGCAGGCGCCCACTTGTGTGTGGCGCTCGCTATCGGTCGTCCCGTCACTCGGCCGCAAGTCGTGGTGGGCGTGCTTGATGGTTGCAATCTTAAAGCCGCGCTTGGTGAACGCCTGCACGAGACGTGAAACCAATGTCGTCTTGCCGGAGTTTTTCCATCCAGCAATGCCGACCATTGCTTTGCGAGAGCTAGCCACGCGCTGGCTCCTCGCCTGCGGGCTTGGAGGAAAGCATCCGCGCTGTTTCGAGGTCTGCCGGTGTATTAACATTGAAGAATGGATCAATGGCCGTGCCGCCAATCTCAAAATTTGGGAAGTCGACGACGGCGCTGGCATTGTCCTCGGCGAATCTGTGCATCGCACGCACGCCCTTTTCCAATGCGTCGGCGACGTTGCCGGCCAGAGAGATGTCCCACAGTCCCACGATGGGGTGCTGCCTGCTTCCGGAGGCTGCGATCGCACACGTGGCTCCGCTTGCGAGCAGTGTAGATTTCAATCGTGCAACGAGTTCGCGCGGGGTGAATGGTGTGTCCCCGGCTAGGCTGGCAACAAAGCGTGCGCTTGGCGTTTCGCGCTGTGACCACACCATTCCCGCATGAAGTCCCGCGAGCGGGCCGGCAAAGTCTTCAAGTGTATCGGGAACGACGGGTAGGCCAAAGGGCGAGAAGCGCGCAGCATCACCGTTCGCATTGATAATGAGCGCTCCGACTTGCGGACCCATGCGCGCAATCACGTGCGCCAGCATCGGTTCGCCGGAGAGTTCAAGCAGCGCCTTTTCCTGGCCACCCATGCGCGCGGAACGTCCGCCCGCAAGCAGAACACCAGTTACTTCGCTGTCGCCTCCGTCATGTTGCATGAGGAGCGATTTAGGCCGACGGCGCAGGCGCGGCAAGGCCAGCGTCGCATTCCTGCATTTGTGAGGAGCTGGAGCGCCGTCTATAAGTTCGGCAAAACGCAGTGGGGCGCCGGAGTTCGGGGCCATTGGGAGGTAGTCCTGTGAAGGGCAGCATGAACCGCCGCAAATTCTTGGGTGCGGCAACGGCTGGCGGTGCGGGCGCCGTGGCAGCCACAGCTATTGCGGCTCCGGCCATAGCTCAAACCATGCCGGTGCTCGAATGGCGCATGGTCTCCAGCTTCCCGCCATCGCTGGATACCATTTACGGCGCGGGCGAGGTCTTTGCTCAAGCGGTCGCCGAAATGACCGACAACCGATTCCAAATTCAGGTCTTCGCGCCGGGTGAGATCGTGCCCGGCCTGTCAGCGGCCGACGCCGTTGCCAACGGCAGCGTCGAGGCGTGTCACACTGCGTCCTATTACTATTGGGGCAAGGACCCGACCTTCGCCTTTGGAACAGCCGTGCCGTTCGGTCTCAATTATCGCATGCAGAACGCATGGATGTATGACGGCGGCGGCATCGACCTGATGAACGCCTTCTATGCGCGCTTCAATATCTTCGGCCTTCCGGGGGGCAATACGGGCACGCAGATGGGCGGTTGGTACCGCAAGGAGATCAACACACCCGACGATTGGCAGGGGTTGAAGATCCGCATTGGCGGCTTGGCGGGCGCGGTGATGTCGAAGCTGGGTGCGGTTCCCCAGCAGATAGCTGGCGGCGACGTCTACCCCGCACTCGAAAAGGGCACGATCGACGCGGCCGAATGGGTCGGCCCCTATGACGATGAGAAGCTCGGTTTCTCCAAGGTCGCCCGGTACTACTACTACCCTGGCTGGTGGGAAGGCCAAGCCATGCTCAGCTTGTTCTTCGACTTAGAGAAGTGGAACGAGCTGCCCAAAACTTATCAGGCGATCGTTAGGTCAGCTGCATCGCTCGCCGATCGCACAATGATGGCGCGCTATGACTTGTTGAACCCGCCCGCCCTGCGCAAACTTGCTATTGGCGGGGCCCAGCTGCGTCCCTTCTCCGAGGCCGTACTCGATGCGTGTTTTGCAGCGTCGAATGAGGTCTTTGACGAGATCTGCGCTGAGAACGCTGAGTTCAAGAAAGTTTACGATGCGATGAAGGTGGTACGCGCTGGGGACTTTCTCTGGTTCCAGCTCGCCGAGCATACCTTCGACACGTACATGATGATCCAGCAGCGCAAGGGGTTGGTGTAGAACCAGGCGGGGTTACTCTGACTTCGGCGGAGCGATAACCGGCGGCACCGAGAGGTCGAGCGTTGGTGCTCCCGGCCCTGTCGTGATGGGCGGCGGTGCACCCTTAATGGCAGGCGGCGTCGGCGGCAGCGAGAAGCCTTTTTGTCCAGGCAGTCTCTGCCCCGGCCCTGCAATAGGCGTCTCGATGCGGATCTTTTGCGGCTCGAAAGGTGCCCGCAGCCCGGTGTCATGACGCACGATACCGGGGAATGCGATGAGCAGTCCTACCATCACGCACTGGATCGCCACGAACGGCACGGCGCCCCAATATATCTGACCGGTCGTGACCGGGGGCATTGCCCGGCCTGTGATCTTGTCAATGTATGTTCGCCTCGGCGCGACAGAGCGCAGGTAGAACAGCGCGAAGCCGAACGGCGGGTGCATGAAGCTCGTTTGCATGTTGACCGCCAGGATGACCCCGAACCAGATGAGATCGATGCCCAGTGCCTCCGCGGCCGGCGCCAGCAGCGGAATGATGATGAAGGCGAGTTCGAAGAAATCGAGGAAAAAGGCAAGGAAGAACACCATCACGTTGACGAAGATGAGGAAGCCCACGACGCCGCCGGGCAGAGAGACGAGAAGGTGCTCAACCCACGTGTGGCCATCAACGCCATAGAACGTTAGCGAGAAAATGCGCGCGCCTATGAGAATAAACAGCACAAAGGCGGAAAGCTTCGCCGTAGCAATCGCCGCGGAGCGCACGATCGCGACGTTGAATCGTTTCGGGTTGTTGTCTGATAAGCGTTTGGCATACGCGAGCAGCATAGCGCCAACTGCGCCCATCGCCCCGCCCTCGGTGGGTGTGGCCACGCCGATAAAGATTGTGCCAAGTACGAGAAAGATGAGTAGGAGCGGTGGCATCATCACGAAGGTGACTTGCTGGCCAAGCGGCGATAAGAAGCGAATTCCCGCTACTCGGTCGAGCGCCCAATTGGCGACGGCGGTGCCAAATGCAATGCAGACGCCGAGGCCGAGTGTCAGAATCGCGAAGTCAGCACCGGCGTACGTGGTGTCGCGCATGACGATCCAGGATATCGTACCGGAGACCAAGGCCAGTGCGAGAAGCGAGCGATAACCGCGCGAACCATCGGCTGCGCGAAATCCAATCGCTTCCACCGGCAGGCCCGGCGCTGCGCCGCGAACGAACGTGGAAATAACAAAAACGTAGACGATGTAGAATCCGGCCAGCATGAGGCCCGGCAACAGCGCGCCGGTGTACATGTCGCCAACTGAGCGGCCGAGTTGATCGGCCAAAACAATCAGAACGAGCGATGGCGGAACGATCTGGGCCAGCGTTCCCGATGCCGCAATCGTGCCGGTCGCAAAGCGTGCGTCATAACCGTAACGCAGCATAATCGGCAGAGAGATGAGACCCATCGAGATGACGGACGCGGCGACGAC
>CAZURR010000143.1:0-4443 GCA_964622715.1 uncultured Hyphomicrobium sp. | reverse complement strand
TGCGCATGTACTGGCCGAAGACTCAGCCGCCCTCGGTTTTGCCGGTCGGCAAGGGCACTTGGCTGCCGCCCGCAATCAAGATTGCGCAGTAAACAAGAGAGCGATCCGGAGCGGTGGCGTCGGAACTGCACCGCCACCACGCTAGCCAATGTCCGCTTCTGGGGGGAACGTGTTGCAGAACTCGCTGGTTTTTCGAGAGTGGGGCTCGGCTGCAAACTGTGGCCGTGCCCCTTGTTCCGCTCTCCCATGGCGAGAGCTGTGGTGGCGACACATCAGGACTGGCGTGGCACGCCACTTCACGCTGACGCCACACACGCTGCTTGGGCACGAGGCGGTGCTCGGCAAGCGAGCTTGGCTAGCCTCCTTAAGTTTTGCGCCGGGGCGGTGAGCAACACCTCGTCTTTCGCGCCATTCAAGCCCCGCAGGCGCAGCCGATCGAGCTTGTGGATGCCTTTCATATGCGCGAACCTCACCTCCACCTTCTTGCGCTCGCGGCGCGAGAGCTGGAAAGCTTCGGTGTTGAGCAGCGCGCGGACATGATCGCGCACGTCCTCGTCGATGTCGCGTGAGACCTTGCGGGCAACCGCCGTCGTGCACTTGGGTTTGAGCGTGCAGGTCGAGCAATCGTTCTTGCCGCGAACCACAACGAGAACGGTGAAGGGCATGGTTAAACAGACACGGCCTCTCTTCGCCCGGCTTACTGCGCATTGGCGAGGGACGCACGTTGTTAACTCAGGATGCGAAACGCGACTTAAGAAAGCCGATCACAAGCGCGGTGAGGCCGCCGCTGACGCCTCCCGTCAGGAAGCCGGAAACGATGGTCCCGATGTCCAACCCAGAGGCGGCGGCTGCCCCGCCTAATCCCAGAACGCTATTGAGTATCTGTCCCCCAACACCACCACCGAGCGCGCCAGCGATCGTGTTGCCCAGCGTGCCTAGGCTCGTGTCTTTCGAAAGGCCGCCCGCGGCGTTGCCCCCGATCGCACCGCTGATGAGCTGAATGATCAAGGAACTGAGGTCCATATCGAAATCTCCTTTGCGCTCCGGTGCTGGAGCATAAACTGCCAATAGATTTTATCCCAGTACTATTGGCAGACAAACGAGTCCTGCTAGCGGTATCGCAGCGCAAGCGTCGGGAGCTTCCTGGGAATGACCTAACCCGTCATGACAGTGACCGGCGCCCTGACGTGCCCCTAGATGAGTCCCGGACGAGTCACAGAGAGTCACACACGGCGATATTTGATTTCTGCGAGGTTATGACTCAGGAAACAAAGCGGCCGTGTGCGGGCGTCCACGAGGCAGCGCTGCTCCTCACCAATGAATTTGGTGGCGACCGGAGCGAAGCTTGTGACGAGGTTTACCACCGATCAATGCGAGCGAAGGAATTGGGTCTCAAGGTCGAGTGGCAGCATTGGGGTGCCGTCGCCGCCTATCTTTCGATCATTGATAGTGGGGTTGAGTTCGACATTCGGGACTTGGCAGCGAGCCAGTCGTCGCCTCTCGCCAAAGCGCCAAGGTCTCAGCGTCATCTTTAATTCAGAATGACGACGACGCCTGCGCACATCACGGTCAGACCCATGCAAACAATGACGCCGCTGCGGATAATTTCTGACATGGCAGGTTCCTTTGGGCCATGTGAAGATGACTGGATCACTCAGTTGCAACTTTAGCACTTGTGCTCGGCTGACTCTGTAACAGTACAGCCACATTCCGACTTCAATTGCACGGTCCGTCCGGGACCGTGTTTGGATCGAAGGAAATCCGCGGGTGCAGTGGCGATGGCCGCTTGCGAAAAAACCGCTCCCAAAGACCAAGCAGCCCAAGAAGTAGTCTGCTCTCGCGCGGCTGCGCATGCCGAGGCCATTTGCGTCTGAGCTGAGAGAGACGGAAAAGGAGACAGGTGTTGCGCGGCCGTCACATAGACGAAGCGGTGAGCGTGTCAGAGTAAAGAAGCCGGTCTCTTGCGACCCGGTTGATTGGATCAAGAAGAGTTTGGGGGGTCTAAGCTAAACGACTTACGGGGGATTAGTCAGATGCTCCAGATCGCATTCGTTGTGTGTTCGCTGCTCCACGGCGGCGAGTGTCGAGACATAGCGCTGAGCTTTCTCTCTGAGGCCCAGGCCAGCCCGTTCGAGTGTATGCTGTACGGTCAATTGGCCATTGCCAAGTGGCAGCGCGAGCATCCTAACTGGCAGAAGAAGGGCGGGTATAAGTGCGGGCCGCCGAGTAAGCTGGTTAGGCTCTAGCTTGCGTTTAGGCAGGGCAATCTCTTTGGGCGAAAATGCCCTTGCTTAGCAACGAACTCTCCGAGCCAGAGGGTTGGCATTCGAACCGGAACATGTCCGCGCTTTGAACACGAACTGCGGCGACCTCATGCCGCCTGCGCCATCAACTCATCGCGGGCGGCATTGACCCGTTTCAGCCCTGCCTCCTTCATGCGCCGATCACGCCAGCGCGTCATAGCGCGCTTCCAGCCACCGACCACCGCCTACCCGCCAGGAGAAGGTCGTCCCACTACAACGGGAAATGCGCGTGACTTAGGGTCTGCGCGACGCGGCTCGGAAGCCCCCTGCACCATGACGTCAACCCATTGTTATTTAGTACTATTATATGGGGGTAGTAAGACGGAATAGCCGCCCCAGCTACCACCTGAGAACGCGGCCTGGTAGATGTAATCGGACCCTGCACTCAGGGCCGTGCCCGTGGCCGCAACGGCATCGTCGAATGAAAGCTTGCGCTTATCGACGGTATGAACAGACTTGCCGGATTCTACTAGACTGTTGAGGAAGGCGTGTTCGTGCGCATCGCCCTTGCTCTGAATGAGGCGCGCACCGGCGCTGTCCTCGGCTGGAACGAGGTGCTCGCCATTGAGGTAGCGGAGGTCAAGGGCCGCTGCATGGGCACACCCTTGAAAGCGCATCAGGTCCGAGGCCGAGAGCACGATATTTCCGTTGTTGTGCTTCATGGCCACAAGCCCTCTTCGGATACGCTCTCATGTGTATACAAGGGCGCAGTGTCAGAGTCTGTCGCCTAAGGGGCAGGACAAACAATTGGCGCTGTTTCGATCGGCGACCAAACGATCCTCCTGGCCTGCTGACGCGGCAAGCGCCCAGATTTCCCGACCAGTGACCGAAGCCACGCCCTTGAACACACGAGCAAGGCGCATCATCTTAAGTGACGCCGGCGCAAAGTCGCGCTGGGCATTGCATCAAGAGATGGACCCCACGGTCCGCTCCAACCTGCCGACCCCTGGCAAGGTGGAAACCGCGAGAGCGGGATGCGGCCATGAAAAATGGCAACGAAGAGGGGAGGATAGGCGGTCCTCCTCAGCTCAAACTGATGGAGGACATTATTATGTCTGACCAACAACTTCCGATTCAAACCCTCGTTTTCAGTCGTTGCGAAGAACTTGGCTTGAGACGTGCAGAGCTGATCCGTCGCTGCGGATACAAAAACGTATCCAAGGGTTTGCGGCGGCTTGAACAGCTTTGCCGAGGAGACTTCACCGGTTGCGCTGGGCTCATTGGCAGCCTTCCCTCTGCGCTTAATGTGCCGGTGGATGTGGTGACAGGAGCCTTTGAGGATACCCAGCGCCAAATCCATGAAGCCAAGGAAGCTGCATGGAGGGCTGCATTCGTTCCTCACGCAGTCATAATGACGGAACGCTCCTTTCCTCAGCCTTTGCATATTGCTGCGATCCTGGGCATTGAATGGTTGAGGAGAGTGGATTTTGATCTGAAGCAAGGTCCTGCGAGCTACATCAAGCAATCTCTCAATGGTGTGCGTGAAAAGTTGGCGCGGTGGAAGTCTGATCAAATCCCTACTTTTGGTCGGCCGACAGGATTGGTTGTGAACTACTCGCCTGATCATGGTGTGCGCTTCGATCTAGACGGAAACGCGATCGAAGTCTTCGACTGCGCGTATCGATTAGGGGAGGCGAGTTTCTCAATCGGCAAGCGTCCGGTTTCGCGGGAAGAGCTTGATGCGCTCTTTGCCGGCACTGCCCGCATCGTGCCTGTTCGCCAGTAGGACGCGCGTCCGTCATCCACAGCAAAGGCAGGGGCACCGCAGCTGGCAGGCTTCGCATCTCAGGTGGTTAGGCGTATTTGTAGCGCGTGCTGTCTACGCTCCATGGTGGGCAGCACATACTCCTCGGCCCGGATGGCCTTAAACACCGAACCTTTCAACCGCTGTCCGGGCTTTTTGTTTGCGAAAGGTCTAGCCAAACCAACGGCCCGCACGGATCTCTCCGAGCGGGCCTGCTTATTGACTGTGCCGTCTTAAGGCACCTTTCAACCTTCGATCATTGCCTTGATGCTGCGCTGATTGAACGGTTGCCCTCTCTCGTTGAGATGACCAGCCTGGGCTAGGGCAGCGCTCACTTTGCACAAGCTGAGACGCTTTCCCGTCTTGGGATTGGCCCTCCGCAGCCGCTTGCGCTTG
>CAZURR010000142.1:0-4539 GCA_964622715.1 uncultured Hyphomicrobium sp. | reverse complement strand
TCGATTCTCCCGACATTACCGAAATCGCTCATAGACGAGCACAATACCCTGATCCGCGCCGTGGTGGCAGGATGGTGGGCTCGTTCCGCTTTTTCGTGTCGCTCAACCCAGCCTGGTAGAGCCGTCGTAAGCTTGTTGTACGCGCTCCGGTGGGACCATAGCGCGCGCCGCCGCCGCCAACTGGTCAAGTCATTCTGCCGGGGCAGCAAAGACGTGCTCGACTCCTTTGCGAACGAAATCCAGAAATTCGGCGGCACGCAGAAAAAAGTTTCAGGCCCGGTTGACAGATGTCGGCACCGGGTTACGCCTCAAGCTGCAAGCAAGCGGCGCAAACCTTTGGCCGCAGGGGTGAGTGAAGTGAAGATATCAAAAGGTGCCCGGCCGGACACAGCGGATCGGGTTCTGGATCAGGCTAAGTGGCACCAACCGCTATGTACGATCATTGTTACGCATCATAACTATTCTGACCTGGTTGAGGACGCGCTGTTATCCGTCCTCGGTCAGACATATTCAAATTGGGAATGCGTTGTGGTTGATGACCACTCGACAAAACGCGAGTGCGATCGCTTGCGAGACATCGTCAACGGGTTGGCCGACAGCCGGATAAAGTTTATCCAGAACCCGCGCGACCCTGGACAAATCGAGGCTTTTTTCGCCGGGCTCGCCGAAACCGCCGGAGAATTTGTATCGCCCCTTGATCCTGACGACCGCCTGCATCCCGCTTATCTCGAAGAAATGGTTAGCACACATTTGAACGAAACTGTTTTCTGTCCACTCGTTTGTTGCGAGCAAAAGCTCCTGCGTTTGAACGGCGAACTTGTGACTGGAACACTCGAAGGCGGACGAGGAGGTCGCTCTAGATGGTTGGATGAAAGTCATCCGGTTGAACAGAGGACCCCGGGTCTGCACTACTTCTCGTCTTTCAGGCGTGGTTGGCTTTGGACCACGACGTCAGCGATGATGGTTAGACGCTCGGCCGCCAACCTTTTGGCGCCCACGGAACGTCTGGCTTACACGGTCGCCCTCGACGCATATCTGGCGTTCGGAGCTCACTTTCTTGGCGGAACAATTTTGTTGGGAAAGCCTCTCGTCTATAGAGGCCTTCACGAAAACAATGACTACATAAATGACACCATTTTCTCGATGACGCAGATCGGTGCTAGACCCGATGCATTGGATTTAATTCACGACTGCAAACGCGATGTTGTGAAGGCGTTATTTCGAAACGGCGTGACGAACTTCTTCCGCAGACCGCAACTGGCAAGGCTCTTGCGGAGGCATTTCAAACCTGAAGAAATCGCGCTGGTCGGTGAGGAGTGCCCCGAGGTACTGACGGTATTGCGTTCATTGAAGGGCCGACGGCAAACGAAGCGCGTGTTGCCTGGATTTATTCGCCGCCTATGGGGCCGGCCACGCTGAACTTGCCCCCTCTTCGTCATCTCTGGGTTATTTGACGAGGGGGCCGCGAGCCATCTTCGCAGGATGCTGGAAAATGTGATTCGGAAATGGCCAGTCCTTGGACGGGCCGAGACCGATGGTCATCCGCACGATAAAATCCGCCACGCGCGTCTCGCTCATAAGAGAGATCGCTTTCGCCCTTCCCCGCTCGGCCATCAGACGCCAGCGCCTATCATCCGCAACGACTCGCTCGATTTGCTCCCCCAGATCCGGGGCTCCATCGAAAAAAATCATCTCATCGTCGCCAAAATATTGCGAATAGCCGGAACACCGACGGCTGGCCACCAGCAGCCCATTGCCAAGGTACTGCGCCAGGCGGTCGGAGGCATAGAGGTCACCCTCGTACCTGTTGACGTTTAATCCCACCTTTGCTTGGTCGAGAACTCGGTAGTAGGCGTCTCCATAGATTAGGTTCTGCTTATTGCGGCCGTAAATCGCATAGCTCAGATTCGGCTTAAGACGCTGCAATTCGTCGATGAGCCCAAAGCGGTCGGCTGTCCCACCCTTACGCAGCGCGCAGAAGACATCGGCCGTTTTTTCCTGCGTCGCATAAGCTGTAAGATTGTGAATCGAGACATCGATTGGGTTCGGGATAAACGCGACTGGGCAATTTCCCGCAAACCCTTCTAGAAGCGGTCCGCCCGTCGTTGCAAAACCGAAATCCGCGCTGTCAAGCAGCTCACGGAACCGGCCCGCGCCACGGGCGCCTAGTGGGTCATGCCACACGACCGCCACACGGCAATGGGGCAGCTCCTGCCTGACTTGCTCCACGGTGTGCGTGCTGACTAGGACACTCCTGTGCAGACAGATCAGATCGGGGTGCAACTCCCTCACTGTTTCGAGCACTCGGCTATGCATTAGCCGCTGCCCAATCCGCTGAACACTCAGTGCTTGTTTAAGACAGCGGCGCTCGTCCAACGTTAGGACGAGGTGCCCGTTGCGCGTAAAGCCGTTGCCGAGGTAATTCTGAATTCCGTAGAAAAAGCTGCCGCTTCTAGGTCCAGGGTTCAAGGGAGCAATGAGCAGAATGCGCATACTTGGGATCAAGCCCGTAGACGGGCATTCTCTTTTTCATCTTGCTGAAAAATAGCGTCTACAAACATTCTGGCGCTGGGTCAAAGTTGGCGCTTGGTACCCGCGTTTGCCGTGTTCGTCATCCGTCCCTCTACGTCTTGGCGGGTGACATATTCGCCGTTCAATCCCTTGAAACCTTGGGTCATCAACTGGAAGTGACGGTTGGCGTTCCGCAGCTTGCGCGTCGCTCGCTCCGAGGCATTGACCAGGCGGCTAACGCGGCAATCGACGTGATCACGCAGCGACCTCAGACCGTATCGCAAGCCCCACGCTGCCGCTGCCAGAGCGACGGGGAAACTCCGCACTTTGCGAAGCCTCGCAACGTGATTCCGGTGCATGATAGAGGAAACCTGCGTCTTGTTTTGCCGGGCAGTCACATGTTGCAAATGATACAATGCGGAATCTAAATTATATTCGGGAAGCATTTCGTTGAGGCGATCGGGAAGGTCCGTCCTGATATCGCAGACGAAGAACCGATGCGGCTTGCCTGCGAAGAATTCAACGACGTTGCTATGATGTATTTCCCACTCCCTCCGCCAACGCTGGGCAAGCTCCTCATCCGAAGAAATTCCAAGCAGGGCCTTCTGCGTAGCTGCATATCGTCCCTCCCCAACAACGAAACGACTCCTGATCCAGTCCTCCCGGTCCCGCGTGTTCAAGATGAACACAGCGTCGGGATAGCGGGCGGCCAGTTGCGGATAGAGCTTATAGCCCTCGAGGATTTCGTCCGGTCCGTTCGACTCCATATCAAAGAAAGCGTCATAGTTGTAACCCGAGAGAATGTCCTCGCCCTGCCTTAGATTCCTGAACATCCGTTGCGCGAGCTTCCCAAAATCGTAGTGGACGCTGCGAACGCCATTGGCGCGGAGGTATCCGTGCATGGTTAGTGTGCCGCAACGGTTGAACCCGATTTGAAAGACTTTCATGGCGAACCCGTATCAGGAGGTTCCGGGGCTAAATTTAGGCCCGAGACCAGCGAATTTGCGCATAAGTCTAAGTTCGACGTCTGTAGGATCGTCGTGCATGGGTGAGCCCATAAATAGCTCTAAGGTCGGTCGCGGTCTATAAGCCTGATGAGCTTTCGGAAAGTGGTATACGCATGATCATCTCACACGAGCACAAGTTCATCTTCTTAAAAACGCGAAAGACGGGCGGGAGCAGCCTTGAGTTGGCACTCCGAAAGCTGTGCGGACCCGATGATGTCATTACCCCCATAGGAGACGAAGAGGAGCTTCGCCAACGCAGCTTAAACTACGATGGAAGGGCACCACAGAATTGGCAAGTGCATAGCTGGTGGCGCAGCCCACAGCCCCTGTTCAAGCGTTACTGGCTCAAGGTTAGTGCAAAGGATTACGGCTTTTACAACCATATTCCTGCAAACGACGCTCGTATGCTTCTGAAGGATGATGCCATTTGGAACAATTATTTCAAATTCGCCTTCGAACGCAATCCGTGGGACCGGCAGGTTTCAGCCTATTTTTTTCGTTATCGAAAATCGAAAAACCCACCGTCGTTTTCGGAGTACATGCATCGCCCACGTCGAGCGTGGATTAACAATTACGACATCTACTCAATAGACAACAAGGTTTGTGTCGATTTTGTCGGGCGTTTTGAAAATCTTGCCGATGATTTCGGCAAGGTACTAAAAAAAGTGGGCGTTAGCTTCGATGCTCCACTCCCCCAAGCCAAGTCAGATTTCCGAAGGGACGCGAAGCACTATCGTCATCACTACGACGAGGAAACCCGTGAACTGGTCCGCAAGTGGTATGGCCGAGAAATAGCTCTCCTCGGATACGAGTTTTAACGCGCCAAATTGCATTCGCTCGCCACGGCCATCGAGGCCGAGAAAGGGCCTACGCCCCGCCGATCACGCCGCGCTCCTGGCCCCAGCCTTGGACAACAGTTTCTGGTAGCGCGCGCGCCATTTCTGCGGCGGCCCATCGAAACGCTGACAAAGCTCTTCGACCATCGGCAGATATTGCGCGGCAATCTTGTGCTGGAATTCGA
>CAZURR010000141.1:0-4581 GCA_964622715.1 uncultured Hyphomicrobium sp. | reverse complement strand
CGATGTTGGGCGTTTTATAGCCCATCATGCCCTGATTATAGGCGCTGATATTCCAGTAGCCGATGTCATCGCTTCAGATGATGAGGATGTTCGGTTCCTTGTCTTGTGCCGACGCTGAGGTCGCAATAAATCCGAGAGCAATGGCTGAAATGGCTAGCGCTAAGGAGCGCATCAAGCTTCCCTTGGTCATTTTCCTCTCCATGATTCTCGCTGGTCGCACGCATGCGCGCGGCCATCTGAATGGCAGCATAGGTGGAAGCAGTTACTGGCAACGACATAGTCTTTGGTGCTGGTGGATGATGACCCAACGCGTGGTCGCAATATCCACTTTATGCCATGTGCCGATATTGGAACGCGCACGAGTGATGTTCGCTCTACTACAGAAAGAAGACATGCCTCTTAGCGCTCGGAAAATCCGCCAAGTCAGAGCGGCTTCACGCCAGCATACCCAACTTATACCCCTCCCCCACACGTACAGTTCCGCAATCCCGCCCAACGGGGATGTGCTCCAGACGCCCGTGTAGCTTATTCAGCAATCCAGTTCCTGTAGACCCACCAGCCAACGGCGAGACAGCCGATGGCCACGAGCCAAAAATATGGGTCCGAATACATTCAAGCCCTCCTTGTATTGGCGCACGCCAATCTCACCTCGCGCCCTGCCCATGCGATGGACGCTGACGATGCAACGCGATTCGTTGGTCGGCATCTGGGCGTCCGATGCCGTCCTGCCGGTGGGAGAGCAAAAAAGCCCGCTTCAACGCCCCCACGGACGCAACACGCCCCGCTGCGGGGTGCCGGCGTTCGCCTCGGCCTGGCCGTCCTCCCCGCCCATGCCCCCAGTAGCAAGTGCTGCGCGCCTCACGTATTCTCCTCGCCATGGCCGATATTTTAGAGACAATCACACGCTACAAACGGGACGAGATCGCGCGCGCCAAGCACCGCACCCCGCTCCATGTACTCGCCGAACTGGCGCGCAGCGCCCCGACTGTGCGCCCGTTCGCTGGCGCCATAGAAGCCAAGCATCGCGCAGGCGAACCCGCACTCATCGCCGAGGTGAAGAAGGCGAGCCCGTCGAAGGGCCTCATCCGCGCCGACTTCGATCCCCCAGCGCTCGCTAAGGCCTACGAGGCGGGCGGGGCCGCTTGTCTCTCGGTTCTGACTGACGGCCCCTCGTTCCAAGGTGCGCCCGAGTATTTAACGCACGCGCGTGCTGCTACATCGCTGCCCGCTTTGCGCAAGGACTTCATGCTCGACACCTATCAAGTGGTCGAGGCGCGCGCCTGGGGCGCTGATTGCATCCTCATCATCCTGGCTGAGGTCGACGATACGACAGCCCGGGAGCTCGCTTCGGCCGCCAAGGATTGGCATATGGACGCCATCGTCGAGGTGCACGACGCGGACGAGCTGGAGCGTGCGCTCAAGCTCGATTGCCGGCTCATCGGCATCAACAATCGCAATCTCAAAACATTTGAGACGACGTTGGCAACAACTGAGGCACTGGCCCCGCGCGTGCCAAAGGATCGCATCGTTATAGGCGAAAGCGGGATTTTCACCCCCAGCGACATCGCGCGTTTGTCCCGGGCAGGCGTTGCGACATTCCTGGTCGGCGAAAGTCTGATGCGCCAAAACGACGTGACCGCTGCGACGCGCACGCTGCTAACGCCGGCTAAAGACTAAAGGACCACACCATGACCAAGAGCGACCGGTTGAGCCATGTGAACAAGGCAGGCGAAGCCCACATGGTCGATGTGTCGGACAAGCCCGTGACGGCGCGCACAGCGATCGCCGAAGGCTTCATTTCCATGAAGCCGGAGACGTTGGCGATGCTTAAGAGCGGCAATGCACCGAAAGGCGACGTGCTCGCCACTGCACGCATCGCTGGCATCATGGCAGCTAAGCGCGCACACGAGCTCATTCCGCTGTGCCATCCCCTCGCGCTTGCCAATGTCACCGTCGATCTCACCGCCAATGACGAACCACCTGGCGTGCGCGTCGTTGCCGCTGTGAAGACGACGGGTAGAACAGGCGTGGAGATGGAGGCCCTGACGGCGGTGTCGGCGACGTGTTTGACACTTTACGACATGCTGAAAGCGGTCGATCGCGCCATGAACATTGGAGACATTCGCTTGATTGAGAAGTACGGCGGGCGCTCGGGCCACTACCGGGCCGAGCCAGCGCCCAAACGGGGCTCTTGACCAATGGCGCTTCTCCCCGTCGAAGAGGCGCTGAAGCGCGTCCTTCAGGGCGCCTCCCCGACAGCAACACAGAGCGTGCAGCTGCTGGACGCTCACACTTGCGTTCTGGCCCAAGACGTCATTGCGAAACTAACCCAACCGCCGTTCAACGCATCGGCCATGGACGGTTATGCGGTGCGCGCCAGCGATCTTACAAACATGCCGATCTCACTGAGGGTCGCCGGTGAGTCGCAAGCCGGGTGCGGGTTTGCCGGGACGGTGGAACAAGGCGAAGCTGCGCGCATCTTCACTGGCGCGCCGTTGCCCAAAGGTACGGACTCTGTCGTCATCCAGGAGAACACCGATCGCCAGGGCGACACGGTTGTCATTCGTGAGGCACCGCACCCCGGCGCCAATGTCCGCACCATGGGTGGTGACTTTCGCGAAGGGCAAACACTTCTGACCGCCGGGCGCCAAATTGACGCGCGCGCCATAACACTCGCCGCCGCTTCAGGTCATGCTGAGCTTTCCGTGCGGGCCAAGCCGAGCGTGGCGGTATTAGCGACGGGCGATGAGCTGGTTGAACCCGGTGCGATCCCCGGCCCCGATCAGATCGTTGCCTCCAATACCTATGGACTCGCCGCAATGATCGAATGCGCCGGCGGTTCGCCCCTGCTGCTCGGCATCGCACCTGATGCGCGCGACGCGGTCGACACCAAGTTGCAGGCCGCCACTGGTGCCGACGTGCTGGTCACCATCGGCGGGGCTTCAGTCGGCGACCGCGATCTTGTGCGGCCGGCACTTGAGGCGCGAGGCATGAGACTAGATTTCTGGAAAGTCGCTATCCGACCCGGCAAACCGATGTTGTTTGGGCGGCTGGAGGCCACGCGCGTGCTGGGGCTTCCGGGCAATCCCGTGTCGTGCCTAGTGGCAGCCCGCGTCTTTCTCGTCCCCCTCATTCACCGCCTACTCGGGCGCACCGATTCGCCGCTGGAAGCGACAATCGCCGTGCTCGCCCATGACCTGAAAGCTAACGGTCCGCGCCAGCACTACATGCGAGCCAAACGCGAAACCGGCGCGTCAAACCCACCGCGCGTCAGCGTGTTGTCATCCCAGGATAGCGCCCATTTGACGGGGCTAATGGCCGCCGATGTGCTGATCGTGCGCATGCCCAACGCCCCTGCATTGAGCACCGGGTCGACGGTCTCCGTGCTACCGATCGACTTCTAAAATCCCCTCTTTTGGGGCCCCTCTTGCAGAACGCGACGCGAACGGCTAGGGTACGTTCATGCTTTGTCCATGATGCCCGGCGGTCCATTCCCGATCGAACCACCGTGGCACCAGGCTCTGGAGGGCCAATGTTAACCGAGAAGCAGAAAGAGCTTTTGCTCTTCATTCATTCCCGTATGCAGGATTCGGGCGTGCCACCGTCATTCGACGAGATGAAGGACGCGCTCGACCTCAAGTCGAAGTCCGGCATACACCGTCTCATTACGGCGCTGGTTGAGCGTGGCTTCATCCGCCGCCTGCCTCATCGCGCCCGCGCCATCGAAGTCATTCGTCTGCCTGAAAACACCGACCAGGGACACGGCGATCGTCGTGCTGGCTTCCAGCCTAGCGTGATCGAGGGCAGCCGGCTGCGCGAAGTGAGTGCGCCGCCTTCGACCGTCATAGACAGCCGCACCGTCTCTATCCCTGTCATGGGGCGCATTGCGGCTGGTACGCCCATTAGTGCCATCCAGAACCACAGCCACGACATCGCCTGCCCTCCCGACTTGCTCACCAACGGCGAGCACTTTGCCCTGGAGGTGAAGGGCGATTCCATGATCGATGCCGGCATCCTCGATGGTGACGTCGTCGTCGTTCGCCGCTGCGATACCGCAGAGAACGGTGACATTGTCGTCGCACTGGTGGATCAGGAGGAGGCCACGCTCAAACGGTTGCGCAAGAAGGGCACTACTATTGCTCTCGAAGCTGCAAATCCCGAATTTAAGACCCGCATCTTCGGCCCTGACCAAATCGACATTCAAGGACGTCTCGTCGGATTGCTGCGCCGCTACTGAAGCTTTGGCCCACGCTTTTTGCCGAAGCGCTTGGTGGGCCGCGACGACCAGGGCCGGACACCGCGCCTTTGCGCAACCGTCTCGACGCGAATGTGCCCGTCTTCCTCAATATAGACCGCGTGCGTCCCACCGCGACGCGCGGCGAAGAAATCGATCAGCACCGCCGGACCGTCACAACCCCGCGGGTTGGCGAAGCTGGAAATAAGTATTTTTGCGCGCTGACAATCATCGTTTAGCGCGGCCGGATGGCGCGCAACGGCGACCGTCACGCCTTTCACCGAGGTTCGACAACCAACCGCATCGCACCTAAACCCCTGCGCCTTCGTCGCCTCTTCTGGCGCGCG
>CAZURR010000140.1:0-4619 GCA_964622715.1 uncultured Hyphomicrobium sp. | reverse complement strand
CCAAGCGACGCACTCAGCGCGGCCTTCCCGAAGGTCCTGGCGGCACTCGCGTCGATACCAAGGTTTGCATAAAAAAGGTCGTTGTAGAGAGCCAAGGGTCCCTTGCGTGCTTCGGCATAACTCATCCAAGGCGCCCGTTCGAGATGTTCCAGGACCTCAATAGGAGTGACATCGATTGAGACCGTCCGGCCTTTTACGGTTTGGTCGCCATTGAGGAACGGGGTCCAGCCATAGGGCGTAAAGCTCACTGTCCACTGGTTTGCAGGCGCCACGGTATCCTCGGCACGTGCCATGGTGGCCGCTGACAAGAGCATCGTCCCGATCGCAAAGACTGACCCCAGAGCTAGCCTTGCGAACCGGAGACTTGCCTGTGCGACATCCACAATTGTCTCCTTTCCAAGCCCGAACCATATCGAAGCGGCAATGTTTGACCGGCCAAAACGCACCGCGTCCGGCTAGTCTCCAAACGAGCTTCATGATCCTCGTCGATTGGAACCCTAATTGGCTTCGACCTTCGCGAGAATGGGGCTGAGGGGATGCCTGCCATTTTTTGCGATCGTGTGTGACGGCTCAGCCACCGGGTTACGTGCCTGTCGTTCTACTTGATAGGAGACAAAGCTCCCGAACGTAACTGGGTCCCCATAGGGGATACAATTAAAACGGATTGTCCTCAGACTTGCCGCGCGTTTTGAAAAACTCTCTGCTGAGCTTAAAGACCACCGGACTAAGGAGGATCAGCGCAATCAGGTTGGGGATCGCCATCAGTGCATTGAGTGTATCGGCCAGCAGCCAGACAAAGCCAAGCTTCAGTTGCGCGCCAACGAGAGCGGCTAAGGACCAAGTTACGCGAAACGGCGTAATGATTTTGACGCCAAAGAGATACTGCAAGGAGCGCTCGCAATAGTAGCTCCAGCCGAGCATCGTCGTGAACGCAAATATCGCGAGGGCAACGGCGACGACGTAAGCGCCTATTCCCGGCAAGGCGATACCGAATGCCTTCGAAGTAAGAGCGGCGCCAGTCTCGCCGCTCGTCCACGCTCCCGTTGTCAAGATCACCAATGCCGTAAATGAGCACACGACAATTGTATCGATGAATGTGCCTAACATCGCGACTAGGCCTTGGCTAACGGGCCCTTTGGTTTGCGCTGCCGCGTGTGCTATGGGCGCAGAGCCAAGTCCGGCTTCATTCGAAAACACACCTCTTGCAACGCCAAACTTCATTGCTGCCCATACTGCTGCACCAGCAAAGCCACCCGTCGCAGCAGCCGGCGAAAAGGCATGTGTGAAAATCAGGCGAAATGCCGTCGGAATGGCATCCACATTAAGGATCATGACAACCGTTCCGGCTGCAACGTAAGCAATTGCCATAAATGGTACGAGCGCACTTGCGACGTTGCCTATGCGTTTGATCCCTCCGAGCAGAACCGTTCCAACCAGCGCGACAAGAACACCACCCGTCAACCATTCCGGCACCGCGAAAGTGGTATTCAGGGCATCGGCAACGGAGTTGGCTTGCACCATGTTGCCAATTCCGAACCCGGCAATGCTCGCAAATGATGCAAAGCATACGGCGAGCCAGGTCCAGCTTTTCCCAAGCCCGTTCGTAATATAGTACATCGGTCCGCCGACAAATTTCCCCCGCTCATCTTGTTCCCGGTAGCGCACGGCACATACCGCTTCGGCATACTTCGTCGCCATCCCGACAAGCGCGGTCATCCACATCCAGAAGACGGCACCCGGACCACCGAGAAAAATCGCCGTTGCAACACCGGCTATATTGCCTGTGCCGATGGTCGCGGAAAGTGAAGTCATTAGGGCGGCAAACGGGCTAATTTCGCCCCGTCCAAGCGAGGCCCGGCCACGCCATAAAAGGGCGAAGCCGAAGGGTATTTTAAAGATCGTGAGAAGCTTCAAGCCAAGCGTGAGGTAGAGCCCAACACCGAGGATGAGCACCAGCATCGGTACACCCCACACGAGGCCGTTAAGCCAATTCACAGCCTCGGTGACTACATTCATTCTGGTGCCCCCAATTGAGCTTTGATGACCTGCTGCGCGGAGATCCACGACCGGAAAAGGTCATAGCGTTGAAATGCGAAATAGTCGAAATGAAATCGTCGGGCGCTCTAATTCACGGGATGACAGAAGCCCGCATTGAATCAGAAGCAGACATATGATTGCCCGCTATTCTTCGCAGCACGCTCTACCTGTCTGAATTGGCGGCCACGGTACCATCCCATGTGTGAAAAACACGCAGCAGTCCCCGACCTTGCGATGAGTCGTCCCTACGCGAAAGCCACACTGGCTGACGCATCGCCAAAGGGGTCAATGTCTCACCGAGGCGCAAGGTTGGCGATCAATTCGTTTGCTGCCGCGGCCATCGCCATCGCCGCATTGAAGTCGAATTTGTTGATGGCGACGAAAACGGCGACGCCGTGAGCCGGTGCGAAGGCGATATACGTGAAAACGCCCTGCAGTCCGCCCGCCTTCTGCAAGATGAAGGGCCGGTCTTCCTTTGGCATCATGGCAATCCAGGCAAGACCCATCGCGTCCATGTGGCCCGACTCGTCCATGCCGTAGACCGGGTTGAGACCGTCGCGTACGAGATAAATTGCGTGGTCGAGCAGTCGCGCCTCGGTACCTTTCCCGGCGCTCCGGTCAAGATGCCATTGCATCCATAGCAAGAGATCCATTGGCGTCGAATAGAGACCGCCCGAGCCAACTATTACCGACCCAGTAGGCACGTCAGGCATCGGCGTTCCGTCGAATCCATGACCTTGCATAACGCGCGCCTTTTGCGCGTCAGTTGGCGTGAAGGTTGTATCCCGCACACCGATCGGGCGTGCAATGTATTGTTCCAAGAGCTGCGGATAGGGGGTCTTAGCGGCGTTTGAAAGTGCGATGGCGAGAAGGTCGAGGCCAAAATTCGAATACAGCACACCAGTGCCCGGCGCGAACAGCAGGCTGTCTGTCTTCAACCAGTTGGCGAAGGCCTCTCGCGTGACCGTCGCGAAGGGATTATTCTCAGGTCCGGGTTCATGCGGCACTTCGCGAGGCAATCCGGCCGAATGCGTGACGAGATCAATAAGCCTGATAAGCTGGATGTCCTTGCTTGCATTCGGCGCAATCTCGGGGGCAAGCGTGGTGAACGTATCGGCGAAGGCGACCGTGTCCTCCGCCACGAGGTGCGCCAGGACCTCTCCGGTGAAGGCCTTAGTGATGGAGCCGATCCGCAACAATGTGTCGCCGTCAGGAGCAGCGCCGCCTTCTGACCGCTCACCGAAGCCTTGGATGGAAACCTCACCATTCCGCACAGCGCCGATGACAAGTGCCGGCACCTTATGCTCAAGGAAAAGAATCTGACCCGTAAAATTGACGGTTTCATCGAGGAGCGGATCTGCTAGAGCCGCGCCACTTAGGCAGAAGGGCGCAAGCACCAGCGCGACAATCGTGCTGGCTCGACTGCAAGAGCAACGTGCCATTTCGATATTCTCCTCGTTTAGCGGGACATCATTGAGTTTCCGTTGCGGAGAGCACCGTATGCAAGGCCGAACTGATCTCGATCTCATCGTCGCCAAGCTCGAAGGTGAGCTCGCCGGTTTCCGGCAGCGAGCCGGGCAAGCGGTGCGGCATCGGTGAAACCTTTTACCAGGTCAAGATCGCAGGTGCAGCCTGCCAAGAGGCCGTTAGTCTGGAAGAGGCCGCTCCCGCCGTCGAGCACGCCCGTGATAATCTGCGCACGATTGGCGTGGCCATTAGCGAAGCGCCCTTTAGTCGCTGGAGTCCTTGGCGTCGAGCCAATCAGCATCGTCTTTTTTGTCCGACGAATTCTTGTTTCCTTCACAAGAGACGATCGATGAGTCACATCGAGCGTAACTGATCGACTTCTCGTCGACCTTCTCGTCCCGAGAGTCTTCGAATTTAGATTGAAGCACAACAATCTTGAGAGCGTCAGGTATGATGCGTGCGTTTGCGCCGTCTGAGTGGAGCCATCCTTTTCGGCCCAAGGGAAATTTGCTGCTGTACACGTTGAACTGAACCTTGTAAGCGCCGCTGCCTTGAGCTTCAGGAATCTTGATGATGTACTTCTGCGGTGTTCGCACGTTAGCTAAGACTTGGTCTCCGCTATATCCCTGAGTAAGTCGCACGTTGGCCCAACCCGATGAGCTGTCGGGTTTAATGATACCAGCTAGACCAGCGAACTCGGCGGTCATCGACTTGACAAAAAACCGGCTTCCTTCGATGTCGCCGCAGCCGTAATTCAACTGCTTCAGCTCAAATGGTGGATTCGTGGGCACCCCAGGAGCAGCCCCTATGACCGTCACGCCTGTGCTGGCTTGGGTGTCTCTGCAAATTCTAAGCACCAGTTCGCCCTGCACGACATAAGGTCCGACCGCAAAATTCTCATACTCGACACCTAATTTTATCAAAGGGATCGGGCCGTAATTTCCGGCCGTCCGGACTATGCCCTCGTCCCACTCAGCCGCCTGTGTGGTGCCCAAAATGCCATGCATTAGAATTGCCGTAACAACAGTTATAGATAAGCGTCTGGCGTACATGACAACCTCATCATATTGCAGCATGGCTTGTCTCTATTCATTCTCAAGCCGCCATCTCACAGT
>CAZURR010000139.1:0-4680 GCA_964622715.1 uncultured Hyphomicrobium sp. | reverse complement strand
GACAACGGCTCGGGCATGCACGTGCACCAGTCGATCTGGAGAGGCGACACGCCGGTCTTTGCCGGCAACAAGTACGCGGATCTATCGGACGAGTGCCTCTACTACATCGGCGGTATCCTGAAGCACGCCAAGACTATCAACGCCTTCACTAACCCGACGACCAATTCTTACAAGCGATTGGTCCCGGGCTACGAGGCGCCCGTGCTGCTGGCCTACTCCGTCCGCAATCGATCCGCCGCCTGCCGCATTCCGCACGCGACGAACCCAAAGGCCAAGCGTGTGGAGGTTCGCTTCCCTGATCCGGCGGCGAACCCATATCTCGGCTTCACGGCTATGCTCATGGCGGGACTTGACGGCATCACCAACAGGATCAACCCGGGCGACGCAGTCGACAAGAACCTCTACGACCTGCCGCCGGCTGAACTGTCGAATATCCCAACGGTTTGCGGGAGCCTGCGCGAAGCGCTCGAAAACCTTGATAAGGATCGTGCGTTCTTGAAGATGGGCGGGGTTATGACCGATGACGTGATCGACGCCTATATCGAATTGCGCATGGACGAGAACTTGGCCTTCGAGATGGCACCACATCCCATCGAGTTCGATCTTTACTACTCTGTCTAACAGACGGACGGCATCGCCAAGAAAATCGAACGGCTCGGGAGATCCTTCCCGAGCCGTTTTTTCTGTCAGGGATTGTCGCCCGGATGAGTAGGAGAGCATGGCATTCAGCCTGCGAAACCATAGCCAATCATATGTACGATAAATAATATATCTTATAGTTCTTATTGTATAGTATTGACCTCCTCCGATGACCCAAAACGTCGAGAATATTCGTAGAAAATTCACCCAAATCAGGTAACTTAAAAATATGCAGAGGCTGATTTGTTCTTTGTTTCAGCGCAATGCGCTCCTTATTTCACACTGCCTTGTACTAGTCCCCGCGTAACCTCGTGAATTTGAAGTGCAATCTTGACCCTAGCTGCTTCCGCCGGGGCATAGCGCATAGCTTGTTGGCGGGTCGAACTCCCCACCAACCAAGAAAAAGCTGATGCGTCATGCTGTGGGGGAGGCGCGAAACCCAGGAGTCGCGCCATGCGCGCCAACGCGTTGCGTGTCGACACTGACGACACATCGATTGATGGATTTGTAAGCTTGCTAGATGATTTCGCGGCCATGCCGGCGCGTCCGCCGGCGCACGGCGCGCGTCGCAACAATGGCCGCCTGCAAGCGCGCGCCGTCGTTTCGGACAACGCCTTTGCTTGGACAACGCTGTCACGCACGCGCGTCGGCTTCGCGGGACTGATATTGCTGCTGGCGGGCGGGCTTGGGTTTGCCATCTGGACGACCGGACCGCAGAGCTGCCACGACTGTGATGACGCGCTGGTGGTCGCTGTATCCTCTCAGGCCTCCGACAGTGCGACTATTGCTTCGCGCATCAAATACGCCACGACGGCGGACCTCGGTGACATGCTGATACAGCAGCCGTCCCAATCGGTGCGCAATTGGAGCACCCCCTCAAAAAAGGTGGAGGTGCTTAATGCAAATATACTAGCTATCGCGGCTGCTCAGGCCGAGGACGACATTGCTGCATCGCCAATAACGACATCGGCAACAGGACGGCTATACGAGCCCCGACCCGTCACAGAGGCTAAGACGCCCCGGCACAGTGACCGGCTCCCTGCTATCACGGCAGTGGTTTCGGATTCGCCGCCAAAACCGCTCAAGCTTCGTGCCGCAGCGGAGATTCGGGATTCGGCGCCAAAGCCGCTCAAGCTTAGTGCCGCAAACGACATCACAGAGGAGGTCGACGCGCTGCCATCAGTGCTCGCTGTTGAGCAACCGTCTACAACCAAAGCCGCCGCAATCAACATTCCAATCCGCAAGCCCGAGACATCAAACCAGAAATCCCCACAAAAGACCGCGCGGATGCGCAAATGGGTCAGGCCGCGGGAGGCGCCCAAGAACGTCAATGCCGATCAGGTCGTTCCAAAGTGGGCTGAAAAAATGTACGAAGGCAGCTGGCAAGACAAGGCGTTCGCATACCAATAACGGCGACATCGGCCGCACGACTACATCGAACATGGTTGCCTGACGTCGTTGCTGTTCGGCGCGCGATTTTGGCCTTCAGCGTGACACAAGCCAAGCCCACTGTGGCGGCATGACACTTTTTGCTCGCCCCTGCCGCCTCACCTTCACCGCCGCAGCGCTCGTCTGTGTTGCCGCCGCCGCGACTGCCGCAGCACCCTACGCATGGCGATCTGATGCCACGATCGCAAATGCCCGCACGTTGGCGCAAGGCATCGCGCCGCCTCCTGGTTTTCAGCGCGAAAGCGTACCACCCGATAGTTGGGCTGAGTGGCTGCGAGGGCTACCTTTGAAACCGGCCAATGTACCGGTGCTGCTCTACACGGGCGCACCTAAATGGCGTCAAGACGTACACGCTGCTGTCATTGACATCGATGTGGGAAAACGAGACCTCCAGCAATGCGCCGACGCGATCATGCGCTTGCGTGGCGAATGGCTCTTCGCCTCCGGCCGCAAAAGTGAAATCGGCTTCAACTATACCGACGGCAAACGCCGGCGCTTTTCATCCAGACGCAAGCTCGACTACGCCTCGTTCAAAAAATACATGACACTGGTGTTCGCCTATGCCGGAACCTACTCGCTTGAGCGCGAGTTGAAGAAGGCGCCACGCGATGACATTCAGATTGGCGACGTATTTATTAAGGGCGGCTTTCCCGGTCACGCCGTGCTTGTTGCGGACATGGTGGCCAACCCGACAACGGGCGAAAAACGCTTCCTATTGATTCAGAGCTTTATGCCGGCGCAGGAAATGCACGTCCTCAAGAACCCCGCCGCGCCCGGCGGTTCGCCGTGGTACCCGGCCGCCTTCACGGGCAGCCTTGTGACACCAGAATGGACGTTCCCGGAAGGCGCTCTGCACCGCTGGCCTTAGCCGTTCCCCAGCGTGGGCGCGCGCCTATCTGGCCAAACGAATGATGGCCAAGCACATGAGGAAGTACACGGCGAACGCGCCGGCCGTCTTGATCCCCACGTCGGTCCCGGCGTGAGTCATCATTTCGTAAACGCCATAACCAAGGCCGAGAAAGCCGATGGTGGCGATGGTCAACGCAACAGTGAGACCGGAAATTCCTTGCATGGCAATTTCTCCCCCGAATGCCGTTAAACTTGGAGTCCGCCGGTTTGATATGCGGTCGCGACCCGTTCGGGTCCAGTTCTTACCGCTCAGTCGCTGTCGGCTCAAGCTCTGTGCCGGTTCGACGAGTGCCGTCTGGCGCTGAATCCAATGGCCTAATCGCAATATAGAAGGCCGTGGAGGCAATCAGCAGTAGAAAGACCGACACAATAACGATCGTGCTTCACTTGGCCGCGAGCACCCATTTTGGCTGGATGAGGCCGACGACGAGATACATACCGATCAGAAAGAAGACGAGCTGGAACGACCACGACGAATGGTCCAGGAGTTCGCTCATGGGGCTTTTGCCTCGATTGTTGATAGTTGCCGGAGTTACCTAACATACCGGTGGATCGGGCAACCCGGATCGATGATCACTTGCGCGCCGCGATGAGCGCTTCGGGAAGCTCGGCAGCGAAAATCGCCAGGTCCTCGCCGCGGCCGCAGCTTACGCGAATGCATCGATTGAGTGGCGCAACGCTCGGCATGCGCACAAACACGTCGCGCGCAATAAGCTCCTCCATCACGCGCCTTGCGAAGGTGTCATCTCTCCGGCAATCAATGGTCACAAAGTTCGCCGCTGAGGGAATGGGCGTCAGCCCGTTCGCAACAGCAATCTCGGCAATCTTGTCCCGCGCTCGCGCAATCTTCGCCACGGCCGCAGCCAGATACTCCTGGTCCGCCAGTGCCGCGAGCGCGCCAACTTGGCCGACGCGATTGATGCCGTAGTGGTTGCGGATCTTCTCGAAGTGGGCAACGAGCCACGCCTCACCGAGGCAATAGCCAATGCGCGCGCCAGCTAGCCCGTAAGCCTTGGAGAACGTTCGGAAACGCAGCACCTGAGGGTGCAGAACATCGATGGGAAGAAGCTCGCCAGCCGGCGCCGTGTCGCAATAGGCTTCGTCGAGACAGAGCAACACACCGTCGGGCAACCGATCGATGAGCTGCATTACGTCCGAGGCCGGCCAAAAGGTCCCCATGGGGTTATCGGGGTTGGCAACGTAAAGAAGGCGCGCGTCCTCGCGCTTGGCCGCCTCGAGTAGCCCATCAAGGTCTTCGCGATCGTCACTGTAGGGCACGCGCGCGAGACGTCCCGCGCCGCCAGCAACATGGAAGTTGAAGGTCGGATAGGCGCCATCTGAGGTGACAACGGCGTCACCCGGTTCCACCACGAGCTTCACCATCAGTCCTAAGAGCCCGTCAATGCCTTCGCCGATGACGATGTTGTCCATGCTGACGTTGTGGAATTGGGCCAGCGCGTCGCGCAGATCGTAGCTTTCGGGATCGGCGTATTGCCAGTTCTCAGATACAGCGGCTTCCATCGCAGCGATGGCCTTTGGCGAGGGACCAAAGACGCTCTCGTTGGCGCCCATGCGCGCACGAAAGGGACGGTTGCGAGCACGCTCCTGCGCCTCCGGGCCCACGAACGGCACAAATGCGGGCAGGCTTCTAATGAGTGCGGTGAGACGCGGGCGCGACATGAG
>CAZURR010000138.1:0-4705 GCA_964622715.1 uncultured Hyphomicrobium sp. | reverse complement strand
TATTGCGGGACGGTCAGCGTTGGCGAGATCGGTTCGGCATTCTCGAAGAACGTTCTGAGTGTGATAGGCGTTGCTTGCTTGCCAGCGTGAATGAGTTTGGCGGCCGTATCGAAGATCTGCTGGTGCAGTGGATCGAAAAAGTGTTGCGGCTCCAGGAATGAGGAGACACGGTCCATCGCCTCATTGTTGACGAGGATGGCGCCGAGCAGCGCTTGCTCCGCCTCCAAGTTGTGCGGGGCCTGACGAAAGGGCAGGGACTCTTCAGCAGCATGCGATGCCTTGGGCCGGTCGGAGATGAGTGTCGCGTTTTGTGCCATAGGGCGGACGCTATCAGATTCCGAGCGCCCGCCGTCGAGGCGTCAAGCATCTCCGTCCCCGCTATGCACATGAGGGACGGAAATCGCTTGCTTCCCCGAATCGTGCAACAGCCCCCTAATCTGAGGGCTTCTCCGCGCCACTGTCGGCGGTTGCAGGCGCCACTTCTGCCTCCTCGGTGGGCGCAGCGCCCTCCTCGAACACGTCCGGGTCGAAGGTCTCCAGCTCCACTTTCTCATCCTTGACGATGGTGACATCCTCGCCGGCTGCCTGGCGCTTGGCCTCGTCCTCGGAGCGGGCCACGTTGAGCGCCACCTTGACGATCACCTCCGGGTGCAGCGCGATGTTGATCGCGTGCACTCCCAACGTCTTAATCGGGCGCTCCAAGATTACCTGGCGCCGGTCGATAGTGAAGCCGCCTTCTGTCACCAGCTCAGCGATGTCGCGGGTCGCGACGGAGCCGTAAAGCTGGCCGGTATCGCCGGCGCTGCGGATGGCAACAAAAATCTGACCATCGAGCTTCTCGGCAACGGCTTCAGCTTCCTTCTTGAGCTCAAGGTTATTGGCTTCAAGTTGCGCGCGCTCAGTTTCGAACCGAGCGCGGTTCTCTTGTGTGGCGCGCAGCGCCTTTTTCTGCGGTAGCAGAAAGTTGCGCGCATACCCGTCCTTGACGTTGACTACATCACCCATCTGACCAAGCCGGCCGATGCGCTCTAGCAGTATGACCTCCATTGGGGCACTCCTTCTTAATTGCGAACTATCAGTCCGTGTTACGATTTTGGCGGTCCGGATGGCGGCTGGATCATCCTGCGAAGAGGCCAGACAGATTCCGTTAGGCCGAGAACGGCAACCGCGAGCGAGGCAACCGTGTTGATGATGAAAAGCGCGGCATAGATGGCCCACAATGCAAAGGGGCGCCATGGGCGGCCACGCGTGATAAAGTGTATGATGGCCAGCCCCATGAGCACGTAAGCGACAAACAGCGGTCCGGCGAAAGCCGTAGCGATGAACCCCGCAAATCCGGAGAGAAATGCCGCCGCCGTCGCAGCAGCGAGCATAAGCGGCGTACCGGGGGGATAATACATCGCCGCTAGGTCGGGCCAGGGCCGTTGCAGCCGGCCCGACGCCAGCGTAATTCGCCCCGCAAGCCACATATTAAACAACAGGCTGCCCATGGCCGAGATGGCCGAGGCTGCAGGTAGCAGCGCGAGCATGACGCTGGTTAACTCGTTGATCTCTTTGGAACCCAGGGCAGATGCTTCGGGCAAATTGGCGAGTTCGTTCTGTACGAACGACTCCAACATGGTTCGCAACGTTGTGCGTATCGTCTCTTCGTTCCCGCCCAGAAGGAAAAGCGTCAGCATCGAGAAGGCGGCCGCCATCAGTGCAGCAGCGATCACGATTCGGCCAATTGGGTACCACTCTGCCTCGCCCGCGGTTTGCCGATTGAGAGATGCAAGGTGCACGAGCACGACCACGGGCAACGCTTGGCTTGCGGCAAAGATGAGTGCGGACGCGCCACCTCCTGCGGCAAAAATAAGCGCCGTGCCTGCGATCCCGGCGACGGCAGCCGGCATGGTTCCGGCGCCCAGCCCCGCCAAAAACAATGCAAGCGGTGTCAAGAGGAACAGCGGTATGCGCACGAGCAGCGGCCCCGTCGTCGCAGACGCGAACACGATGGCCGAGACAAAGCCGGCGCCGAGGGCAATCAGGAGCGAATATGGCATCAAAAAAGCTGTCCCGCGTTCTCGCGGTTAGAGACGGGGAGCGCTGTGGCCCGTTCCATCCCAACCCTGAAAAAGGACGTCAGACCTGGAGGTCCAGCATTTGGCGCATCACTTCAAGATATAGGGCAGCAGCCCTAAGAAACGCGCCCGCTTAATAGCCCGTGACAGCTCGCGCTGCTTTTTAGCCGAAACGGCAGTAATTCGGCTCGGGACGATCTTGCCTCGCTCTGACACATAGCGTCCTAGCAGACGCACGTCCTTGTAGTCGATTTTCGGGGCGTGCTCGCCTGAAAAGGGGCAAGTCTTGCGGCGCCGGTGAAAGGGGCGGCGTCCGCCACCCGTTGCGGTCTCAGCCATGACTTATGCCTCCGATTCTTTGCTGGGCTCGGTGCTGGGCTTGGCCTCTGCAGCGGGTGCGGCTTTATCATCGCGGGCGGGAGTTGGCGCGTGTTCGCCGCCATCGCGAGGAGGCCGCGGCGCACGGTCGCCGCCTTCGCGGTCACCGCGTGGCGGACGCGGCCTGCCGCCTGAACCACCGTCCCGATCGCCGCGGAAGCCCCCGCCGCCGCGGAATCCGCCGCCACGAAAGCCGCCACCACCACGGCCGCCGAAACCGCGGTCGCCGTCGCGCCGGTCGTCCCGGTCGCCCTTGCGCATCATCACCGAGGGCTCAGTCTCGTGCTCGTCGACCTTCAGTGTCAAAAAGCGAATGACCTCGGTGGACAACCCCATGCGCCGCTCCATTTCAGCAACGGCGTCGTGTGGTGCATCGATGTTGAGAAGAGAGAAGTGTGCCTTGCGGCTCTTCTTGATCTTATAAGCCAGGGATTTGAGGCCCCAATACTCGCTCTTGGTGATCTTGCCGCCACCTTCTTCGATGACGTCAGTGTATTCCTTGGTGAGTGCCTCGACTTGGGCGTTCGAGACGTCCTGGCGCGCCAGGAAGACATGCTCATAAAGTGGCATGCGCTTGGCCTTTCATTCGTTTGTCCTATCGTTCCGGCGCAAAGCCCCTTATGGACCCGAGAAAGGCCCAATCAGGTCACCCATGAGAGCGAAGACACTGGGAGACGGGCCTCAAAAGCCCGGCCACGTTGCCGTGGTCTCCCGTTCAGCCTCCAACCGGAGCGGGTAAGGAGTGCTTTATAAGCCAAAATTCGATCCCGGCAAGAGGCGAAACACTGTTCGCGTGGCAGCGGTCTCCGCCTAACCCGGTTTGGATCAATGGATTCACCTAGCTTGACAGAACACTCGGCGACATGGCTAAAGCGGCACGTGTGGCCCATTTTCTTTTGGCGGTCAGCCGAAAACTATTCCCACTTGAGGATGAAAACGGATGGCGGTCGCATTCGTATTTCCCGGGCAAGGTAGTCAAGACGTCGGCATGGGGCGCGAGCTGGCCCAGGCCTACCCCACAGCGCAGGAGGTCTTCGATGAGGTGGATGCGGCCCTGTCCCAGAACCTGTCGCAGATTATATGGGAGGGGCCGAAGGAGACTCTGACGCTGACAGAAAACGCGCAGCCGGCGCTTATGGCGGTGTCGATGGCGGTCATGCGCGTTTTGGAGCGGGAGAAGGGTTTCTCACTCAAGGACACGGTCAAGTTTGTCGCAGGCCACTCGCTGGGTGAGTATTCTGCACTCGCCGCTGCTGGCGCGTTTTCGCTCGCCGATACCGCGCGGCTTTTGAAGCTCAGAGGTCGGGCTATGCAAGCTGCTGTGCCGGTGGGGCAGGGCGCAATGGCCGCGCTGCTCGGCGTTGGGATCGACGTTGCGCGCAAAGTTGCCGAGGCGGCCGCGCAGGGTGATGTGTGTCAGATCGCAAACGACAATGAGCCGGCGCAGGTCGTGCTCTCCGGCGACAAATCAGCGCTCGACCGAGTGCCGGAAATCGGTAAGGAGTTCGGCGTGCGCCGCGCAGTTCCGCTAACAGTCTCCGCGCCGTTCCATTGTGCGTTGATGCAATCCGCCGCCGAGGCGATGGCAGAGGCGCTCGCCAATGTCGAAGTGAAGGTGCCTGTCGTGCCGGTCATCGCCAACGTGATAGCACAGCCCATCACGGACCCGGCCGAGATCAAGAAGCGCCTTGTCGAGCAGGTGACTGGCACCGTACGCTGGCGGGAGTGTGTTACCTACATGACAGCCAACGGAGTGACGTACATCTACGAGGTCGGCGCGGGCAAGGTGCTCGCAGGCCTTGTTAGGCGTACAGAAAAGAGTCTCAACGCCACTAGCATCGGCACGCCAGCCGAGGTCGACGCTGCGCTGGGTCAACTCAACAGTTAGAAGTCTGAGGAATTGCCATGTTCGACCTATCGGGCAAGACGGTCCTTGTCACCGGAGCTACCGGCGGTATCGGCGGCGCCATCGCTCGCGCGTTCCATAAGGCAGGAGCAACTGTCGCGATATCGGGGCGTCAGGCCGACAAACTTGAGGAGCTTGCCAAGGAACTTCGCGAGCGCGTTCATGTGCTGCCCTGCGATCTGGCCGACCGCGCAGCCGTCGCCAAGCTCATTGACAGAGCGATTGCCGAGATGGGTGGTCTCTCCATTCTGGTGAACAATGCAGGCCTCACTCGCGACAATCTCTTCATGGTCATGAAGGACGAGCAGTGGGACGATGTGATCGCCGTCAACCTGACCTCGACCTTCATGCTCTGCCGCGC
>CAZURR010000137.1:0-4720 GCA_964622715.1 uncultured Hyphomicrobium sp. | reverse complement strand
ACGCGCCGTGTGGCAAGCCTACGTTACAATCGCATGGCATTAGAATTTCTTTGATCGGCATGGGCATCTGTTTTCTGCCAGTAAAGCTGACACAAGGAGAACGCCTGATGCGACGGAAGGTTACAAACAGGGATTGAGCCCCCTACTCCTCTGGGGCTTCTAAACGATATCCGACGCCGGTCTCCGTCACAATCCTTGGAGAATTGGCTGAATCGGTTTCGAGTTTGTCCCTGAGTTGTTTCACGAAAATGCGCACATATTCTACGTTGTCAGACTGTGCCGGGCCCCACAGCTTGTCGAGTATGAATTTGTGCGTCAGCACCCGGCCTGGGTGGCGAACAAATAGACCAAGCAGATCAAATTCCTTCGGTGTCAAATCGATCTTTGAACCGTTCTGATCGACTGAGTGGCGTGCAAGGTCAACCTCCACATCGCCGCAACGCACCACCGGTTCATCACCCGTGTTACTGTCTGGTCGACAGCGAAGATTCGCTCGTATGCGGGCGAGCAAGACGCCTGGGTGGAACGGCTTCGTTACATAGTCATCGGCGCCAAAGTCTAGCGCCTCAATGACCACTTTCTCGTCGTCTAGTTCCGAGACGACGATAATGGGCACTTCGGACCATTCCCGGAGGTTCTTGATGATGTCGATCCCGCTGTGGTCAGGCAACATGACGTCGAGCATCACAAGGTCGGGCTGCTCGACTGTACACAGTTTCAATCCTTCTTCGGCGTCATTAGCGCCGACGTAATGATAGCCCTGCAAAGTGAGACTTGATCTCAGCAATCGTTGGATTTCGACTTCATCGTCGATAACCAGAATTTTGGTTGCCGCTTCACTCATCCGCCATCTTTCCGCATCACCACGCAAACAGCCGTTATTGGACAATTGCAAGTGCAATGCGTCTGCCGTCGCAGCTAAACGCATGCGCGTCAATGATGGCGTAAATAGTCTGGCGTGGATGGAGGTTCAACAGCTGGCGTATGACCCTATTTAGCCAGCAAAATCAGGCTGCAAGCAACTCCTTGAGGTGCGCACGCGCCCGGAAGAGACGGGTCTTGGCAGTGGCAGTCGACGTGCCCATGCTTTTCGCAACCTCTTTGTGCGTCTCCTGGCGAAGAGCCAATGAAACGATTGCCGTTTGGTGGTCCCGGCTTAGTCGCTGGCAAGCACGTAGCGTTTCCTTTAGCTCCAGGTAGTGGAGCTGAGACGGGGCCGTGGCCTGCTCCACCATATGCTTGCGGTTCTTGGCGTAGTTGTTGGCGACTTTCTCATGCCGTTTCCCGTTCATGAAAACGCTGCGCAAAATAGTTATCATCCAGGCATCCAGATTTGTACCGGCTTCAAACTGACCAGACCGGCTAAGTGCCCGCTCAACACAATCTTGAACCAGGTCGTCCGCGTCACATTCGGTCGCCCCAAGGCTTCGCGCGTACCGTTTCAGTAACGGTAGCCTTTCAGCGACCTCCGCACCAAAGTCGTATGGCATGAGTTTCTCCACTGGCCGTTGAATTTTCGTGCAACGGCTCGAGCGTGGAGGAAGGGTAGATCAAATCGCCATATCGGATTTCGAGATTGGTGTAGCCTATCCGTAGTCTTCAAGCGCTAGGATGCTAATTCGGATCGGCCATTTTCCCGCGAAATCAAGCTATTGGCTAAAATCTTAGATGTAAAAATCCCGAAGTGTTGACGTCTCTAAGGAGCAAATACGCGCCTTACATCAGGGCTCATGCAATCAGTGCGGTTGTTGGCATCTGATCCACGCTGTTTACAAGCTGTTACTATAAAAGTTCGGCAGATTGTGAACCCGCAAAACAACCGAAGATCAGCTATTCCGATGAAGGGTAGATGTGCTTCTTCGTGGGGGCAGTGGCCCGCACGTGCAAACCCCGTGCACCCATCCTTAGGCGGCGGCGCCGGCGTGCCATTTGAAGATGCAGTTGCTGGCGCAAACAGATCGTTGCCTTAAAGCTCCTCCTTGATTTGTCCATAGGCAAGCAACGCAAAGAGGACCGTGCCGCCGATTACATTGCCAACGAAAGTTGGCACTAAGAACTCACCGACTGTCTTCCAGATGCCGATCTCGCCCGACAGGAGAAGAAGGAAGGCCTCGGTTGAGCCTGCAATCACATGGGAAAGGTCACCAAGCGCGATGAGGTAGGTCATCAGCGTGATCACCCAGAATTCGGCACCCTTGGCACTGGGGATCATCCAAACCATGGCGGCGACCAGGAAGCCTGCCGGAATGCCGTGAAGCAACATCTCAGAGGCGCTCTTTTCCATAAAATGACGCGACACCATCAAGAACGCCTCGATCTGTTCGACCGGAAAAATTGCGAAATAGAGCACCGCAAATGAGAAGAAAAAGGTTCCCACAAGATTGGCAGCCAATACGATGATCCATAGCCGGGCCGTCAGTCGACCATTGCGCCACGAGCGGTCAGCCAGAAGGGGAAGCACAGCTGTGATTGTATTTTCAGTGAAGAGTTGAAGCCGGCCCAATACCACGATCAGGAAGCCGGTGCAGTAACCCAAATTGACAATCAATGGCCGCCAGATTGCATCTGGCAAGTTCTGCTGCAGCAAACCCTCTGCGACAACCGACATGGAGATGCCGAGTCCCGCGGCGAGACCAGACCACCACAGCGAACTAAGCGGCCGTGCCAGTTCGTCCTCGCCTTCTTGGCGGACAATTTCATAAACGACCGGGACACGCAGCCGGACGCGTTTTTCAACATCCTTTTCCTCAGCTTTCGAGAGGCTTTCGGGGCTATTTTTTGAACTGCGGTTGTTGGCCATTTTGTTCCATGATCTCCACAGCGTTCCCGTCCATTAGCTGTCCACGGCCGCAAAGCCGATTGGTTTATCGCATACAAGAGCGCAGTTGCCGCGCCGTCGGCGGCCATTGCGGCACCGGCGACCCGTTCGTCACCTTGAATTGTTTAGCGCGCAATGTCTGCTTGCGTCACTCGTTGAGGTGTTTCCTTTATGGCAACCAAGTCATCATCACCTAGAGTTAGTATGGCGCCACCATCAACTGCGCGGAATGCGCGAATAAGAGCCAAATTGATCCTGACAGGCTGGTTGTCTTTCACTGATGTCAACATAACAAGCTGCATATGGGGCTCTCAAATTCCGGCTCCGCTGGCCCGTAAGGACGCGAGACGAATTAAGTTCTTTTAAGATAACAAGTGCGCCCTTGTTGTGTTCCCCGTCGCCCAGCACCGGCCGCCTCGAAGTGTCCGCAGTGGCTTCTTAGCGACTGCTACTGGGAACCAAAGCCAGTCAGGCGTGTTGGTTACGCGGTAGGCAAATCAATTCAGACACCGAGTGAAGTGAAAGGAGTTCGCCATGAATTGGGACCAGATTGAAGGCAGGTGGAAACAGCTCAAAGGGAATGTCCGGCAGCAGTGGGGCCAGTTGACCGACGATGATCTTGATCGGATCGCGGGAAAACGCACGGAACTCGTGGGTAAGCTCCAGGCACGGTATGGCCTTGCGCGCGAGGAGGCGGAGAAGCAAGTGGAAGAGTGGCAATCGAACATCAATTGAATCCCATAACGGGCATCTCGAATGTGATCCGATTGGCTCAAACGACATAAACTGGACGCGACCTAAAGTAGGTCGCGTCCTCATTAGTTTTATATCCAGAGCGCGGCCAAGCGCTTGCTTCACAGTGTTACTCTTCCAGGCTGCGACGTCTGGTCTGCTGTTCTAAGCTTCCGACTGTTTCAACCGCATCCCCTCAGCAACAAGCCGTGTTTTCCAAGTTTTGGTCGGCCAGCTTGCCAAGGCTTGTGCTGCAGACTCGAGTACTTGGCGCCGCTCCTGTCAGGGCTGTGTCTCAATACGCTCGAACCGATCGCCAACAATCTGCCGGCCACGCTTTTGAGCTCAAACTTGGCTTGAACTCTCACAGGTTGGCGCACTCAGACGGACGGAACCGTGACATCGGCCTGATATTGGCAGCATCATTCATTCTTTTGACCCAATATCGCGTCCATTCGTTATCGGTTCGTTGGGATCGACCGTTCTGTCGAAAAGGCGTCGACTGCTTTTCTTGATGCTCTCCTCGATCGCATCAATGCCGGTGGCCGGAGCGCGAAGCTCCAGCAACCTTGTGGTTTCTTCCGTGTTCGTCGCCACCGTCGTCTCCGGCAACCACAGTCGTGACATTGCAAGCATCACCAACGCTACCGCCATGGCGATGAGGCCAAAAATGAATGCGTTTCTTGTACTCATTGAAGGATCTCCCGGCTAGCGCCACCTCAAACAGGTCCTCGCACTGCCCATAGAGCGCTCTTACGTATTGCGATTGGCCTATTACAACTGGTCTCGACTTGCTTCCGCTGCGCCTTGGCAGCGAGTGCGTCAGAAGCCGCACCCATCTCGCCCATTGGAACAGGGCAACACGCTCTCGGGTTCCCAGAATAGCGTCGATAAATCCTGTCAAGATTCTTACAAAGCGCAGTGGCTATACCAAACGTCAATTGCGCGCGGGAAGGCAGAAAAACCGTTTCGCACTCTAAGAAACGACCCTATGATTTAGCATTCTTTGCATTGTCCTTGTCTACGGTCGGAAGTCGCCGCTCGAGCAATCGAAGTGCGCTCAAAATGATGATCGCGGGGACCACTGCCCCGGCTGCAATATAGAAGAATCCGGAACCGCATGCGACGCCGACGGAACCAGCCAGCCACATGCCAGCTCCTGTGGTTAGG
>CAZURR010000136.1:0-4723 GCA_964622715.1 uncultured Hyphomicrobium sp. | reverse complement strand
TTTCCGTCGTCTGATCTTGAGCGGCGAGGTAGGGCGCGGTGATGATGGGCCGGCAGAAACGGGATCAAGCCAAGTTGTTCTACGAGTTCCACCTCGATGATCGCATTCCGAAGACCCATCTTCTGCGACGGATCGACGTGTTTGTGACGGCTGCACTGGCCGACCTCCACAAGGACTGGAGCCCCACTCTCGAAAAACCAGAGAGTTTTGCAACACGTTCACCCCGAAAGCGGACTTCCCTGAAGCGGCCCTTATATCCCTTCTTCGTCGATAAGATATCGACGCAAAACTGTCGTCACCGCTCGCCCGGTTCATTGCGCAATAAGCCGGGCGAAGAGCGGTCGCGTCTGTTTCGCCATGCCCTTCGTCGTTCTCCTTGCGCTTCGCGAGCTCATCGACTATTCTCCTCGTAGCGAGGGGAGCTACCGAGCAAATTGGGTACTGCCCAGCGTGCTCACTCATCAATCAGTTACTGAATTCGGCCTAGCGCGGCATCGCGCACCAGTCCTGATCGACGCTGTTACAAAGCCAAGCCGGCTACTTCCAAAGCACGACAAACCATTGTCTCCGGCGTTGATCGCCGGGGGGGTATCCGTGTCCTTAACTGGTATCAGCATCGGTCTGTTTATCGGCATCGGTCTGTTTGTGAATATGCCAGTGCCGGTCGACCGCGAAGTCTGGCTCGGTTACGCTCAGCGGCTCTGGAACGAGATAAACCGGTCGAACATACCCTCCGCCATACCGGCAACCTCCCGTTCTTGCTCGCCAAAATTTGCATTGGCCAATTCTAAAACCCCTGCCCCGCACCACGCCGAACGCCCGTCGTCGAGCACCGTCAAGGGCGTCCACACCGCGGTAGCCGCACCGGCAGCTGCTGTCCGCACGACTGTCACGGGCTGGCAACCCGTCGTCGCCAACACTTTCGGCGCGGTTAATTCTGGATCCGGTTCAGCTTCACTCAAGCCGAATAACCCGACCAGCCGCTACAAGCTCGTTGTCGAGATTCAGCGCAAGCTTAAGAAGCGCGGCTGCTATTGGGGCCGAATTAGTGGATCCTGGGGTGCAGGCACGAAGTACGCGATGCAGGCATTCGTCGATCGCATCAACCCGGCGCTGCCCATCGAGGAGCCAGTTTACGAACAGCTGACATTGCTGCAAGCCAACAGCGACACGTCATGCGGTACCTGCACTGCGGGTCAAACTGCAACAGTTGGCGGCAGTTGTGTGCCGCAGACTACCATTGCCGACACACAGCGCAAAGCCGGTAACGGCGGCCAGAACGTCGCCGAAGTGCTTCCGTGGAATCGGTCCGGCGCACCGCAACCTGCGGCGCAGCCGCTGCTACGGCCAGTGGGAACAACCATCGTTACAACGGCTCCGCTGCCAGGACGCATGACGATCGGCGGCCCGAAGCAACTCACACCGCCTTCGGCAGAGGACGTCACGGGGCTCGGCAGCGTCGCTGCCATAACCATCGACCCCTCAAGTGACACCGGCGTTTCCCAGCCTTCCATCACGCGCGCTCCCTCGGCGCGGCGCTCACGTGCGACCCGGCGCACACGCGGGACCGCTCGCAAGGCCAAGCGCTATGGACGCGGTCGTGGCGGAGTGCAGACCGCGCGGCGGCGTAATCTCATGTTGAGCCTCGGCGGCGCCAACTGACAAAAGCCCCTTTGTTTCCAAACTTTGTTAAGGCGAACGCTTGTGCGCGCCAGGAAGAAGTTTTGGCGGCCACGGCCACAAGACACGCCGAGGTATGAGGTCAAGGAATCACACTGATAACTTGCCGCAAAGTGCGCGATCCAAAGCGCTGCCCTGGACTGGCGATCTAATCGTCAATGTGCGCTTGGACCTACCGTTCGTGTGACAGTAAGGCCGCCCCAAAGATTGTTCCACCTCGTCTTCGAATCCCATGATGGAAGGACCTTAGTGCCGATTCCGAAGAGAAACACGAGCCCGCGAGCGGCCTCGACACTGAATGGGTGGATCGTCTGAAAGCGCTTGACCCCGAACGGCCGATTAGAGAAGCGGACATCGACTGGATGTCGATCCACGATGGTCAACCGTATCGTTTCATCAATCCTCATCAGCTCCAACCCAGAGCTTGGCAAAGACGGCAAAGTCCTCACGGCTTAACCGACTTGATGCTGGTGCCCTGCGGCGTCGCAGAGGCATTTTCTTTGCTGCGCCCCTGAACAACAGCTTCATCCGCATTCGGAGCATAGCGAGCCAGCGGCTTGCGGAGTCCGGCAGCGAGGAGCGTCCTTCGAACGCTCTTGCGGGCCCCAGCAAAGTAGACCGTCGTGCCTGCGTGATGCAGCTTGCGTGCGAACCCTTCCAGAGCCTTGGCTGCTGTGCTGTCCAACAGGGGCACATCGGTGAAGTCGAGCACGAATATCTTTGGCCGCTCGCCAATACGATCTAGGACGGCGCTGACAGCGGCGGTTGCACCGAAGAAGAATGCCCCGCTGATCCGGTAGACAATGACATCTCCGTTGAGCGCGTGCGGATCATATGGGGCTCGCTGTGCCCCGGTTGCGTCGGCCTCGTCCTCGGCAACCAGTCGGCCGCCCCCTTCCACCTCAATTGCCTCTGCCAGCCGATGCAGAAATAGGAAGGCTCCGAGTGTGACGCCAGTCGCAATCGCGATGGTCAAATCCACGAAGATGGTCAGCAGGAAGGTCGCCATCAGGACGGTTGCGTCACCCCAAGACGCGCGCAACAGGCTGGCGAACTCCTCTTTCTCGGTCATGTTCCAGGCGACGACCGCGAGAACGGCGCCAAGGGCGGCGAGCGGTACGTAACTGGCGAGTGGTGCGGCCACCAGCATGAACAGAAGGATGTAAAGGGCATGCAGCATGCCTGCAACCGGCCCGCGTGCGCCAGCGCGGACATTAATCGCGGTGCGAGCAAGGGTGCCCGTCACGCACATCCCCCCGAATGAGACAGCGGCGATGTTGGCGGCTCCTTGTGCGACCAGCTCGCAGTTGGAGCGGTGTTTGCGTCCCGTCATGCCATCGGCAACCACAGCTGACAGAAGAGACTCGATCGCACCGAGCAGCGCAATGGAAACGGCATCGGGAAAGACAGCGCGGAGCTTTGCGATATCCACGGCGGGCAGCGATGGCGCGGAAAGCGTATCTGGTAAGCTGCCAAAGCGCGTGCCGATCGTCGCGACATCGAGATGAAACAGAGCCGTAAGTGCAGCTGTCACCGCAACTGCAATCAGAAGGCCGGGCCACTTTGGCAGAAAGTGACGTAGGCCGAAAATGATGCCGATGGCGAGCGCCGACAACGCAACAGTTGTAGTCTTGATGGTGTCGATGCTTTCCCAGATTGCTCCAAGTTTTGGTAAGAGCGCTGCGGGTTCGGTAGCGATATCGAGCCCAAGCAGCTCCTTCGCCTGGCTCGCGAAGATGATGACCGCAATACCCGCCGTGAAGCCGACGGTGACGGGGAACGGGATGTATTTGATGTAGGTACCAAGCCTGAGGAATCCGACAGCCATCATCATGAGGCCAGCCATCAATGTCGCCAGCACGAGACCGTCATAGCCGTGCCGTTCGACAATCGTTGCGATGAGCACGATGAATGCCCCGGCCGGGCCGCCGATCTGAAACCGGCTACCACCGAGTGCGGAAATTAGAAACCCGCCTATAACGGCGGTGTAAAGCCCCTTCTCGGGCGAAAGGCCGGAGCCGATGGCAATAGCCATGGACAGCGGTAGCGCCACGATGGCGACGGTGAGAGCTGCGACAGTATCGGCCCGAAAATCGTCCCAGCCATAACCTTCGCGCAAGATGGTGACGAGCTTCGGCGTGAACAGCTCTGCAAACGTCGGGTCCGGTCGTCTCAGCGAGTTTGGGGCCGACGTATCCATGAGTATCCGTTTCCTTCTCTCAAGGAGCGAACATGGGATAGAAATGGAATGCGGGCACAAGGGGTGCCGATCTGAAGAAACGGCAACCTATTTCCAAGAGTACGTGATGCGGCCGGTGCGATGCCGGTGCTCGGTAATCTGCACGCGGTCGCCGACATGCGGGTCCGTGGTCTTCAATGCCAGAACCCTAACGTGCCGCCCGTTCTCAAGGGCGACATCGACGGACAGGTCATTCTGGATTAACCTGGTATTGGTGGCATGGACTGGCCCAACGGAGAGCACGGTGCCAGGCACCCGGATATTCTCGACCTGAGTTTCATAGTCCTCATAGACAAAGATGAGCCCAATAGCTCCGAGAGCAGCGGCGGCTAGAGCAACCTTTTTTGCTCGCTCGCGCCACAGTACCTGCTCCAGTCTCCGCCTCGTTTCCTCGCGCATTATCCATCGCTCCTCAACTGTGGTTGAGCCTCTCACGCGGCCATCGCCCAACCGCAGTCAAGATAATATACGCTCACGCCGATTACTGTAGTGGTCGATGAAGCCGCATAACCCTGCGCCGCTTTGCCGCCGACCAATCGTCGTCATCAGCGGTCCAGGGCCCAAGATGTTCATGACGCGCGTGAGGTTGTAGGCCAGCACGTGCAGCGCCATTTCGGTGGCCACACGTGGCAGCGTCTTCATCAGGAAGTGCGTTGCTTCCAACAGGTGATCCGCCGCTCCTTGCCCGTGGTGCAGCGATGTTTGATGGCGCAGGTCACCGGCAATTGGGCACCGGACCCAACTGTTCATCAAACTATAATGAGCGTGACACAACATTGCCAAAGTAGGGCAATTCATTCCACG
>CAZURR010000135.1:0-4747 GCA_964622715.1 uncultured Hyphomicrobium sp. | reverse complement strand
GGCTCGGACGCTGTGCTCAGGTCAGCTCACGCACTTGTCTGACAAGAGTCCGAGCGTGATGAGTTCGTCACGAGTCATGATGCGGTCCGTTAGCAGCTTTTCAGCGATTTCTTTGCGCTTCGCCCTTACGCTCGAAGCAAACCGCGAAAGCTCAGCCAGTGTCGGGATTGGCGGGCCCATAGTCGATCCTATCCTATCAAATAATTTCGATGTCTGAGGTTGTTGAGCTGTTGAGCATCACAGACACTTCGTCGCCGCGATTGAGAACGTTGAGGTAAGCGACGTCGACGAACGCGTCTCCTGTGCCGGTGACGTCCACCTTCAGGATGGGCGCATCACTGCCCCAATGTCCGTCAGGATTATCAATACGGACAAAGTCCGCCAGATCGCTGTTGACCACACCGAAGGTGTCGCCGATTAGGGCGGAGATGTCGATCACATCCTCACCGAGGGTGAAATCCCTGATCGTATCGCCGCCGGTCTCGCCCGCGTTGAACAAGAAGGTATCGGCATCCGAGCCACCTGTGAGCTCATCTGAGCCGTCACCGCCTGCCATCTCATCATAGGTGCCTACCGAGGCTGCGCTCCCGGTTGCAGTTGATGTTCCTGACGCAGTCGTCTGAAACGATGTGGTCTCGGTAGCGGCAAAGTCCAAGGTTCCGATCGCTTCATCACCAACCGCATGAAATTCATGGGAATGCGCTGTCGCGGCCTGTTCGTCGTGTCCCAGAAACTTGATCCAATGGTCCACAAGGTCCTTTAGGCCCTCGGGAGCATGGTCGCGCAGGGCTTCTGCCAAGTTGCCGAAAAACTCTTTGACGTCATCGGGAGCGTGCTCGCGAAACGGTTCGATCAGTTTGCCGATAAACTCCTTCACGTCGGTCGGATCAATGGCGGGAATCTTATCGAACCAAAACTTGCTTTCGTTCTGAGTTGTCCCGATGGCTTGGTCAATCGAAATGGCGCCCGCGGAGCCTAATGTGCTGGCGGCTTCATCATCATCCGGGGTATCAAGTTCATGAGAATGGGCGCTATCGACCGCGTGGTCGTGACCCAAAAATTCCGTCAAGTGGTCTGCAAATTCCTTAATCCCATCGGGAGCATGCTCGCGGTGTGAGGCGATCAAGTCGCCGATGAACTCTTTAATATCCTCAGGCGCGTGCTCATGAAATGACCCGATAAAGTCGGCAAAGAACTCCTGCCAACCGTCCCATTGCAAGGCATTCAGAAAGTCGTTTGAAGATGTGCCGTGATAAAAGGGCTTCGATGCCATGTCTAGAACTCCCTAAAGTCTCAATAGCTTTTGATCTCGTAATGCGACCACTCTCCAGAGCAATCTTCTTTGGTTATGATCGTTTCCGATCACTGTGATCTCGTTCCAATCTCAGTCTCCAAAACCGGTGCCGACCTTTTCGCCAGCGTCGATGTCATCCCGGCTCGCGTTGGCCGCGAGAACCGAAAGAGACGACGAGAGCAAGCTCCGTTGGGTTGGTGAGGCTCGCTCCAGCGTTCCTGGTTATGGGAATGGATAATGGTAACCGGCGTTACACACTGTTCCGCAGGGAACAGGGCGAGGCATCTTGGTCAGAGCGGCGGTTGAGCCCAGGATTTTCATTGAGAAAGTCGCATCGCTAAAAGGGACAAGCCAACACTTCGCGCACCACTTCAGGGGCGGCTACGGCGCGCCCTCACTCGATGCCGTCCGCCAAAGATTCCGGTGCGTTACGAAGTTGCGCTGTTATTGGGTCGATCTTCTGCGATGCGAGGGCGCGAAAGACGAGGTGTTGCTCACCGCCACGGCGCAAAACTTAAGGAGGCTAGCCAAGCTCGCTTGCCGAGCACCGCCTCGTGCCCAAGCAGCGTGTGTGGCGTCAGCGTGAAGTGGCGTGCCACGCCAGTCCTGATGTGTCGCCACCACAGCTCTCGCCATGGGAGAGCGGAACAAGGGGCACGGCCACAGTTTGCAGCCGAGCCCCACTCTCGAAAAACCAGCGAGTTCTGCAACACGTTCGGGGGTAAAGCGGACATGTGACCGAACCACCCGTTGACCCTGCGCGTGCTCTATAAACCCTGCATCCAGCCCACCACGCCAACCGCCCAACGTTGCTGAAGATTGATCGGAAGGGAGAGCCCGTCTCGTCTTACGGGCTGACGATGACAGAACCGTCCAGGTGGGTTTTGTAGAGCACTACGCGGTACGGGTTCCAGGTCGAAAGGTTCCAATAGATCGTGGCCGTGTTGATCTGCAGCCCGGGTTTTGTAAAGTTGTCCAGGATGTTGACGCTGTACTCGACCCCGAAGTCCTCGTTTTGCATGGGTGTATGACCTGGACACTTTTTGAGGTCATCAGTGGGCAACCAGTTCGGGCGATAGGGATCGCTCTTAAGGCAACCAGGTCCTTTGGCATCCTTGTGGTACATGATGCCGGGACAGTCGTAGGCGCCCTCCTTCTCGGCATTCCAGATCAGCTGCGGGTCGGACCATGGGCCCCAAGGGCGCTCCGCGGTGCGCATGTAGATGCCGAACTGCTCCTCCGCTTCGATGCGAGGAAAGCGGCCCGAATACAGCATGACGAAGCGCTTGATTGGTGCCACCCAGGCCACCGAAAACTGCTGCACCTGTAGCACCGTCTCGTCGTCGATTACGGGGACTGCAAGGGTCTGGTCGTCGACCCATATTGGAGTGCCGCTGCGGTCTAGACCGGCGAAATAGCGCGGCTGCCAGTTCACGCTCACGCCAGGTCCGTCAAGGGTGCCGAGCGAATGGTGCAGCAGGTAGACGTGTGAGGTATTGGGCGGCAACCAGACGAAGTTAGGCCGGCCCCACATCAACAGTTCCCCAGTGCGCTCCGTGGGCTCGTAGATATCGTTATCCGGATCTTGCTCGTCGAGTTGCCCGATCGCCCGGCTGGTCGCGTTGAAGAACTTTGTGGTGGCGAACGTGTAGCCGACCCGGAAGCGCTCATAGGCCACGAAGCGCCGTGAGACCGCAATGTGGCGCGTGCTGGCCACGTTATTGGGAAGCGGCAGGTTCGGGCTCCCCGGATCGACGCTCGGATCGACGCACCACACGGCGTTCTCATGACATGCCAACTCATCCGGGCAGACCTCCTCCTGGGTTGGTTGGCAGCGGACCGGCCGGTCGCCGGTGAAATAACCGTAAGGGTGGACGTTGTCGCTCCAGCCGGTGAGAGGCGTGCGGAAAGCACTCATGTTGAGCTCTGTCGAGCCATCCAAGACCCGTATCGGTCTGACCTCGCCGTTGAGCCTGGTCGGGAAGTGAAGGTCCAGGCAGTCTTCTGGGTCGTCGTCCTGGGACAGTCTGAACCGGGCGACGGAGTCGTCGGAAAGCGGCGGCGGCTGACAGATGAAGTCATCATGGATCCAGGTGTCGCCAAACAACATGTAGACCTGGCCACGATGCAGGAAGCTGAAGCCAAGGTCGGTGCCGTAGAGCTTGAGGTTGGGCTGGTGGGACGAGGTTGGGTTGGTGCCATTGTGAGTCCCCTCGCCGACCAGAGAGCAAATGAACTGGGAGCTAGCACCGGCGGCGAGCGCCGCGCCGGGTGCGAGGATCAGCGCGGCGGCTGTAACACTGCGCAGCAGGCTGGCACACTGCCATAACCACGTTTGGTCTTTGACCGCGCAAGTCTCTGTCTTCAAGCGTCGGATCATTGGACCGCCCTCCAAAGATACGCGCCGCCCGCATGGCGGCTGTCCGTCGCCATATAATTTGAAACAGTTTGTTGCCTGATTTAACGGAGGATCTGGCTCATCTGGTTGGTTAGATTATGCGGCTGCTTTGCGGTATTTCAAGTGCCGAGTTTCGATTGTCTTTCGTTTGATCCTTTCTCTTTGTAGCAGGATTGTTTGACCGCGCCGGAAGTAGACGTCAGCGGGTGTGAGGTTATCGAGACTCTCATGATAGCGGTGGTGATTGTAGTAATCGACGAATGCCTGGATCTGAGCCTTGAGGTCATCGGGGAAGAAGTAGTTTTCCAACAGGATTCTGTTTTTCAAGGTCTGATGCCAGCGTTCGATCTTGCCTTGGGTCTGTGGATGATACGGCGCACCGCGGACGTGTTTCATATTCCTATCATCGAGCCATTCAGCCAGATCTCCGGCGATGTAACTGGCGCCATTGTCGGATAGCAATCTGGGTTTGAGCGTGGCTGCCCGACGACAGCACAAGCATGACGTTCGGAGACCGCGATCTTCGAACGCACACGCTTGACGCACTCCCGACGGCGGGAAGGGCTTAGTATTTTCCCTCAAGAGCTTCCTTCAGGATTAGCTTGTCGAGCGTCAGCTCGGAGACGGCCTTCTTCAGCCGTTCGTTCTCGCGTTCCAGATCCTTGAAACGCTTCGCTTGGTCGAGCTTCAGACCGCCGTACGCGCGGCGCCATCGATAATAGCTCTGTTCCGAGATCCCAAACGCTCGGCAGATCCCTCCGATCGTCTCACCCCGGCCCAACCGAACCTCAGCTTCCCGAAGCAGGGAGATGATCTGTTCCGTCGCATATCGCTTCCGTGCCATAGCCTCGTCTCCTCGTCAGAGTTCGGAAATAGCCGGATTCGCTCAGTCTATTCGGTACCGTTTCAGGGGAGCAGGCCAGCGCATCGACGCCGATGGAGCAGGAGCCATCCACCCCATCTGCTTTGGGTCGATGGTGTCGATAAAGGCGTTGTGATGCCCGTCGAACAGTGATTCCCTCGTCTGATCTTGATCGGCGAGGGAGGGCGCGGTG
>CAZURR010000134.1:0-4822 GCA_964622715.1 uncultured Hyphomicrobium sp. | reverse complement strand
CTGGCGCAGCTTATTCCGGGGGCGGTGATCTTCTCCGACGAGAAGAACCATGCCTCGATGATCGCTGGCATTCGCCATGGCCGCGGGCCCAAGCGCATCTGGCGCCACAACGACATCACGGATCTGGAAGCACAGCTCAAAGAGTTCGACCGCGATACACCAAAGATTATCGTGTTTGAGAGCGTGTATTCGATGGATGGGCACATCGCACCCATCGCAGAGATCTGCGACCTAGCCGAAAAGTACGGCGCGCTCACGTATCTCGATGAGGTACACGCGGTGGGACTCTACGGCCCGCGCGGGGGCGGCATCGCCGAGCGCGATGGCGTGAAGGACCGTGTCGATATCATCAACGGAACGCTCGCCAAGGGCTTCGGTGTTATGGGTGGCTACATTGCCGCCAGCCGCGAGTGTTGCGATGCCATCCGCTCTTACGCGTCGGGCTTCATCTTTACGACGTCGCTGGCACCGGCGATCGCGGCCGGTGCGTTGGCGAGTATCCGGCATTTGAAGCACAGCGATGTGGAGCGTGCGCGCCTGCAAGAACGGGCAGAAACACTGAAGGGACGCTTGGCTGCTGCCGGGCTCCCGGTGGTGAATGGAAAGAGCCACATTGTGCCGGTGACGGTTGGCGATCCGGTCCACTGCAAGGCCGTAACTGATACCCTGCTCGACCGCTATGCGATCTACGTGCAGCCGATTAACTACCCCACGGTCCCCAGAGGGACAGAACGCATCCGGCTGACGCCGTCTCCTGTTCATACTGATCAGCAGATGGATCACCTTGTCGCCGCGCTGACCGAGCTTTGGCAAGCCTGCCCTGTTTCCAAAGGACAGACGGTCAGGCTCGCGGCCGAATGAGGCGTCGAATGGGTGTGCGGTGGGCGGCAGCCGAGTTGCACCATTGCGGTTGCGACGACGTGCTACGGCTCCAAGGCTCGCCGTGCTCACCAAAGCGGTTGAGCTAAAGGCGACCCGATCATACTATGGTGTGACATGGCTCGCCGCGGGGAAGCCAAACGCCCGTCCGCTTGCCGAGTTTTGCGCGTGACAACAAGGAAACGTCCCTATGTCTATTGTAATGAAGGGCGAGCAATCTGCCTCAAAGTCGGGCTTTTTCGCTGATTCGATTGCCGATAAAGATCCTGAAGTCGCAGACGCCATCAATAAAGAGCTCGACCGCCAGCAATACGAGATCGAGCTCATCGCATCCGAGAACATCGTCTCGAAGGCGGTGCTTGAGGCGGCAGGCAGCGTGCTGACTAACAAATATGCCGAAGGCTACCCCGGCCGGCGCTACTATGGCGGGTGCCAGTTCGTCGATATCGCCGAGCAACTGGCGATCGATCGCGCGAAGAAATTGTTTGGCTGCGAGTTTGCCAATGTGCAGCCACACTCGGGCAGCCAGGCGAACCAGGCTGTCTTCATGGCGGTCGCTCAGCCAGGTGACACAATCTTAGGTCTTAGTCTCGCGGCCGGCGGGCACCTGACGCACGGCGCGAAGGTCAACCAATCCGGCAAGTGGTTCAAACCTGTGTCCTATATGGTGCGGCCCGATACGCACCTCATCGACCTCGATGAAGTGCGCAAGCTGGCTAACGAGCACAAGCCACGCATTATCATTGCCGGCGGTTCGGCCTATCCACGTCAGATCCCATTTGCCGATTTCCGGGCGATTGCTGACGAGCTTGGCGCGGTCTTGCTGGTTGACATGGCACACTTTGCAGGACTTGTTGCCGGCGGCCTACATCCAAGCCCCTTCCCGCATGCTCATGCCGTCACTACGACGACGCACAAGACATTGCGCGGTCCCCGCGGCGGCATGATCCTCACCAACGACCCGGACTTGGCCAAGAAGATCAACTCGGCCATTTTCCCCGGTCTGCAGGGTGGCCCTCTGATGCACACGATTGCCGCCAAGGCTGTGGCTTTCGGAGAGGCGCTGAAACCAGAATTCAAGATTTATGCGAAAAACGTCATTGAGAACGCCAAGGCGATGGGCGAAGTGCTGGTGAATAGCGGGTTTGCGCTGGTCTCAGGCGGCACGGACACACATTTGATCTTGGTCGATCTGCGTCCCAAGAAGCTCACCGGGAACATCTCGGAGAAGGCGCTGGAGCGCGCGCATATCACCTGCAACAAGAACGGCGTACCCTTCGATCCTGAAAAGCCCATGGTGACGTCGGGTATTCGCCTCGGGGCGCCAGCCGGCACGACGCGCGGCTTCGGCATTACCGAGTTTCAGCAGGTCGGGCGTATGATCGCCGAGGTGCTCGACGGGCTGGCCCAAAATGGCGCGGAGGGCAATGCGTCGGTGGAGAGCAAGGTCCAGGCCGAGGCTATCGATCTGTGTAAGCGCTTTCCGATTTACTCATAAATGGTCAAAATTGGCGGACGCGCGAGGCGCCCTTGGGATATCCCTGGGCGCCTCATTGCTTCTTTGCCGACCCGGCGGCTAATAATTCGTTAGTCGTGCCGTCGACTCCCGGCGCGCGGCCTAAATCGAGAGGCTTCCATGCGCTGCCCCTATTGTGCGGGCGAGAATACCCAGGTTAAGGACAGCCGTCCCACCGAGGAGAACGCCGCCATCCGCCGCCGCCGCATCTGCCCTGACTGCGGCGGCCGCTTCACCACGTTCGAACGTGTCCAGCTGCGCGAACTGATCGTTGTCAAACGATCAGGCCGCAGGGTCGCCTTCGATCGTGACAAGCTCATGCGCTCCGTCGACGTCGCGTTGCGCAAGCGGCCCATCGATCGCGAACGCGTCGAGCGCATGGTCTCTGGTCTCGTGCGCCAGCTCGAAAGCTCAGGCGAAAGCGAAGTCGCCTCCTCCACTATAGGTGGTTTTGTCATGGAGGGGCTGCGCGGACTGGATCCGGTCGCTTTCGTGCGCTTCGCGTCCGTTTACCGGGATTTCCGTGAAGCAGCCGACTTCCAAGAGGTGCTGAGCGAAATCGCTAGCGATCCGGTCGCCGTGCGCGAGGCCGCGCGGATCGCGTTCGAGGGCACCGGTGTCGCGACGGCGCCATTGAAGAAACATTAAAATCGTATGTCTCCCGCGACGCGCTCTGGCTTTGACGCCCACATGATGGCCATTGCACTTCGGCTCGCCGAGCGGGGATTGGGGCAGACGGCACCGAACCCGTCTGTCGGCAGCGTGATCGCCGATGAGACGACAGGGACGATCCTCGCGCGCGGCTGGACAGCGCCGGGCGGCCGTCCCCACGCGGAGGTCGAGGCTTTAGAACGCACTGGCCGCCAGGCGCGCGGCGCCAGCCTCTATGTTACGCTTGAACCCTGCTCGCATCACGGAGCGACAGCGCCCTGCGCCGACGCAATCATTGATGCTGGTATCGCGCGCGTCGTATGCGCCATTGAGGACCCAGATCCACGGGTTGCCGGGCGCGGGTTGGAGCGGCTGCGCCGCGCAGGTATTGCTGTCGAACGCGGCTTGATGGCACGCGAAGCACACTGGATGGGGGCCGGGCACATCCTGCGTGTGACGGAACGCAGGCCGTTGGTTCAGGTGAAACTAGCGATAGCTCCTGACGGCTCCGTCCCGCACGGCGCGAAGGGCAAGCCAGCCTGGACGACCAGCGAGCAATCACGGGCGCTGGGTCATCTCATGCGCGCGCGCGCCGATGCCATCCTTGTCGGGCGCCAAACTGTTATTGACGACGATCCGCAGCTTGACTGCCGGCTGCCGGGGCTTGCGGATCACTCGCCTGTTCGTGTCGTGCTGGCGCGTCAGCTTGCGGGGCTTCAAGCGAGCCGGCTGATGCAAAGTGCGGATCGGCATCCCGTTTGGATTTTTTGCGGCAGCGGGCCTGCGACGTCCGCCACTGCCGCGTTAGAGAATGCCGGGGCACGCATCTTCCGCATTGCCGAGATAGCCGGCGAGCTTTGGCTTCCAGGAGTCATGGAAGCGCTGGTTGCCGAGGGCATCACTCGCCTGCTGGTCGAGGGAGGTCCGATGACCTGGGCCGCGTTCTCACGTTCCGGCCTCATCGACGAGGCCGTAATGTTCCAAGCTCGAGCGCAAACAGGGCGTACACTTCCCGATCCGGCGGTTGTGCAACTGCTTGGGCAATTCATCGCAACAGACGGATTGGAGCTCTGCGATCATCGCATGTTCCTAAGCGACGATATGATGGTATTCCGCAGGCCATGGCGCAGCCTTAAACGACGCTCTGGCCGCTCTGAAAACACATTGAGGTAAAAAGGAAGGGCCACAGCCATGTTCACTGGCATCATCTCCGATATCGGAGAGGTGGTTGCTCGCGAGGGGGGACACTTCACCATCCGCGCGCACTACCCAGCAAGCACTCTCCAGGTGGGCGCTTCTATGGGCTGCGACGGCTGCTGCCTGACCATGACCACCGTGCAGCCCGAGGGCAACGGTAGCCTTTTCACCGTCGATACCTCGAATGAAACGCGCTCCAAAACCACGATTGAAGACTGGCAACGTGGCCGACGCGTCAATTTAGAACGGTCGTTGCAGGCGGGTGCAGAGCTTGGCGGCCACGTCGTAATGGGACATGTGGACGGCATTGCACGCATTATCGACGTGAAGAACGACGGGGAGAGTCTGCGCTTTTCGTTTGCGGTGCCCGACCATCTGGCACCCTACATTGCGCCCAAGGGATCCGTTGCGCTCGACGGCGCGTCGCTCACTGTCAACGAAGTTAGCGACAATCGTTTCGGGGTTAACGTGATCCCGCATACCTTGACGGTAACGACGTGGGGCGCGAAAACCCCCGGACAAATGGTCAATCTGGAGGTTGACCTGTTCGCGCGCTATGTCGCGCGGCTTTTGGAGTTC
>CAZURR010000133.1:0-4892 GCA_964622715.1 uncultured Hyphomicrobium sp. | reverse complement strand
GGGTGGATGGTCTGAAAGCGCTTGACCCCGAACGGCCGATTAGAGAAGCGGACATCCCAGTTCCTACATTGGCGACTTTGGAAGCTAGTCGCAGCCAGGTCAGCGCGTGCGAGATCTATGCTACCTATCGGCGCGCCCAATCCAACATAGCTGTTCATTACTCCATCGGTGGTCACGTCGCCCATGGTGTCGAGATGTTAGCTTTATCGGAGGCCTAGCTCCGATCCCGCGGATGTGCGAGAGATCGGCTGTCGAGATCCGCCCCGACTAGCGGCTTACTGAACGTTCTCGCGCCCAATTCAATTACTGAACTATCGCGCCAGTGCGATTGTCGAGGAATTTTTCATGGGCCTTCTCATTCCCGTCGTACTCGGCTCCGTGCGCCCCGAGCGACAAGGCATCAAGGCTGCCCGATACATTATGGGGGCACTTACAAGTCGCGGCCATGAGCCAATGCTTGTCGATCCAAAAGAAAAGCAATTACCGCTTCTTGAGCGCAGGTACAAGGAATACGCAAAAGGAAATGCGCCCCCTATCCTTGAGGAGCTGGCACAGCTTTATCGGCGAGCCGACGGTTTCATGATCGTGACAGCGGAATATAACAACTCTGTCCCGCCAGCGCTCAAGAACCTCCTCGATCATTTTCTTGAGGAGTACTATTGGCGGCCCTCAGCAATCGTATCCTATTCCGCAGGGCGCTTCGGCGGCATCCGCGCCGCCGTCGAGCTAAGAACAATCCTTTCCGCATTGGGAATGCCAAGCATGCCATCGATACTGTCTCTTCCGACAATCCATACCGCACTTACCGACGATGGGCTGCCCACAGAAGCTTGGATCGATGGGGCCGCTGATCGCTTCTTGACAGAGTTCGAGTGGTACGCCAGCGCCCTTGCCGCAAAACGCGATTCGGACGGAGTTCCTTACTAGACTTTTGCTTGACCGTCTGTTTCTCTGACACTCACCTCAATGTTGGAACAGTTCCTAGGTGAGACGTCGGGTGTCCGAAAAGAAATTTGGCTCAACATGACCTTTGGTCTCCAATCGCAAAAAAGACTGACGGCTTCAGTACGATACGGGCTATCGTTCTGCAGGCACCAGCACACCACGATGTCATTTTAGGAATGTCCGACCAGACGAACGCATCAAGTTCTCCCACCTCACGTCGCACCGTCATCGCGGGCGCGATCGGCAACGTACTCGAATGGTACGATTTTGCTGTCTACGCCTTCTTTGCCGGAACAATTGGACGCCTATTCTTTCCGCAGTCCAGCGAGGTCGACTCGCTGATTGCTGCTTTCGGTGTCTTCGCGGCTGGCTATCTGATGCGCCCACTTGGCGGAATTGTCTTTGGTCATATCGGCGACCGTTATGGTCGCAAGCCAGTGCTGGTGCTCTCCACGCTTGCCATGGCGGTGCCGACTTTCGCCGTTGGGCTATTGCCCACTGCCGCTCAGATTGGACCGGTGGCCGCCGTTCTTCTGGTTGTTCTCCGCCTCCTCCAGGGGCTCGCAATCGGTGGCGAATATACCGGGTCCGTGGTCTACATGGCTGAGCGCGCAGCACCGAAAAAGCGCGGCTTGCTTTGCACCGCGTCTATCTTAGGGGCCGGCATCGGGACGCTCATGGGTTCGGCTGCGGCTGATCTCATCAACGCCGTGCTTCCCAGCGATGCTGTCGATAGCTGGGGCTGGCGCCTACCTTTCTTGGCCGGCGCATCAGTCGGCGTTGTCGGCTGGTATCTAAGGCGCAACTTGCCAGAGACCCGCGGCGCGCTGGCGGCTCAGGTGCCCTCGCGGCCGCCCTTCGTTGAGACAATTGCGAAACACTGGCGTACGGTCCTGCGCGTGGTCGGTCTCAATCTCATGCACGCTGTCTCGTTCTTCATGATTTTCGTCTTCATGAAGACCTACTTGCACGAATTCGTCGGCCTGACGGAATTTCAGGCGCTGACAATCTCAACGGTCGGTCTTGTCGTTCTCATGCTCGTGACGCTTGCGTCCGGCGCGCTTTCGGATCACTTCGGACGCAAGCCGGTTCTGATCGGCAGCGCGATTGCCGCGATACTCTTTGCCTATCCACTCCTGATGCTCATCAACCTAGCTGTCTTCTGGATCGCCTTGGCCTGCCAGTTTGCCTTTGCCATGATCGTGGGAACCTATTCTGGGACGGTACCGGCAACCATGTGCGAATGCGTGCCCGGTCACGTCAGGGTGACCGGCACCTCACTCGGCTATAACCTGTGCATGGCGGTATTTGGCGGCACCACGCCGATGATCACGGTTATTCTCATAAAGGTGACCGGCACTGACATGACACCGGCATTTTACATCATGCTAGCGGCAGCGATATCGCTTCTTGTGGTGCTCAGCATTAAGGAACCGTCGCGAAAAGTCCTGGACTAGCCGCGCGCTTGGCGGCTCGGATTCCTATGTCAACACCTCCGGCTCCCGCTCGCCGGCATGAAACTTGCGGGCCAGCTCGCCGGGATCGAAGGGCTTGCCGCCCGGATGGCGCTCGTGCGCTCCGGTCTCAAACCAGGCCTGCAGTTTTTCGATACTGGCAAAGTTATCGACCAACAGCTCAAGGTGATTACCGTCCGGGTCGCTATAATAGAATGACGTCGTCGGTCCGTGGTTGACAGTGGCATCGGGCTTGATGTCCGCCGCTTTGAGGCGCTCATAGGTCGACACCAAGTCACCGAACCTCGCATAACTCATGGCAACGTGTTCGATACCTCCTTTTTCCGAAACTGGTGCGTGCGCGTCGTCCACGTGGATGAGCGCGACCCGATGGTGCTCGTCGTCAAAAGTCATCAGGCAGACCTTGTCGCTCTCAAATACGATGGCTGCGCCGAGCACGGTTAGGTACCAATCTTTCATGATTCCTATGCGTGTCGTCCGGATGCCGTAGTGTGAGATTTTCACCGGAGAGATCACGCTGGTTGGCTTCGGCATATGCGCAGCAACATCAACGGTCATAAGCGTTTACCTCCCTAATTTGCATTGCGGCGCGTCCTGTCGCCTCAAGCAGCAAAGTATCCTAGTAGATTTTGCACGAATGCAGCCTCGCACTCCATTGCTGATGTTTAGCTGCCCGAAAGTACCCAGATCACCGCTGGGAGGAGAACGCGGCCGGAGGGACGACAACGGCCTTCTGGGGCACATACCGATCAAACAAGTCTATGAGACGAGCCGCTTCGGCAGCTTCGCCGGTAACCTCGATTTCTCCACTCTCGATCAAGTCTTCCGGCATTCCCTTGATCGGCCTCCACCGAGTGGTCCAGGTGGAATGTTAGTGCAGGGTTGGGCGCAAGGCTAGGGCGCGTGGGGCCTGATCCTTTGCAAAGCACATAGGGCTTCGAGGAATCGGACTAGGAGCCCTTTAGCTCAATCCCATACGGCTCCGGCCAGCAGTGGGCCTTGCGCTCGTTGCAATCCTAGCACTAAGTGTTATATAACACTGGGTGTTAGACATGAGGGCATGAGGTGCGGGTCTTTGTAACGAAGGAATTCGGACGCTTCGCGCGCGCTCAGAAGATAGGCGATGAAATGCTTAGTGAAGCTGTCCAACGCGCAGAGGATGGGCTGGTCGACGCAGATCTTGGAGGTGCCGTGATCAAACAGCGCGTTGCGCGTCCAGGTCAAGGTCGGCGCAGCGGGTTCAGAACGTTGATCGCCTACCGGCCTGGTCAACGCGCGGTATTCGTCCACGGCTTCGCAAAGAACGAACGCGATGACATCGATAAGGACGATCTGAAACGGTTGAGGAGATTTGCAGCGGAGATCCTATCGTGGGGAGAACAGCGCATTAGGATCCTGCTGGAGAACGGAAAATGGCGTGAGGTGTTTCACAATGCGGAAGAGTAAGTACCAGAGCAAGATCGCAGGTGTGGTTCATAGGGCTGTCGAAGACGCCCATGACGTCGGCGTGGTCGATAAGAGGACGATGCGCGAGTTCGATGCACTGTGCCTGACGCTGGTTGAGGAATTGAGTCCTCGGCAGATTAAGCGCCTCCGTATGGCGAACAACGTTAGCCAAGAGGTCTTCGCGCACTATCTGAACGTGGGAGCCACGCTGGTGTCTCAGTGGGAGCGTGGAGAAAAGAAGCCATCGGGTCCGTCGGCAAAACTGCTTTCGCTCGTCAAGCACAAGGGCCTTGAAGCGATTGCCTAGTTTCACCGGCCGAATTGAGAGGGAGACTGACCATGGCATTGCCTGACCTATCCACGATCCTATCCATGATCCCGCTGCTTCCCCTAACCACAATGATCCTGACCTTGGCCGCTATCAGTATCGTGATTAGCCTCACGACCGTCATAGTGTACGGCATGGAATCAGTTCTTGAGGGGGTGTTTGAGGCACTGGTCAGCCCGTTTGTCCTGATCTATCGCCTCGTCAATCGCGAGGAGGTCGAGCTTGGTCTTGTAGCGCTGGCCATTGCGGGCCTATCGATGTGTTTCATGATCGGCTATGCCGTTAGCAAATCGACTGCGTATTTGCCTCTAGTTGATGCCCTAGCTATCACGGTTGCCTTCGTTGGGATCGCTGCATGGCTTTGGTGCCAGGCTAATTTATGAACTAGCTTGGGGGAAAGATCATGACAATAAAGACGATGATTGCCGCCGTGATGTTGATCGCCGTGACCTCGGCCACTGCCGCGACAGCATCGTCGATGTCTGATGCCTTAATTTTGGTTGCCAAATAATAAGTCATCGTCCGCTCCCATTTCCCGACACCATCAATCGGTCGCGGCCAAAAATCCCCCCGCATTTTTTTGGTTCACCAACCCTTACTTCCAGGGCTGCCAAGTCTGTGCGTTGCATCGCCGGGATAGTTTGATTTAGATCAAACTGTAGCAACTGCGCGCTTGGTATTGCTCGTTCGCAAAAGCA
>CAZURR010000132.1:0-4901 GCA_964622715.1 uncultured Hyphomicrobium sp. | reverse complement strand
AAGTCGAGCCGGCTTCGGCAAGCATGAAGCGGTCGATGATCTCGTCGAGCGACTGGCGCGGCTGAAATCCGGTGGCGTTCTCAAACCGAGTGCAATCGAAATACGAGCGTGACTGTGGCACCCGGTACTCAGTGTCTTGTGGCACTGCACCGGCGCGAATTCTGAAGCTGGGCCGCAATCCAGCCCGCGTTGCCAACCTCTCGATAAGAGTCTTCCATGTGCAGAACCCGCTCGCCAAGTTATAAGCCCCAGAACGACAGATGCTCAACGAATCGACCACGGCTCGTCCTAGATCGCCTTCACCTATAAAGACGGAACCGCTGGTTTCCACCGCCTCGTCACTGCCAAATAGGAAGGGTCGCTGTGAGCGCAATGCATCGAGCAATCCGGGAAGAAACTGACGATCGCGGCGACGAGGTCCCGTGGCGAAGACGAGAGGAAGACGCAGGCTGATTCCAGCGCCTCGACTGCCTTGCTGCGACTGCATTGCGACCTGGTACTCGTTGCAGATCTTTCCCATGTCGTACCAGCCGCCTGCCGCGAGCGAGGACTCCTCGCGCAGAACGTCGCTTGGGATGCCATATACTGTTTGACTGCTCATAAACACGAACGGCCCCGAACTCCAAGCATCGAGCAGACGGGCCGTTGCCTCTATGTCATCGCGCAAGACCGTGGGCCGATGATGTGTCCGCGGACTGGCGCAATGGATGACGCCGCCGGCCATGGCGATTTCGGCGGTTACATCCTGCACTTTGCTCAGATCTGCAAAGACTGGCCGGTAGCCCTTGACGTCCGGCACCGTCCTGCGCACGAGCGCAAGCACGTCATAACCCTGCCGCACCAGTTCGGCGAGAACGGCGCGGCCTACATTCCCCGTTGCTCCGGTCAGGAATATTTTCTTGCCCGCCATCAGCTCATGCGCGCGCCGCGACGAGCGGCCTAACGCGTCCGGACATACGTAACGGATTCGCGAAGGGATTGTCGGGTCGCGCCTTGAAAATCGATCCGTGCCCGGATCCAAAGTAGAGTTCCATGGCAAACGCGCCTTCGGGGCCTTCGGCGAGCGCGCTCCATCCCAACGCATCGTCCAGGCGTCGACGCAGCCGGGGAATCGCATCGTGCACGTCGCCTGTACAATCGGCGATCTCGGGCATGAGCTCGTAATCGTAGTCTTGTGCAATGTCACCCTTGGCGGTCACGCTGGCAATCCCATACCGCTCGGGACTGTTGGAGACAGGGGCGTCGGCGAACATCGCAAATTCGTTCAGGATATAGGTGCCCCCTTGCAGGCCCGCGAGTTCCTCGATCACGAACTCCACCGATCTCTCGGTCTCGGCCAACGTGTCGCCCGGGTAGCCTCCGATGAGATTAACGTGGACGCCAATGCCTGCGCTTTCCATTGCTCGAAGCACCTCTGAGGTCCGGCATTCGTCGATCTCTTCCACGTGCTTGTCCATGAGCTTCTGGACACGCGCCGACGTGGTCTCCAGCCCGTAGAGGATCTCATAGCACCCCGCATTGCCAAGACGGGCAAACAGTTCGGCAGTATGCGTCTTCTCAAGTTTGCAGCGGCAGGCCCATTGAAAAGTCAGGTGGCGACGCTCGATCTCGTCAGCCAAGAGACGCAACGTCGACGGCGATAGCGCCTCGTCGGAAAAATAAAAATATCGGTAACCTTGCGCGACGCAAGCTTCGATCCGATCGAGTGCCTGGAGTATCTCCGAACGGACCGGCGCGCGGGAACTTTCGTATTTGGTGTTCTGCGTGCAGTAAGTGCATCGGCCCCAGTAACACCGGCGCTTGCTAAGCCTGGTCCACAAGATCGGCTCGGGCGTGAACGTCGGGATCGGCGCCGGCGGATGCATCTTCGCGCAGGGTTTCGGCGCAATGGCTGAGAAATTTCGACGCGTCACATAGCCTCGCGGGGCGCGCCCACACTTCACGGCTTCGATGAGCGCCGGCACGAGGTCGTCGCGATCGTCCTTCGACGCGATGATCGTATCGAAGACCTGATCGAGCGTATGCGCCGTTCGCAGCCCATCTATATGGGGATGCAGCGAGAAATTCTCGTAGCCGTGGTCAATCAGCGAGATGTGAACGCCGGGGTTGCAGCCGCGCAAAACGCGACAGGCGATCAGGGCCGTCAGCAAGTCCTCAGGACTGGTAGCCGACACGGCAATGACATCCAGCCCGCCCGGGCAGTCCGCTAGTGCTGCCTCTATCGAGCGAGCGAGCAAGCCGCCCTTCCCGCTTGCCGCAACGAGGGACGCGCTATCGGCGTAATCAAGACCACGCACGTGCGGGCCCGCTCCAATGGTTACATTGAATTCCGCCTGCGCGCGTGCGAAGTCGGCAAGGTAGCGAGCAATTGGTGCCAAAGCGGCAAGATAGCTATCGGCCGATTGGAATGGCCGGGCCCTCGTCAGGGAGTCGAGAGAGCGCCCCGCAGCGTCCGCATCGACGCTTAGAGCGATGTTGCGCGCGCGCCATTCCGCACGGCGATGCAAGCGGTCGAGTGTTCCCAGCGGCTCGAGCACGAGTTCCTTGATGCGAGAGCTGCAAATTGAACGCCACCAGGCAAAATTCGCGCTGAAGCGCAACAGCTCAGCTTGGCCGTTCTCCGCGACCGCATCCCACCACAGGCCCGGATCGTGGACGACGGTCGGTAAACGTCCAGGGGGAGTCAGTACCAATACGCGCATCAACCGACACCCTCATGGCTCGGAGGTGTACATCGCTCGCTCTGCGTCGAACCGGCTCCTTTGCTTCGCCAACCGGCTACGCGATGGCCGCCGGAAATAATCGCCTCAAAAAGTTCTGCCGGTGGAAAGAAAGACCTTACTTTAGATGAGCTTGGTCAGCCGCGCACGCCAGTGACCGCATTTGTCGTGCAAATCTCAAACCGACGGCATGCCAAAATGATGTTGTCTTGGCTGCCATCGGACTTGGCACCGCGACCGGCGTCTTGCACGTCACCTTTCGGCGCGTAACCGAATGCGGAAAATGCACCCAAAGTGATCACACCCAGACCAACCAGAAGAGATCGCATGATGCTGGTATTCATCCGTTCGTCCCCCGTAGCCCAATATCAAATGTTGCGTTAGCCGCGCACGCCGGCGACTGCGCCACCCGTCGAGGTGCACCGAGGCTCGCCCCAACCGCCGCATGCCAAAATGATGCTGTCTTGGCTGCCATCGGACTTGGCACCGCGATCGGCGTCTTGCCTATCATTCGGCGCGTAACCGAATGCGGAAAAAACACCCAAAGTGATAACGCCCACACCAGCCAGAAGAGATCGCATGATGCTGGTATTCATTCGTTCGTCCCCCGTAGCCCAGTATCAAATCATGCCAAATCATAAAGATGTTTAAAACCCTATGTTGGACCCCATATTGCGTCAAGAGAACGGTGTGGCTGGAACGACACTTCCTCGACGCCAATTGACGCCCTTAATCAATTCATGTCGGTCTCTCTCAAAGGACACACACATGAACTGCATGGCAATTGTATATGAGAATAGGGGTGAAAAAGCTGGCGAACGAAGAGATTTAGATTGGCTACCGCTGTTCAGCGCATTCTTATTTGGCGCTGGATTGAATTCACAGGGCAGCCAGAATTTGGGTTGCCTGCCGCTCCCGGTGCTCTTAATCTGCAACCTCTGTGGTATGTTGGCACTCATCCTGCAGCCCAGCAATGACGTAGAAAATGCCTATTTGTGTTGAGAGGAGTTCAACATGATCAATGTTGCGACACTTGCTCGAAACAAGGCACGTATTGATCTGATTCCGACCTCCACCCACGACAGCGACTATGACCACGCTACGCAGCGGCGGCGGCAGATCTTGGACCGTGAAACCTTTCGCCAGACCATGAAAAGCTCAACGCAGTTTGATGGTGAGAGCGATCCCGGTTCCGGCGACGATAAGTAATTGTTTACGCCCTCGACATTCGAGCCCGGTCTATGACCGGGCTCTGTTGTTTTTGGCTACAATGTCTCGCTCGCACCCGCTGACACTGATCTATACAAACTCGTACGACACCACGTCCGACCTTTTGGTCGAAACGCTTGGTGTCGAGAATGTTTTCCGCCTGAACTTCAACCTGTGGCGTGACTACAAAATACACATTGCTTCTGACGGGTTCTCGATCAGCGATCCTACTGGGCGTTCGATCGGCAATGATCATGTGGCAAAGTTCTACTGGCGCAAACCAATGCGCTGGAGACAAATGTTTCCCGATTCAACCGAGCCGGAAGGTGTCCACTATCTCGAAGAGGAGCTTTGGTATGCTCTTCGAGAACTGGTCAACCTTATGTGGCTGGACGGCAAGTTGGTCCTCGTCGAGCCCTTTGCCGAATCGCGTGCAGGGAAATTCGTGCAAGCTCTTTTGGCGGCCAAAGAGTTTGAGGTGCCGTGTTTCAAATTCGTCTGTAGCGACACCGATGCGTTGCTGCCAGCGCGCACCGCGGTCGCCAAGAGCCTCAGCTCCATGCGTGTGAAGCATGGGGCCGTGCTCTACACAACTGAAGTCCAGGAAGGCCAACTCGATCCGTCCCAGCCTTGGATGCTGCAAGATCTCGTTCAGGCGGAATTGGACGTCACGGTCATGTACGTGCGCGATCGGATGTTCGCATTCGAGCTACCACGCAATATATTTTCCGAGCAGACGCTGGACTGGCGAGAAGTCGCGACCAATCCGGCAACGTCCGACTGGGCACCCCATTGTCTGCCGGAGGCCATTGAGCAATCTGTCTTTAGGCTGATGAGCGACCTTGACCTTCACTACGGACGGTTGGACTTTCTGGTCGATAACGGACGCTACGTGTTTCTGGAAGTGAACGCCAACGGCGAGTGGGGCTGGCTCGACGCCGAAGGTAAACACGGTCTGCTCGACAAGATTAT
>CAZURR010000131.1:0-4982 GCA_964622715.1 uncultured Hyphomicrobium sp. | reverse complement strand
TCGGACTTTCGCAACACGTTCCCCCCGAAAGCGGACAGTCGAACTAGGCCAAGTTTCTGCTTGGGACCCACTAGTTCATTGTTCGGCCCCGCTCTCGTAGTTCTGGCGCCGTCTCCAAGGTATTCTGCGAAGAAAAAACGTGGAATTTCTCCGCGCTGTTCCCGCCGGAACAGCGCTCTTGCGCCCCTACGCGCCTAATCGCCCCCGAGACAACCACCAAGCTGGAACACAGCGATCAATCGACTAAGGACACAATGACCCGGACAATCTTGGCCTTCGTCACCGCTTTTCTCGCCGTAGCCACGGTTTTTGCATCGGCTGCTGAAGCTTGCATCTCATGTGAGCACGTCCCGGTGGTCGCTCGCAGTTCCCCGCCGTCTGCCAGCGCCAAGCGCTACACGAAGAAGCGCGTCAACAGGTCCACCAAAAGGCGCAAGGCTCGCACCGCCAAAAAGCGCATCGTCAAGCGTAAAACCACCGCCAAAAAGCGCATCGCTAAGCGTAAAATCACCGCCAAGAAGGTCGAGACGGCGAAGAACGCCCCGATTAAGTCGGAAACGGATAATCAGAATTTGACGATCCCCACGGCCTCACTGGACAATAACGCGATCGTCGAGACTAAGGTAATGCCGGAGGACGAGCCTAAGACCTCCAGCTACGGCGGCTGCATGACGAATGGCAAAACGCTCTCGGTTGGCTGCGTCGTGGCCGAGGCTGGGCCGAGGCACGAGCCCAAGATGACCGAGAACCTCGGCTGTAGGAGATTCTTCCCCACGGTCGGCATGACCCTCACGGTGCCTTGCGAGTAAGCCGGTCCCTGCCGCCATTGCATGCCAACGCGGCAACGACCAGCGGCTATCTGCAAGCCAGGGCAGATACGTCGAGCGGGATGAAATTGGATCCGGGGATATTTCGGTGATGTCAAAGAGAGACAGTGTACTTGTAGGCATTTGAACCCACAGGCTAATTGCGCCCCGAGGGGAAGAGTAACAAACAAGGGATTTTATGATTCCTTCATCCGTCATCTTCGGCTAGTATTGCGGCCCGGACGAGGGGTATCCGGGAATGATCGGCTGAGACAGCACGATCAATCGTCGGAGGACATTATGGCAAGGATAATTCTCTCCTTCGCTATTGCATTTTTCGTCGTAATGACTTTTTCCGCCTCGGCTGCGGAAGCTTGCGTGTCATGCGAGCACGTCCCGGGGGTCGCTGGCAGCTCCCCCACGTCTAACAGCGCCAAGCGCGAGAATAATAAGCGCGTCTACAGGTCCACCAAGAAGCGCAATGCTCGCGCCGCCAAAAAGCGCATCGTTAAGCGTAAAACCACCGCCAAAAAGCGCATCATTACGCGTACAACCACCGCCAAGAAGGTTGAGACGGCGAAGACTGCCCCGATCAATTCGAAAACGGACAATCAGAATTCGACGACCTCCACAGGCTCGCTGGACAATGGCGAGGCTATCGAGACCGTGGCAATGCCGGAGGACGAGCCTAAGACGTCCAGCTACGTCGGCTGCAAAACGCTCTCGGTTGGCTGCGTCGTGGCCCAGGCAAGGCAAGGCGGAGGGACGAGCCCAAGATGACCGAGAGAACCGCGGCTGCAAGAGGTTCCTCCCCACCACGGGCGGCATGACCCTCACGGTGCCTTGCGAGTAAGCCGGTCCCTGCCTTCATTGCGGGGGCGCCGCCGTCCGGTACCGCGATGATCTAGCGCTGATCCACGTCGGCCAGGCATGGAATGGGCTACTGTAACTGGCCGAAAGCGGAGAGCCCCCAAATGTCCGCTTTACCCCCGATACTGTTGTAAAACTCCGGTTGAAATCGCCAGCGAACAGTGAATCCGTGGTTTGAAGCTATGGTGACGGAGGCATTGCGATGATGGGGCGGCGGGAACAGGGTCAAGGCCAATTTTTCTATGATTTCGATCTGGAGCGCGTGATCCCGGATGATCATCTCGTGCGCAGGATCTATGCTGTTCTGGATCTCAGCTGGGTGCACGAGGAACTGGCGGAACCCTAGGAAACTTTTTGATGGCGTTTGGCCAGTTTTCGGGTCGGCAAATCCTGCGCGTTCAAATTCGCATATCTGCGTAGCATTTTCCAATCCTTAGCCCCGTGACGATCGCCGCCTCCGGAATCTGGTAGCCAACTTCGAAGAGGCGGCTCGCCGTTTCGTGTCTCAAGTCATGGAACCGGAGATCACGAACGCTGAGATCGCGACACGCGCGGCGGAATGCAGCTCCAACGGATCGACCACAATATGGAAAGACCCGGCCGAGCCGCTGCGTCACGAGTGTCTGCTCTGCTAAAAGAGTTCGAGCGGATCCCACCCAGCATCGGACACGAGAGCGATTGTTTGCGTGTTGACCTGCGTGTCCCGGTGATGCTTGCGGTTTCGGATTATCAGGATACGTCGCGCTTCATCAACGTCATTCCAAACGATGCGGCAAATTTCATCCTGGCGGAGTCCCGTGGCAACGGCGAAGCGCACGATGCGCGCAATCGGGATCATCTGACGGCGTTTGCTTTCGAGTTGTGTCAAAATGCGATTGAACTCGTCGGGTGAGGGCCTGCGACAGCGTTCCTGACCTTCACCAACAAGCCCCAGGCGTTTGAGCGCCACGCGCGCCAGATCAACGGGGTCTGGACTGATGGCTACGCCATGGACCGCAGAGGCATGGACCAACACCGTTCGGATGTAACCCAGTTCCATACTGATGGTGGCGGGACCAGCGCGTTGGGCCGCTCTGCGTCTTGCGTATGCGATCAAGCCTTCGCGATCTAAGGCGGCGAGTTTGATGCGGCCGAGCGAGGATTTGAGTTTGTCGAGGCGATAGGCCTTGCTCCGGCGCGGCGCGCGGCCTACTTCACACATGTCGGCGATATGCAACGCGATGGCCTCGGCTAAGGTTGTGGAGTGGGGACCTTTCGCAGCACCAATCGTCTGGCTGAGATCGACCCTGCGCTCAATGTCACGGGCGCAACGCTCAGCATCGGCGTGTGCATGAAATGTGCTAGAGGCGTACTGGCCCTTGCGGCGGATTTGAGCACGCCATGCACCGGACTTTAATTTGAGGATTGAGGCCATCAGCATGTCCGCTCTGTGTGAAGTCAGGATGCGAACAGATGCGACCAGAAGTGCACACGTGTGCAGTTTAAGCCTTGGATTTAACCGGAGAAAGCATGCAAAATCAAGCACATAGATTCTGTGTTGCTCCTATGATGGATTGGACGGACCGGCATTGCCGCGTCTTCCATCGCTTGGTGACGCGCAACGCGCTTCTGTATACGGAGATGTTGACCGCGCCGGCCATAACTCATGGCGATCGCGAGCGGCTTCTGGCGTGCGATGCGAGTGAGCATCCCGTCGTCCTACAACTGGGCGGCAGCGATCCTAACGCGCTTGCCGAGGCCGCCGACATCGGCGCTGGCTTTGGCTACGACGAGATCAATCTCAACGTGGGCTGTCCCTCTGATCGCGTCCAAGAAGGGCGCTTTGGTGCGTGTCTTATGGCGGAGTCGGACCTTATCGCCGCGTGCGTTTCGGCCATGCGCTCGCGCGTTTCGGTTCCGGTCACGGTTAAATGCCGTATCGGCATCGATAAGCAAGACAGCGAAGCCGACCTGCAAAGATTCATTGAGACGGTTGCGGGCGCAGGTTGCGCCACCTTCATCGTACATGCACGCAAGGCCTGGCTCGACGGACTGTCGCCAAAGCAGAACCGCGAGGTACCGCCGCTCGACTATGCACGCGTCTATCGCCTTAAGAAGTCGCGCCCCGACCTGACCATCGTTCTCAACGGTGGCATCACCAACTTGGATGAAGCAGCGCAGCATCTTGCCCATGTCGATGGCGTGATGCTGGGACGCGCCGCTTACCAAACACCGTATCTGCTCGCCGAGGTCGACCGCCGCTTTTTTGGTTGCCAAGAGCCGGTCGCCGCGCGCGCCGAGGTGCTGGAAGCGCTCATGGATTATACCGCGCGCCATCTGGAGAACGGTGGGCGCCTCAACAACGTCGTGCGCCACGTCCTTGGCCTCTATCACGGCCAGCCGCGGGCCCGCGCGTTCCGGCGCCATTTGAGCGAGAACGCGGTAAAGGCCGGTGCCGGTCTCGACGTTCTGCTTGAAGCGCTGCGTATCGCCGAGCCGTCACATCGAATGATCGCTGCGGCAGCGGAGTAGGGAGCGCAAGGGGATGGATTTTGGGGTGACGCCGGCCGAGATTGCCGCGGTTGTCGTCGCACTGATCGCCGGGGGGCTGATTGCGGGTTTCCTTGCGGGACTTCTCGGTATTGGCGGGGGCGGCGTCCTCGTGCCGGTGCTGTATGAAGTCTTTGGCATTGTTGGTGTGGATCCCTCGATCAGAATGCACCTAACGCTCGGCACTTCGCTTGCCATCATCGCCCCAACCGCACTCAAGTCATTTGCGGGTCATCGCGCCAAGGGCTCGGTAGACATGCAGGTTCTTTGGCGGATGGGCCCCGGGATTGTTGCTGGTGTCGTAACCGGCATACTGATCGCGAAGATCTCAAGCGGCACCAGTTTAAAGTGGGTTTGGGCCATTGCCGCCAGTGTGTTTGCGCTCAAGATGGCGCTGGGGCGCGAGGACTGGCGCCTTGGCGATCAATTGCCCGGAAGGCCTTGGCTGGAGACCGTGTCATCGGCGATTGGCTGCCTTTCAACGTTGATGAGCATCGGCGGCGCCACCTTCGTCGTGCCGTTTCTCACACTCTACGGCCGGCCCATTCTTCAGGCTGTTGCGACCGCAAGCGGGATCGGCCCAATGATCGCGCTGCCGGGCGCCGTTGGTTACATGTGGGCGGGCTGGGGCGCAGAAAACTTGCCGCCATTCTCGTTGGGCTACGTCAGCTTGCTCGGTGCGCTCGTGATCGCTCCGATCAGCGTGTTTGCGGCGCCGTTTGGGGTGCGTGTTGCGCACAACATCCCTAGACGGAGGCTAGAGTTGGCTTTTGCCGC
>CAZURR010000130.1:0-5051 GCA_964622715.1 uncultured Hyphomicrobium sp. | reverse complement strand
TTCCCATGGGCCACAAATCAGAGTTAGTTGGTATTATCCAGTTTTGCCGCTGATCGGTCGCACGATCTCGAGCCTCACATGTCTGTCCAGCACGAGGCAATCCCGCGCCTTACCGACTAGCAGGTGGCGATCGCATCATTCGCCGGATCGACGGCAAGTTGTATACGGGCTCAGGGCTTCGCCTAATCAGCCGTGCTTTGAGCCGACTGTCCGATTCAAGATAGTATCCCTAGATTTTACTCACTTAATCTCCCAAGTCACGTTGTGGGGGGTCTTGACGCGGTAGTCGGCGAATGGCTTGCCGACCGGGATGGCCCCGGCAAAAATACAGGCAAAGGGTTCGGTCCCGGTGATCCCCTTGTACTTGCCGCTGCCGCCGATGATAAAATGAGTGCCGCAATCCATCTCCGGCTGCGATTCGTCGAGTTCGCGCGAATCGAACGTCGAGAACACGGCGTCGCCGTCGGCATCGGTCATGGTGCAGGCTCCGTTAAAGTTCGACTTGCCGCCCGTCTCGACCTTGATGGCGAAGCACTTAGATTTCATCTTGTCGAAGGCCGCCTCACCCTTGGTGTTCGTGGTCGTGCCGAACAACATTAGCGCGATGACCCTACCGACGCCTGGAGTTTCGTTGTATCCAGTGGGCTGGAAAACGTAGTCTGTTGTGTAGCTCGTGGATCCCTTCTTCGCCAGCTCGTCCCCGCGTACGACTCCGGGGACGAGCGCCGTAAGGGCTCCGCAGATGATCGCAGTCCTGATGAATCTGTGGGTCATTCCTACTTCTCCTTAAGAATGCATGAGCTACCATTCGTATCATGATCAGATTATCATATGGGAGGCAAAAGACTACACGCCGAATCGCCCAAGTGGCGACGCCGGTGCTCGCCAAGAAAGAAGTCTCGACCGACGGGATGAAGCCGCGTCAATAAGCCTTCGTTTTATGACGTTTGCCAACTTCTCCTTCTGGTCGACGGGCATCGCAACGCCTGTATCGACACCGTCGACCCGACGGAGACCTGAGTATATTTTCGTGCTAATGTTAATTTTTTTTCGACAGGCCGCGATGTTCTTATATGAAGTCTACGCCAGCCCACAGCCTTAAGAGTCTTGACATCTTCGCAGATCTCGCTCCGGCCGAGCGAGACGCACTTTGCGCCGAGTTCGAAACGCTCGCTCTTAAGCGCGGCGACGTTCTGGTGCGTCAAGGCGAGGTGGCAGACGCTCTCTATCTGGTCATAAGTGGGCGTTTTGCAGTGACTATTGAAGGGCGCGAAGGTGTGCTCGCGGAAATGGGTCAGGGCCAACCTATCGGCGAGATTGCGTTCCTTGCCGGGGGGACGCGTACGGCGACCGTCCATGCGATACGTGATAGCCTCGTGCTTCGGCTTGCGCGTAGCGAATTCGATAGGCTGACCGCGAAGCTCCCTTCGATATGGTCATCGCTGACGGTTACGCTAGCCCGCCGCCTCTCCAAGGCGAGCGCGGCACATTCGCCCAGATCCGATCCGCAGCCGCGCACAATCACTCTTATCCGTGCTGGCGGCGGACCTCTGCCGCCTATTTTTCTGCAGCTTTTCGCCTCTGTGTTCCCCCGCGCCCCTCGGACACGCATCATTGTGTCCAACGATGTACACGATCTGCTGCCACGGGGCACGTCCTTTGAGAGCCCTTTGGCGACGCGCGCCCTCAATGCGCTGGAGGGCGAGTCGGATTTCGTCGTTTTCCTCGCAGATGCAGAGCTGACTGCGTGGTCCCACAAGGCGATCCGCCAAGCGGATCTTGTCCTTGCCGTGGGTGCATTCGATTCGGACCCAAGCGTGAACGCCCTGGAGCGCTGCGCCGCCGAGTACCTACGCCCCGAGGCGCAGCGCTTGGTTTTGACGCACGCCAGCCACCGCCGCGTCTCGGGCACGCGCTGCTGGCTTTCAGCACGGTCTGTCGTGATGCACCATCACGTCGCGCTCGATCGTGCGAGCGATGTGGAGCGACTGTTCCGTTTCATCAACGGCGCCGCCCGCGGGCTCGTGGCGGGTGGCGGCGGTGCATTCTGCGCGGCCCATGTCGGGATTTATGCAGCGCTGCTCGATGCGGGCGTACCGATCGACATGATGGGCGGCACCTCGGCTGGGGGCGCGTTCACCGCTGCCTTTGCGCTTGAGCGCACGCCGGACGAGATCGACCGCGCCACCCACGAGATGTTCGTCACTGACAAGGCGCTGGGACGCTACACTTGGCCGCGCTTTAGCCTCTTCGATCACACTAATTTCGATCGGGCTCTTATCCGCTCTTTCGGCGGGAACGATATTGAAGATCTTTGGATTCCCTACTTCGCCATCTCGACCAACCTGTCAAGCTACGAGCAGCATTGCCACCGCCGTGGCGAGCTGTGGACCGCCGTGCGCGCGACGGCCTCGATCCCCGTCGTGCTGCCGCCCTACTACACCGACAAAGGGCACATGCTGGTCGACGGCTGTCTCCTCGACAACGTGCCGATTGCCGCGATGCACCAGATGAAAAGCGGACCAAACATTGTCGTCTCGCTTCGTGCGCCCAGGCTTGAGTGCTTCGATGTCCGCTACAGTGCGATGCCGTCGCGCGGGGATCTCCTGCGACGCGTCATCAATCCACTGCGTAGCCGGCTATTGCCCCAGGCGCCGGGTCCTATCACCGTGCTGCTGCGCAGCCTCGAATCCCATCGCGAGGATTTCAAGCGCCACATGAGACCGAGCGACCTCCTCCTCACGCCTCCCTTGCCGCCCGACATGGGGATTCTTGATTGGCACCGTCATACCGAACTCATGGAGGCGGCCCATCACTGGGGACGGAGCGAGATCGCCCGATTGCAGGCGGAGGCGCATCCTGCCCTTGCCACGACGGCGCCTATTCATCTCGAGTGATGCACTGAGAACGAGAGGCTGAAGAAGGCGGTCTCTGAGCGAGCTGACGCGCCCGATAATCTGATCCTGAAGGAAGCCCGTAAGGGGAAATACTAAGCCCTTCCCCGAAACGAGCGTGCGTAGAGCATGTGCGCTCGCAGTTGCCGGTCTCTGAACGTCGTACGTGCGGTGTTGTAGGTCAGCCACGCGCGACGCAGCGCCGACGCCTGAAGGTTCGCGATGACGAGACCGCATTGGCGGCCGATATCGTGCGGCTGGCCACTAAGTACGGCCGCTATTGGTGTCTGGGATTGATAAGAGCATTTCACCCATGACCTTTGAACTCGCCCATGCTCTTATAGACACCGAAGACATTGCCAAAGATAAAGTCGAACAGCCGGATCGGGAGCATACCTTTCATCATGGCGACCAGGTAGACGATCCTTGGTGAGCGGACCACTACCTTGCCTTTCTTCATGGATTCCCAGACCTTCTGCACAAAAGGTTCGGGCTTGAGGATTGGCGTCATCAGCGGTGCCCTGGCCCCTTTGAACATGCCGGTGTCGACGTAGCCGGGCGTGACCGTCGTCACGCAAATATTGTGGTAACCCTGTTGTTCCAGTTCCAGGCGCAGGGAGTCGGACCAACCGTTCACCGCCCACTTGCTCGCGCAGTACACGGACATCTTCGGGTTGGAGATTAGCCCCGCGGCGGATGCCATGTTCACGATGCGGCCCTCACGCTTTTCCATCATGCCGGGCAGGAACGCCCGGCAGATATACATCAATGCTTCGCTGTTGATGCGCATGGTTTTCTCGATCTGGTCATTGGTGTGCTCCCAGAAATAGGAAGCAACGACGATGCCTGCGTTGTTGATGAGAATATCGACCGTGCCGTGTTCTTCGAGGACATTCTGTGCAGCCTTCTCGATGGCGCTGCGGTCAGATACGTCCACCTTGTAAGTGTACACCTCGCCGCCGCGACGGGTTAACTCCCCAGCGGTCTCCTTCATTGTCTGCTCGTTGGTAGCCCAGATAATGATCTTGGCACCCTCTGCAACGCCGTGTTCGCAGAACAGTTTGCCCATACCCTTGTTGCCGCCAGTTACAAGCATGGTTTTGCCGGCTATTAAAAACATGTGTTTTTCCTGCTTTTGAAATTGGAAGGTGGTAGCAGATAGGCACCTTGCAGATCCACACCCAACTCCCGCGAGGTCTCCTTAGTCTTCAACAGGCTCTCGACCGTTCTTGCGCAATCGGCCAGACCCGTTGCCGATGCAGTCCTTCTCCTCGGCGGAAAAGTGACGCCAGTGGCTCTGCAGATGGTCTTCTCGGCGCTCTCCGGCGCCCGTTCGTCTCTCTGTCTCATCGTGTTCCCTCCTCGGGGCTACGATGAACCGCAAACTCTCTCTTACGCAATCAGCCCAATCTATCCAACATGTGCTGACGGGCTACAACGATTCGCCAAAACTCAAGCCATCAGACGCTTAGCGACCAAGGCATGCCGCGTCGTTGTCTTTGGCAGCCTGTGGTTTGCCAGCGCGGCCTGACGGACGACCGCGTGGGAGCACACCTTCCGAGCGCGCCTTTAAGTAAATGTAGATGTCGTCAATGTAACACATTACATTCTTGTTGCCGTCGAAGGGAGGCATCACGCTCCCTTCGTTCACGCGACCGCTGGTGACGACTTCTACGAAATCATTGTAAGGCATGGCCTTGAGTGACTTGCTAAGAGGCGTTCCGTAGGTCGAACCCTCGCCATCGGGACCGTGACACTGCATGCAACCGCCAGCATCATGATAGCGGCGGAAACCCGAGTAGGAATACCAGTCGACAGTTTTGTCGGCGTTGATGTGATACGTCGGCGTGCCGTCCGGCAGCACCCACTTGCCATCCTGGTTCCTTGCGCCCTCCTGGGACTTCGAGCCATCAGGACGAGTAACCGGTGGAGCGCTCGACCCCTGTGCGCCCGCCCCAAGGTTCATGGCAAAGCCCAGCACGGCACCGACAATCAGCCTGATGGCCGTCCTTGTCACTCGAGTTCCCGGTTCCATCTATTTCATTCTCCTAACCCCGCCACCGCCACCTTGTTAGCGCGACTTTGCGGGCGGGGAGAAGTCGCGGCAACTTGGTTCACCTCCTTGACGCTCATAGCCTGCGCGTCCGTTGCGCACGC
>CAZURR010000129.1:0-5118 GCA_964622715.1 uncultured Hyphomicrobium sp. | reverse complement strand
AACTCCTCTCACCGGCAGCAAACATAGTGGCCCAGTTTTAGGGGGGAAGGACAACAACTGGCGGCCTCACTTACAGGTACCAAGCAGGCCTCAGTTGGCTCGCCACGTGTAGACAGCTGATGCCGAGTAGTTCCACACGGCGCCGACAACGGCTCCAACGAGGCCAGACAGCCACCAGGACGTTTGTTGTGAGAACAGAGCATTTGCAACACCTACATTTCCAAGTAGGCCAACTGAGCAAATTGCGAAGAATGACAACATACCTCTCACGAGGGACCAACCGCGCAAGCGACGATCGGCATAGGTTATGGCATTGTTGAGCAGAAAATTCGACGTCATTGCAGACACGGCAGCAAGACCCTGTGAAAGTGCGAAAGGGCCACCCGATGAGATCGCAAGTTTTAACACGGCCAAGTGGATAAAAACGCCAGAGCCGCCGACAAGCATAAACATGAGAAAACGAGTTGGTATAAATCGGCCGATCGTCTTGTCGAGCAACATTTTAGCAAAAGCAATTTCTACGGACGTTTCCAACTTGCTCTCACCACTGTGACGCTCACGAAATGCGATCGGCAGTTCGATGACACGCAATGACTGGTTCGTAGAAGTCAGGAAGTCGAGCAAAACTTTGAACCCTTCCCCCGAAAGCGATCGAACATTGTTCTCGAACACAACACGCGGCATCATGAAAAAGCCGCTCATTGGGTCCGTGATCGTAACCTTCAATAACTGACGCGCCAGCCAGTTTCCGAGCCTGCTCTTCGCGTGGCGCCGGCGCCCATCGAGCCCTTGCGCATGCCCATCCCCGATGTATCGACTCGCAATCACAACATCGGCGCGATCGCTTTCGAGCTCGCGCAACATGTCAGGTAACAGCGATTCATCATGCTGAAGGTCGCCGTCCATCACCGCCACGTACTTTGATGACGATGATAGAATCCCTTCAATCACTGCGGTCGATAGTCCTCGTCGTCCGATGCGCCGAATGCAGCGTATGCGCGTGTCTGTGCGAGCGAGGTTTTTCGCAACGTCATAGGTGCCATCTGGACTATCGTCGTCGACGAATATGATCTCCCAATCTTGATCTTCAAGTATGCGTCCGATGTTCTTGACAAACGGCACGACGTTTCCGCTCTCGTTAAATGTCGGAACGACTATTGAAAGCTCCGGTACCCCGGTGGCAAGGCTCTCCACATGGTGAGATTTTTGCGTGCGCGGTCTGGATAGGGGTTCCATCTCAGCCCCTCAATTGGAGACGAAAACGAAGTATTTGCGATGAGCACATCCCTTGTATTCCTGCCACATCTCGATTGGAGTGGTCGCGAACGAGAAGATTCGGGAAACGCGCTGGGGAATCGTGGGATATTTGGAAACGATCACAGCGCGTTCGTTGGGGTCAGCTTTAACATCGTCGAATCCAATATATCGGGGCGTCGCATTTAATTGGGCAACGCGTACGTCATCGGGAGCATAGAACCTTAGCCAACTCGCCGTCGCGTATTCGGGCGATAGAATCTGTGTGATGTTCTGGCTTCGCGCGATTTCTGCAGCTCTCGCCGTAATCGAACGCTTACCGTGCAATTGCGCGATTGGATCGCGTTTGAAACACACGCTGTATGGGCCCAATGCATACATCCAAACCAACACCACAATGGCACCGCCGGTTGATATCGACCAAAATACTGCAGGCCTTAGAGACGGCCACGCCTTCGGCTGAGAAATGACAGCCCCTGTCGCAATAACGGCGGCGGGCCACATGAATGCGGGCCAATTGGCCTGAACGCGTACGAACGGCGACACGACGAGGAAGAAGACCGCAGGGACCAAGAACATCATGACCAACAAAGTTGAGATCGGATCGCGATCGCGAAGCGCCGATTGAGTCATTCGGAATACGCCAAACAGCAGGAGACCGAACAGAATCGGCGTGACGACGCCAAGCTGCCCGCCGATGTACTCAAGAATCAGCTCGGGACGAATACCAGAAGAGCGGCCCAACCGTCCACCTTGCTTTGTAAAGGAGAGCCAGCCGTTTTCTACGTTCCAAATGAGTACAGGCGAAAAAATAAGAGCGCTAACGGCGAGAGCAGCCCAAGGCCAGGGCTTTAAGAGCCAAGAACGCACACGTGGAGTTGCAAACAACCATAATCCCACGGCGGCTATCGCGAGTACGGCAGTATATTTGCTGAGCAGTGCTCCGCCAGCCATGGCGCCTGCGATGAGCCACCAGAGCGGGCCCTGTTCCTGACAAAAGCGCAGAAGCGCCCAAAGCAATGCTGTTGTGAACAACAAGAGCGGCGTGTCGGGCGCCATTATAATGCTGCCCGCGCCAACAAGAAGAGTAGCCTGTATTGCAACACCAGAGAACAGCGCGGCGCGGCTACCAAATGTGCGGTCGGCGGCATCGAAGATAAACCAAGAGGAAAGCGCGACGCAGAGTTGACCGAAAAGCCGGATACCAAGCTCGTTGTCACCGACGATGGATGTGCCAGCCATTATGAGCCACGCAACCATTGGCGGATGGTCGTAGTAGGACAGCTGCGGGTACTTGGACCAATGCCAATAATAAGCTTCGTCGAAGTGGAGTTCGAGCAACCCGGAAATCACGAGCCGCACGACCGTAAAGCAGAACAACACAACCAAGAAAATGGTCCGCGCACTCCAACGCGCCGGCGCGAGCCTCATACCAATAGCTGAAATTTCTAACACGTACTTTGCCCCCTCATACACGTCCCGTCCGGTATGCATCAGTTGGTGGACGTGCCGCAAATCTTTTCAGAGTCGAGGTCTGCTGCCGGTCTTCGTGACGTTACATATCTTTGTACGAGATGCCGCACTCATGTCCCAATTCAACGTGGATCTTCATTGTGTTAGCGGCGACGGTACTACGGGAGTGGACTTGTCAGGTCGAAGATGGTCGGCCGCGCCCGCACATGCGCAAGTGAAGCCAAGCCCCTAACTACGGCTGAGACAATGGATAGCGGACTAACGCGCCCTCTGGGAAAGGCGCACGGACCGGCTGGAGGACTATCTCCGTAGATTGAAAGTGGAGGAGAACAACGATGGCGAAAGAAATTGCGCGCCGCGGTTTCACCCGTAACCTGACCACCAGCCCCGGAGCCAACAATGCAGGCCACGCGATGTGCCCTCTCAAAGGGTGTCACAAGGCCCTAGTGCTTGATCGCCTCATCGGCGGCCGCTGCAGCCAACCAGGAAATGCGGCCGAGAACAAGATCGTCTTGTCGCGCTGCCAATGTTTGAGGCGTACTCTGTGATCGAAATCCTTGATCTGGCCCGCGATCTGCGTCTTGAAATTGTTGAGTTCCAGACCTTCGACCGGTCCGATCCCAGATCGGCCCTGTTTCAGGCTGTTCCAGAAATCGGCCACGGTCTGACAAATCGGCGCTACTGCTCCCATAACGGCAACGACCACACTGGGGGTGGGGTCAGTGTCTGTCATTCAAAAAATTTCCGCTTCTTGGGTCGACATTCTGCGGAGTGAGCTTTGCCCAAAACTGTCAAGGGTCGGCTCATCTCAGAAGATTTCGAACGCACTCATGCCACATTTGATACATTCGCGGCTGCCCAAGTAGGTGATCCGTCGGCAAACAGTTAAGTAAGAGTTTCGGGGATCTCGCAAATTGATTGCAGGTAGACGCTCGCTGTAACGGCTGTCGGCCGACAGGCGTCCGAGCCACACGAGTCTCTCGGCTATTTTCCGACCCATCCTTCCGGAATGCCATCGACCCGCGTCCAGACATACTTCGGCGTGCAAAAAAGGCCCGGCTCTGCGTCGCAGCCCACGCCGGGAAGACAGGCCCATTGCTCGAGTTGGCGTTTGCCGATTCTGCGCATGCAGATCTTTCCGTGTTGCCCGCGACACGGTGAGTATCCATCGCCAACCAGCAGATCACCGCGTGCCTTCAAATTCGCGAAAATCTTGATGCCAATAACCTTTCTGGCGCGCAGTTTCGGGTATGAATTGAGGCTGTCAGTCAGTTTCGAGAGGTCAGCGACTTGGAGCTGGCTGTCATTGGGGTTGAGCGCACGCACGTTTCCGCAGATCCCCGTGTACTCACCTGTGCATTCCGTGAATGCAACGATGGATGTGGGCGACTTTTTACAGGTCGCCGCAGTTTTCCAACCGCTTTCTTTTTGCGTGCGCCACAGCGTATTTGCGAGCGCTCCGTCCTGAGCCAAGCCCACTTGAGAAGTTGACGTTGAAAAAAGGATAGACAGAGCTAGGCAAACAGAGACATTGCACGTCATCAGGGGACCTCGAAAGCACAATTGAACTTGGTAGGGGACGGATCTTCAGCGATTCTTTGCCCTTATAAAGGCAGGGGGATGCTTGGCCGCAATCGGCGGCGCTGGCCAAACGTCGCTGACCGCAAGCAGGCAGGAACATTGGGACGGATCGCCTTGCGTGACTTGATCGCAGTCAAATCCCATTGCGACATTTCAACGCTCGTCGATCTTCGAAACGTCGCAGTTGCAGGCGGCGAGGTGATCGGCTGTGCCTCGCGCGCCGACGTCGGCGCGGGCATCTACGGCAACGATGAGGTCGAATCGATGTACCCGCTAGCCACGGCCGATAACACGGGCCAGAAGCTCGACGGGAGCAAGCACAATTACACGCTCACGTTTCCGGCGGGTCGGTATCCACCCGCCAACGCTTTTTGGTCGGTGACCATGTATGACGGACAGACCGGGCTTCTGATCGAAAACCCGATCCATCGGTATTTGATCAACTCGCCGATGCTGCCGGACCGCAAGAAGAACTCGGACGGCTCGCTGACGATCTAGATTCAGAAGGACTCACCGGGCAAGGACAAGGAGTCGAACTGGCTGCCCGCTCCCAACGGACCGATTTACATGATCATGCGGCTCTACTGGCCGAAGCAGGAAGCCCTCGATCATTCTGGCGCTACGCAGACATTGCGTTCATCGATAGCGTACCTACCAACTCGGCATTGGTTGGTCTCTTCTTGGCCTTCACGCTGAAAGACGGGCCACGCTCAATGAAGGACTTGGCGATAGATGATCAAGTGCCGTTCTGAGCGCTGTCGAGCGCTGCGACAATCCTTTTACCGATAGCGGCGGCGCCCATACCGGCGA
>CAZURR010000128.1:0-5156 GCA_964622715.1 uncultured Hyphomicrobium sp. | reverse complement strand
GTGTCACCGTCGTGCTCCAGCCAGCGAATGAGCTCAAACGACGGACGTCGTGATCCCACGGCTGAGAGCTGTCGATCATCACTGCGCGCGGCGACCAGCGCTCCATCGCGGGCGATCAACACGTCAGGCCGCTGCAAAGTGGGGGCGAGTCCGATTCCGGCTGCAATCAGCCCCGCACCCAGCAGTCGCCAACGCGTCTGCCACAGCGCCAACCAAAGACCCCCAGCCACCATCAACAACAACGCAAGCGTCGGCATGGCGGGAATGCGCCCAACCGCGCCGGGCAAGCTCCCAACGCGCTCTGCGACCCATGTCATGCACTCGATGCCGAGTCCCATGATCCATAGCGGTAACGCCTCAAGACCGAGCGGCATCAAGAGTAATGTGGCCAGCGCTGCCGGCATGACGACCAAGTTGCATATCGGAATCTCTACGAGGTTGGCGAGCACGGCGTATTGCTGGCTCTGGTGGAAATGGTATGCGGCGAAGGGCGCCACGGCAGCGCTCGCCACAAGCGTCGACAGCACGATGCCCACGAAGAACATCGCAGGCCGCGCATACGGTCCGCGCGCACCCAATTCCCGCTCTCCGCATTGGTGCAACGTCTCATAGAAGGCAACAAGGCCAACAACGGCCGCAAACGACATCTGGAATCCGATATTGAATAGGCTTTCGGGGAAGAGGATAAGGATCACAAGCGCGGCCAGCACCACGTTTCGCAGCGCGAGCGCGGGACGGTCGAGCACCACAGCGAGGAACATGATCGAGATCATGACTACTGGGCGCACCGTGGCGAATGACGCCCCTGAAATCAGCAGGTAGGCGAAGGCGGCAAGTGTTGCTGCGATAGCAGCCCATTTCTTGATCGGATAGCGCAGCGCTAGATTGGGAACGGCTGCGAGACAAAGTCTCACAAGAAAGAACACCGAACCGGCCATGATCACCATGTGCAGACCTGAGATTGACAGTACATGGAACAGCCCTGAACTGCGAAATGCCGTGTTGGTCTCCTCTGAAATGCCGCCGCGTTCCCCTGTAATGAGCGCATTGGCGATAGCTCCGGGTTGGCCTGGCAGCGCTGCCGTGATGCGCCTGCCAATCGCCTGGCGCACCTTTTCTACGGCTGCCCACAGCTGCAAATCGACCGGTGTGGGTCCTGCCTCTGCGTCCGGCTCGGGCGCAGAGAGCGCATATCCGACCGCTCCGAGCCCGTCGAACCACGCCTGACGCGCAAAATCGAAGCCGCCTGGTAGTGCGGGTGCCGGCGGCGGCATCAGTGTGCCACGCAAACGTATGGCATTGCCGGGTGCGAGACCGGCAACCTGCCTATTCGTCGTGAAGCGCACTCGATATGGGTGCGCCTCCCGCCTCTCATCGCCAAGTGCGATCACACGCAGCGTGACACGATGCCCGCGCCTGGCGCGCGGCTCGACACGCTCTACAAAGCCGCGCAGGTCAGTGGTGATCTGGCTAGAAAGTACCTGAGCCCGCACCCATTCCACACGCAGCTTTGCGAGCAAAAATCCGAGCGTCACTGCCAGGAGTGCACCCGTCACGAGCGTCATGAGCGCGCTACGAGGCGAGGCCGCCTTCACAGCAACGGCAATCACGAACGGCGCAAGTGCTGCCAATAGTGTGGGCTCATGGGGCAACCAGAAATAGAATCCAATGCCGATATTCAAAAGCACCGGAACCCAGAAGAAGCAGCGCTCCTGCTCCGCCACCAAGCGGGCCAACAGCGACGCGACAACACTCTCGCCCCGGTGTGCCTCGCCCTCAAGCAGGCTCATCGCCGTTGCCCCCGCCCAAGCGAAGCCCCTTACCGATCCGGCAACCTTATGCTACACGGCTGGCACGTTTCCCGCATCCCAACGGCAATCGATCATCAGATGTCTGACAAGACACGCAGCGCCAGCGCGCCGATCGTGCGCTTCGCCCCTTCGCCAACCGGTTATTTGCACATTGGCGGCGCACGCACAGCCCTGTTCAACTGGCTCTATGCCAAAGGACGCGGGGGCAGCTTTTTATTGCGCATTGAGGATACGGACCGCGCGCGCAACAATGAGGAAGCCGTGGCTGCCATCATCGACGGGCTGAAGTGGCTGGGACTCGATTGGCAAGGTGAGCCCGTCTCGCAGTACGCGCAAGCACATCGCCACCGTGCCGTCGCCGAGGAGCTGCTCAAGAACGGCCACGCCTATCGCTGCTATCTCACGCGTGGCGAACTCGATGAAATGCGCATGACAGCGGAGGCGGAAAAGCGTCCGCTGGCGATCCGCAGCCCATGGCGTGACCGCGATCCGAGGGAGGCGCCTGCCGACGCGCCGTTTGCGATCCGCCTGAAGACGCCCGTCGAGGGCGAGACTATCATCGACGACAAGGTGCAAGGACGGGTCGTGTTTCCCAACAAGGATCTCGACGATTTCATCATCGTGAGAAGCGATGGAAACCCGACTTACCATCTCGCCGTGGTCGTCGACGATCACGACATGGGAGTTACCCACATCATCCGCGGCGTCGACCATCTGACAAACGCGGCGCGCCAGCTGCAGATCTATAAGGCGATGGTCTGGGATGTGCCGGTGTTCGCGCATGTCCCGCTCATCCATGGTCCCGACGGCGCAAAGCTGTCAAAACGACATGGCGCGCTCGGCGTCGAGGCATATCGAGAAATGGGGTACTTGCCCGCCGCATTGCGCAATTACCTCGTCAGGCTCGGGTGGAGCCACGGCGATGACGAGATTATTTCGACCGGACAAATGATCGACTGGTTCGATCTCGACGCAATCGGCCGCTCGCCGGCGCGTTTCGATTTCGCCAAACTGGAGGACCTGAACGGCCACTATATCCGATCGGCTGACGACCTTGAGCTCATGCAGCGAATGGAAGATATCCTGCCGTATGTGGAGAACGGCGCTGAGATCTTGCAGCGGCTCGATGCAAATACACGTGCCAAGCTCATGGCAGCTATCCCCAGCCTCAGAGAGCGAGCGAAGACGCTCAAGCAGTTGTTTGAGGGAGCCGGTTATCTCTTTGCAGAGCGCCCCATCGTATTGGACGACAAGGCCGCCAAGCTGCTGGACGCCGACGCACGTCAGAAGCTGTCGGCGATATTGCCTAAACTTGAGGCAATTACCAGTTGGGAGGCTAAGCGCTTAGAAGACGCGGTGCGCGCCTTTGCGGAAACCGAAGGCGCCAAGCTCGGTAAGGTGGCCCAACCATTACGCGCCGCTTTGACGGGACACTCGGTCTCCCCGCCCGTATTCGACGTCATGGCGGTGCTCGGACGCGACGAAGCGCTTTCGCGAATCCGAGATCAAGCAGGATAAAAGTATACGCTCAAAGGCTGTTTTAATCGGCGCTGGCGCTCGCTGGGCCTGCACTGGCACTTGCTGCTATGTTGCGCTGCGGGAAAATCGTGTAGAAGGGGGCGGGATCATCAATCTTGCTGGCTGACCCCATTTCCAGCGCCAGAACTGGAAAACGCTCACTCAAAGGAACTAGTGTACCGGAGTACTCGCGGGGTACCGCGGAGCGCATGCAGATCCATTGTCAGTTTTCGCAGGGAGACGCGCCATGAATGTCCATGATCGGCCCAACGACGCGCCCGGTCCGGAGACCGATGCCGATCTCGTACTCAATGGCAAGACGACGCAGTTGCCTGTGCGCGCCGGAACGCTCGGCCCCAACGTGGTCGACGTCTCCCACCTTTATCGCGATACAGAGTGCTTCACTTACGATCCCGGATTCACATCGACGGCAAACTGCGTCTCGCGCATCACCTACATCGATGGCGATGACGGCGTCCTGCTCTACCGCGGCTACCCCATCGATCAGCTGGCGGAGCACTCCAACTTCCTCGAAGTCTGTCACCTGCTGCTCTATGGCGAATTGGCAACGAAGGATACCTTCGACGAATTCAGCCGCACGATCTCGCGCCATACGATGCTGCACGAGCAAATGACCCGGTTCTTTACAGGGTTCCGCCGTGATGCCCATCCCATGTCCATCATGGTCGGCGTGGTGGGCGCACTCTCCGCGTTCTATCACGACTCAACCGATATCAATGACCCCGTGCAGCGCGCGATCGCAAGTCATCGCATGATTGCCAAAATGCCGACGATTGCGGCAATGACTTACAAGTACGCGTTGGGTCAGCCCTTCATCTACCCGCGCAACGATCTCGACTACACGTCTAACTTTCTGCAGATGTGCTTCGCAATTCCTTGCGAGCCCTATCTCGGAAATCCAGTGTTAACGAAGGCGCTTGATCGCATCTTCATTCTGCACGCCGACCACGAGCAAAATGCATCGACTTCGACGGTACGGCTCGCCGGCTCGTCCGGCGCCAATCCATTTGCCTGTATCGCGGCGGGAGTTGCATGCCTGTGGGGGCCGGCGCACGGTGGCGCAAACGAGGCTGCGCTCAATATGCTGGCTGAGATCGGCACCGTTGACCGCATTCCCGAATACATCGACAAGGCCAAGGACAAGAATTCCGGCTTCCGGCTGATGGGATTTGGGCACCGCGTCTACAAAAACTATGATCCGCGCGCCAAGGTCATGCAGAAGACCTGTCACGAAGTGCTTGATGCGATCGGTACGCGCGACGAGCCGCTGCTCGAGGTCGCCATGGAGTTGGAGCGCATCGCGTTGCAGGACGATTATTTCATCGAAAAGAAGCTTTATCCCAACATCGATTTCTATTCGGGCATCACGCTGCGCGCCATGGGCTTCCCCGTATCAATGTTCACCGTGCTGTTTGCCGTAGCGCGCACAGTGGGTTGGATTGCCCAGTGGAAAGAGATGATCGAGGACCCCGAGCAGCGCATCGGCCGGCCACGTCAGCTCTATATGGGTCCAACTGAACGCCAGTTCGTCCCAATGAATGAACGCGTTTAGGCTATGCGACGCGGATTGAGCCTTTGTCCCGCATCACTCGGCCTCTCGGCGCCCATGTTTGGCATAATGCAAGACGACGTCAGCGGCGGCATCGCTCGGCGTGCTATGCGCGACCGCCAGCCTTTGGGCAATTTTCTCAAGCGCCGCAAGCTGCTTTGCACGTTGCGGTGTGTTTTTGAGTAGAAGCTCCATCTCTCCGGCTAGCATCTCTGGCGAGCATTCCTCTTGGATTAGCTCAGGGAAGACATTCTCGC
>CAZURR010000127.1:0-5176 GCA_964622715.1 uncultured Hyphomicrobium sp. | reverse complement strand
CCAAGGCGCTTGCGCGCCCGGTGGAGGAGCCGTCCACAGCATCAATAGCGGACATTGGGCGCATCGAGCGGATGGACCAAAATCCAGCTTGCGAAGCGCAACCGAACAACCATTGGACCCGGAACACGCGCTTGCGGACTGGTCAGCGTTGCGCTGTGGCGACATTCGGCAAGGAGACGTCGCGGTTTGCGCAGCTCGGCGGCCTTATCGGATTGCCATATTGAGTATTTTCAATGCAACTGCTGAGGAGGGGTAACTTCGCCTTGCCCGACGGGACGCCAACGACGCTCATGCAGGTCTTTCGCCGGTCAGGTTTGCAAACACTGCTTGCGGTGCTGCTCGTCATATTGGGCGGCGGCATCGAGAGCGCTTACGCACAATCCAACGCCTCGGCCGCCTCCGCCCAGGGCGGCCCCACCACGGACCAACTTTTTGAGGAGGCCATCGATAAGTCGGACGCTGAGGCGGAGTTCGAAGCGCTTGATTGGCCGCCGCGCGGCCGCTTCACGCTTTCGCAGCGGTTCTTGGACGCTTATGTCGAATTCAATAAGCGCCTTTGGACCAATTACGGCATCGCTTATTTGTACACGCCCACGGTCATGATGCAGCAGGGATCGCAGGGCGGCAGTCAGGACTTCACCGCCAACGAACAGTACAATACCATTTTCATATGGCGGCTCCTGAACAAGACGCGCATCGGTACGGGCTATTTCATCTTCAGCAATCTTCACCTCAGTCAATTAAACAAGACGAGCGGTGTCGACTTTTCGAAGTCTTTAGGCGTCAACTACTTCACGTCTGACTCACCAGCCAACACGGAGATCATCAAAGGTCTTTTGTGGCGTCATGAGTTGCCCGGTGAGTTTCTGACCCTGTTTGTCGGACACGACGAAATCAGCAACATCGACAATGGCTGTCGATATGCCTGCGATGACACCCAGAGTTTTTTCTCGACACCCTTGTCGAGCAACCCGACACGCACGTTGCCAAGTCAGGGCCCCATGGTGGCAGCCGACGTGAAGCTAGCCGAGGGTGTGATCCTCGAAACAGGTGTTGCGGACGCGTCTGGTGACGGCAATCTCAATTTCAGCCGCGTTTTTGACAAGGGACGGCTCGCGTATGCCGGTGCGCTTAGATTGGAGAGCCCGTTCAAGCCCGTCGGCGATGGGCTTTACAAATTCACCTACTACAAGGTCGATTCGACGGGCCAGCCGGGCACCGACTCGTTCCAGAGAGCCTCACAAGGTCTTTCAATCCAGGTCGATCAGGATTTCGGTGATCTCGGCGTCTTCGCCAAATACAGCAGGGCCTTTCAGCGCAAGGGCGACATTGGCCAGTTTGCCTCCGCTGGCGTCGTGTGGACCAAGCCCTTCGGTCACAATGAAGATTGGCTTGGTCTCGGGTTTGGCTGGGTAGACCCAACCGCACCCAATACGAACAACGAGTATGTTGCCGAGACCTTCTATCGGCTGCAGTTGACGCCCTTTATTCAGGTGACGCCTGCCGCCATGCTGGTCATGAACCCCTCCAAGAACCCCGACACCAACAGGGAAGGCGTCTTCACGCTGCGGGCGAGAGCCCTCTACTAGTAGCCGGCCCGCAAATATTTCTGTTTGCACCGACCGGTTCATTGCCACCAGCAGACATGAAAGAGGACGTTCGACTAGGCACGATTATGCATGGTTCCCAGCAGCTCATTACAGGGCCCCGCTCTCGTCCGTAAAGCACCATAGGTGGACATACTTTGAGCGATACGTTTGTGCCCACCAAAGGCCAATAGCGGTCTCTTCTGGCGTGACATACTGTTGATCTGCGCACACCTCGCTGTCATGCGTACGCACCCGCCAACTCTTGCGTCGATGGTCACGTCGCTAATCATGGTGGCGAGCGTCCGGCTCTGCGTTTCGGAGGCAAACAAAAATGAAGAGAGCGTTCGTATCCTCACTCCCAATGCTCATTCTCATGGGCACACTGGTGGCTTCGTGTTCCGAGGAACAATCCACGGCGGTCGAAACTAAGGCCAAAGCACAGCCCGCCGACACCGTCTACACCAATGGCAAGATCTACACCGTCGACGAGAAGCAGCCCTGGGTCGAGGCTGTGGCTATCAAAGACGGGAAGTTCCTGGTCGTTGGCTCGAACAAGGATGTCGAAGCGGTAAAGGGGGCAACAACTAAGGTGGTAGATCTAGGCGGTGCCTTTGTTATGCCGGGCCTGATTGACGTGCACACCCATCCCCTGACCACCGGCATCGATTGGTCGAATGTGGCCTTTAAGGACCCGACGAATGTTGATGCCATGCTGGCACAGGTCAAAGCCTTCGCCGAAGCTAACCCTGATTTGCCCGTCGTCCGAGGTGGTAGCTGGAACCTAGGTGTCTTCGAGAACGATAGCCCGCGCAAGGAGCTTCTGGATGCGATCGTGCCGGATCGTCCCGCCTATCTCATTAGCCAGACCGGACACTCGGCCTGGGTAAATTCAAAGGCGCTCGAATTGGCCGGCATCACCAAGGACACAAAGCAGACCGATACCTTCCTCTTCGATACTGACCCCACAACGGGTGAGCCAAGCGGGACCGTGCGCGAGTTCGCCATGGGCGCAGTCGTTCAGGCCTTGCCACTCCTCGATCCCGGACCGATCGCCGACGCGCAGGCGCGAATCTTTGCCGAGCACAATTCGTTCGGTTTCACATCTCTCAAGCCGGCTGAGGGCGACCCGACCGTCATCAAGGCTGCAAATATCCTGGACAAGCGCGGTGATTTGACGATCCGGCTTTTCCCATCCTGGGACTGGCGCAGTCATTACATGCCGGTCCCCGTTGAGGAACAGCTTAAGAATATCGCCAACTGGAAGTCGTTCGAAACCGACATGGTAAAGCCGTCGGCGGTGAAAATGTTCTTCGATGGGGGGCCGGACAGCTACACCGCTTTTCTCCTGGAGGATTACGAAGGCCGGCCAGGATTCAAAGGGCAGACCAACCTGCCGGTGGAGCAGTTCGAGGCAGAAGTCCTCGAATTCAACCGGCAAGGCGTGGGAGTAATTATCCACGTAATAGGAGACGGCGGCAGCCGCGAACTAGCCAAGCTGTTCAAGGGCGTTCGCGACCAGATCGGGCCAAACGGTCCACTGTTGCATTTCTCGCATGCCTGGATGACCCGGCCAGAAGACTTCGAGACGCTTGCCGGCATTGAGGGGCTTTGCATGGATTTTTCACCTGCGCTCGCCTATCCCGCCCCGGAGATCGAAGGCAGCATGGCACCACCGGTCGGCAAGCGATACCAGACCTTCTTCAATGCCAAGTCGGCGTTCGAGTCTTTCCAGAGCAACAAAGCATCAAATGCGGGCATACCGATCGGTTTCGGTAGCGACTGGCCGTCCGCCCTTATTCCCGACCCGAACGGTTTTCATCAGATGCAGGCGTGGGTAACCCGAACAAATCCGGAGGACCCGACTTCGCGCAAACTTAACCCCGGTGAAGCAATCAGTCTGGAGAAAGCGATCCATGGTTTCACACTTGGTGGTGCACACTGCCTGGGCCGCGGTTGGGAGAACAAAGTGGGTTCCATCGAGGTCGGCAAGCTCGCCGATTTCATTGTGCTTGACCGAAATATTCTTGAGGTTCCCATTGAGGATCTTTGGAAGACAAAGGTCGATCTGACCGTGCTGGGCGGAAAACCGGTCTACGACCGAAGCGGCAGCCCCGTCGATGATCTGATCAATGAGGCGACGTTCAATCCAGGGACGCGTTATACAACGACCCCCTAGCCGGGGTGACCTTCGAGCGAAGCAGCAGCTGTAAGTCGATTGACTACTGCTCGCCGGAATGTCCGCTTTGGGTCGATAGTGTTGATAAAGTCCTGGAGGGGATATTCAGCGGCAGTCATCAGGAGACGTGCGAAATCTGGATTCAAAATACCAAGCCTCGCGGAAATGTAGTTCCTCAAATGCTTCGATAGTGGAGCTGGATTCTATCGGTCGACAACATGGTCGACATTGACGAGCCACTGATCGACTTTATCAACAGTATCGGTCATTAGCGGACATTGGAACGGACATCACGGATGTCAGCTTTACCCCCGAAAGCGGACATGCGGGTGGTCGAAGGGGAGTTCAGCCGCGGATCACGACTTGGCCGTTCGCCATGCACCTTGAAGCAGCATGAGAAGGCACTACGTGACCTTCGTACCAACTGCACCTGAACGCTTGACCAGCTCAATGACTGATCCAGTCCAGCGGCCGCACGTCGGTCTACGTGCAGTGCAACAACCGCGTGAGAGGCCGCCGACGCGTGGAACCCTGGCGGCCCCCGCGGTGTTTCATTCTTTTATGACCGGAGTTGCGTAATGCCCAAGATCAAGAACGCGAAGATTATCATTCTCGCAACCGACGGCTTCGAGCAATCGGAACTCGAAATGCCACGCGAAAAACTTAAGGATGCCGGAGCGCTCGTCCATGTCGTGGCACCGGTTACCCGCAAGGACAAGAAGTCAATCCGCGGTTGGAAGGACAAGGACTGGGGCAGCGCGGTCCCCGTCGACAGAGACCTTAGTGAGGTGACTGAGAGCTTCTATGACGCGCTCGTGTTGCCCGGCGGACAGATGAACCCCGACACGCTCCGCGCGACGCCCGAGGCGATGGATTTGATCCGCGCATTCGTGGCCTCGGGCAAACCCATCGCAGCGATCTGCCATGCCCCATGGCTGCTCATAGAAGCGAACGCCATTAGGGGCCGCAAAGCGACGTCCTATGAATCGATCAAGACGGACATGGTCAACGCCGGAGCCGACTGGCGCGATGAGGCGGTCGTGACTGACCAGGGCATCATTACGAGCCGCAATCCCGGCGATCTCAAGGCGTTCGTCGCCAAGATCATTGAGGAGGTCGAGGAAGGAAAGCACGAGCGCGCCGTTCTTGCGGCGTGACCTGGCGCGCTGTTTGACGACGACAGTTCGGATTTTATTGTTCACGAACGTCAGGACGACTATAAGTCCCAACCATCTGGCGCAGCCGGCTCGCGTTTTGCCTGTAGGGTGATAACCAACAAAGCAATTGCCAAGACTCCAGGTTAATGATCGTCCGGCCTCTGCTGGCATTGGAATAAGCTCTTTGCATCACTTTGACGAAGCGCATTATGAGTTCCGCGTTTTCGCGCCTGACCTCAGATCTATCGCATCGC
>CAZURR010000126.1:0-5193 GCA_964622715.1 uncultured Hyphomicrobium sp. | reverse complement strand
TTTCCGCCAAGATTGCGCAGGAGACAACGGACACGCTAACCGCGATCGCAACAAAAGCCGCGAATGATCTCAACCAGGCTGAGAAATAGCGCGTTCGCCTGTCACTTCTGTTTGACCTGAGACTCTTTTGAGCGCCTTCGCGGCGCAGAAAGACGCGGGGATGACAATGAAGCTGCCACTACCGACCATTGCGGAAATTGAAAAGTTTGCTGAGCAGGTGAGAGCGCGTCGCAAAGCAACCGCTGAGAAGCTGTTGCAGGACCGCGTCATGACCCGCAAGGAATTAATTGAGCACGGATTCTTGTCTGACAAGGACGTTAACTGATCTGAGCACAGCTTTTGGGCCAACAACCATGACTATCGGCCCGCCAGGTCCTCCTCTGGCGGGCCTCTTTGAAGGCATCATTGGCCATGATCTCGCACCTTGAGAACTTCAACAAGGAAGATGGGATTGTCCACTTCGGACTAATCGCCCTAAGCGCATTCTTCGCTGCGTCTATCACTGGCCTTGCCGTCTATTTTCTCCTTTAGCGCGTGTTCAACCGTTTCAGTTTGATCGCAAAACAAAAATGGCTCCTCTGCCCCCGAGAGCGGACATCGGTTCCGGCGTCCGACGTGCATCGAAAGTTACTTAGGATTTGGAATTGGCACGGCCAATTGCTTGACGGATCAGCTGATGGGCCTCTGTCGCATCACCCCAGTGACCAATCTTCGCCCACTTGCCGGCTTCAAGATCCTTGTAGTGTGAGAAGAAGTGCTCCATTTGCTTAATCGATATGGCAGGCAGATCGGAGTAATTCGCTATTTTGTCGTAACGCATGGTCAGCTTGCTGTGCGGAACCGCTATGACTTTCTCATCGCCGCCGTGCTCATCCTCCATAACGAGTACTCCCACTGGCCGGCAATTGATTATGGCACCTGGCACGATAGCGCGCGTATTGCAGACGAGAACGTCGATTGGATCCCCGTCGTCTGAAAGTGTATGAGGCACGAACCCGTAGTTTCCCGGGTATCGCATCGGGGTATACAGGAAGCGGTCGACCACCAGTGCTCCTGAGGCCTTATCCATCTCATATTTGATGGGTTCACCCCCGATGGGGACCTCGATGATCACGTTGATGTCATGGGGCGGATCTTCCCCCACCGCGATCGCATCTAGGCGCATTGACCTTGCTCCTGCATTTCAATGGCTGCTGCATGAACAGTCGTGACCGGCCGCGGATCCGACATCGGGGTTCGCATTGGGCGCACCCCGGGTGAAAGGAAAAATACCGCAATGGCAGCCGTCGGACCCGCCTAGGGGCTAAGATTGAAGTGGCAGCAAAGTCTGATACGCGCGCTTGTGCTAGTCCCCACGGGCACGCTGACTACGACGAGAGTCTCCAACTGTCTCACAACTGAGACAGATCATGCCCGCTGTTCGGTCCCAGTGGGGTGACGCGTGTTGGCCGCGCGCGCAAACTGCGTCCTGAGCCCGCATGGCTTGGCGTGACACCATCCAAGAACGAATGACGACAACGGAACGGGATGCGCAGCCAGCGCAAAATCGCGATTCTGAGGAGGAATCCATGATCCAGCAAGCTCTAAGCGAGATCTCGGCACACACTCGCATTCGTCCCCGCTACGACAACTTTATCGGCGGCAGTTGGGTACCGCCGATCAAGGGTCAGTATTTCACCAACCTGACCCCGGTGACCGGTAAGCCCCTGTGCGAGGTCGCCCGGTCATCGGCCGAGGACATTGAACTCGCGCTCGATGCCGCACACGTGGCCAAGGACAAGTGGGCCCGCACCTCTGCAGCGGAACGCGCGGCGCTGTTGAACAAAATCGCCGACCGCATGGAGGAGAATCTCAAGCTACTAGCCGTGGTCGAAACTCTCGATAACGGCAAGCCGATCCGTGAAACGACGGTGGCCGATATACCACTCGCCATAGATCACTTCCGCTACTTTGCAAGCTGCATTCGTGCACAAGAAGGGTCGATTTCCGAGATCGACGAGACGACGGTCGCTTACCACTTCCACGAACCGCTGGGTGTCGTCGGCCAGATCATCCCGTGGAATTTCCCGATCTTGATGGCAGTCTGGAAGCTTGCGCCCGCTCTCGCCGCCGGCAACTGCGTGGTCCTTAAGCCGGCCGAGCAGACACCCATGGCTATCATGGTGCTCATGGACCTGATCGGCGACATTCTTCCTCCCGGAGTCATCAACGTTGTCAACGGCTTCGGCATCGAGGCCGGCAAGCCGCTCGCTTCCAACCCACGCATCGCTAAAATCGCATTCACAGGCGAGACAACGACGGGGCGGCTGATCATGCAGTACGCAGCGGAGAACATTATCCCCTGTACGCTGGAGCTTGGTGGAAAATCGCCTAATATCTTTTTTGCCGACGTTGCCGATGCCGATGACGACTTTTTCGACAAAGCGCTGGAAGGCTTCACCATGTTTGCCCTTAATCAGGGCGAGGTGTGCACCTGTCCCTCGCGCGCGCTCGTCCACGAGAGGATTTATGACAAGTTTATGGAGCGCGCGGTCGAGCGCACAAAGAACATCAAGCAGGGCCACCCGCTCGATCCCACGACCATGATCGGCGCCCAGGCGTCGAACGACCAGCAGGAAAAAATCCTATCCTATATCAAGATTGGCAGGGACGAGGGTGCGCGGGTGCTGACCGGTGGCGAACGCGCTGTCCTCGATGGCGAGCTGGCCGAAGGTTGCTATGTCCAACCCACAATCCTCGAGGGCCACAATAAAATGCGCGTGTTCCAAGAGGAGATCTTCGGGCCGGTTCTCTCTGTCACAAAGTTCAAGGACGACGAAGAGGCGCTCCAGATTGCCAACGATACGCTCTATGGCCTCGGCGCCGGCGTGTGGACCCGCAACGGAAATCGCGCCTATCAGTTTGGTCGTGCCATCCAGGCCGGTCGCGTGTGGACAAACTGCTATCATCTCTATCCTGCGCACGCCGCCTTCGGTGGCTACAAACAGTCTGGCGTCGGACGCGAAAACCACAAGATGATGCTCGACCATTACCAGCAGACCAAGAACATGCTGGTCTCCTATAGCCCGAAGGCCATGGGTTTCTTCTGATCCGAAACTGAGGGGATGTACTATGTGCCGGCGTTAGCTGGCACGTGGTCATCCCCTATCAATTCAAGTCAGCGTGATGCTCCGACTTGTCACGAGGGCTCCGTCAATTCGGGCCACTGAATTCAATGAGCGCACAGTGAGGGCCAGCAAATGAACCCCCGTACCAACGTCGCAGTTAACGAAATTCCAGCCGAGCCGGCGCGCCAGCCTTGGCTTGATGATGGCGAATACCGAGCCATGTATCGGCGCTCTATTGACGATCCTATTGGATTCTGGAGTAAACACGGTCTGCGGCTCGACTGGATAAAGCCCTTCACGAGGGTGAAAAATACGTCATTCGAACCCGGGAAGTTTTGCATCAAGTGGTTTGAGGACGGGACACTCAATGTCTCGGCCAATTGCATTGATCGCCACCTGGAGACTCGCGGCGACCAAGTTGCGATAATCTGGGAAGGAGACGATCCAACAGAGGGCGTGCGGATCACGTACCGACAGCTGCACGTGCGCGTGTCGAAGTTTGCCAATGTCTTGAAAGCTCACGGGGTCAACAAAGGCGACCGCGTCACGATCTATCTACCGATGATACCAGAAGCGGCTTACGCGATGCTTGCCTGCGCACGCATCGGTGCCATTCATTCGGTCGTTTTTGGCGGCTTCTCTCCGGACAGCCTGGCCGGACGCATCGAGGATTCGGACAGCAAATTCATCATCACGGCGGACGAGGGCGTGCGCGGCGGCAAGACCGTGCCGTTGAAGAAGAACGCGGACGAGGCCTTAGGAAAGGTTGGCAAGGGCGGTGAAAAAGTCCTTGTCGTACGGCGCACGGGCGGGCCGGTTCCCTGGACAACAGGCCGCGATCTCTGGTTGCACGAGGAAGTGGCCAAGGTGAGTGTTGATTGCCCCCCGGTCGAGATGAATGCCGAAGACCCTCTGTTCATTCTCTACACCTCGGGCTCAACGGGCAAGCCGAAGGGCGTCGTCCATACGACGGGTGGCTATCTCGTCTATGCGTCGATGACGCACAAATACGTGTTCGACTATCACGATGGCGACGTCTATTGGTGCACCGCCGACGTCGGCTGGGTTACCGGCCATAGCTATATCGTTTATGGCCCCCTCGCCAATGGCGCAACGACACTCATTTTCGAAGGTGTCCCAAATTATCCGACGCCATCGCGCTTCTGGGACGTCGTCGACAAATGGGGCGTTAACAGTTTTTACACCGCACCGACGGCAGTCCGCGCACTCATGGGCGCCGGCGATGACTTCGTGAACCGCACAGACCGTTCCTCACTGCGTCTTTTGGGGAGCGTCGGTGAACCGATCAATCCCGAAGCATGGGAATGGTATCACCGTGTGGTCGGGAAGGGCCGTTGCCCTATCGTCGATACCTGGTGGCAAACAGAGACAGGCGGCATCATGATCACGCCGCTGCCCGGCGTGAAGAAGATGAAACCCGGATCGGCGACGCGGCCGTTCTTCGGCGTCCAGCCGGCTCTTGTCGACGACAAGGGAACCATTCTAGAAGGTCCCGCTCAAGGCAATCTCGTCATCCTTGACAGCTGGCCCGGTCAATCCCGCACTATATTCGGCGACCACGAGCGCTTCGTGCAAACGTATTTCACGACCTACAAGGGCACGTATTTTACCGGTGACGGCTGTCGGCGCGACGAAGACGGCGACTACTGGATCACTGGGCGCGTTGATGATGTCATTAATGTTTCGGGCCACCGCATGGGGACCGCCGAGGTCGAAAGTGCGCTCGTTTCGCACCCTAAGGTCGCTGAGGCTGCAGTGGTTGGTTATCCTCATAACACCAAGGGCCAGGGCATTTATTGCTACGTCACGCTCAGCGCCGGCGAGGCACCGAGTGATGGACTAAAAAAAGAGCTCGTAACTCATGTCAGAAAGGAGATCGGCCCTATCGCGTCCCCCGATCTGATCCAATATGCGCCGAGCCTGCCCAAGACGCGCTCTGGCAAGATTATGCGCCGCATTCTTCGCAAGATCGCCGAAGACGATTTCTCGAATTTGGGCGATATCTCGACTCTTGCTGACCCGGCCGTCGTCGATGACCTTATTGCCAACCGCCAGAACAGAGCGA
>CAZURR010000125.1:0-5223 GCA_964622715.1 uncultured Hyphomicrobium sp. | reverse complement strand
GGCGATCGAGATAGGAATTCATCTCTTCCTTCACCACAGGCATGAGAACGTAAAGCCCGGCGATGTTGATGAGAGCCATCGCGAAGATTGCCGCGTCGGCAAAATCAATCACCGCGCCCAGATTCATTGCCGCGCCTATGATGACAAACACGCAAAACATCGTGTTAAAGGCCAGCTCCCTGCGCCGGCCCTCACCAAAGAGATACGTCCATGCTTTCACGCCGTAATAGGACCATGAGATCATGGTCGAAAAAGCGAACAGGACGACCGCGATCGCCAGCACGTAGGGAAACCAGCTTATCCCTTTGCCAAAAGCTGCAGACGTTAGCGCCACGCCCGTCAAGTTGCTTTCTGTTGCAACGCGCCCCGCCTCACTATTCCAGATATAGAGCCCCGTCTGCGGGTCGACCTGCAGCACGCCCGTGATGACAATGACCAGTGCCGTCATCGTACAAATGACAACTGTGTCGATAAACGGTTCTAAAAGCGAAACGAAGCCTTCCGTGATGGGCTCATTGGTTCGAACAGCCGAGTGCGCGATAGATGCCGAACCAATTCCCGCTTCGTTGGAGAAGGCTGCACGCCGGAAGCCCTGAATCAAGGCGCCGACAACTCCACCGGCAATACCCAGCCCCGTGAAAGCTCCGGCAATGATCTGACCAAGCGCCCAGGGTATCTTGTCGATAAATATCGCAAGGATTACAAGCGCTGCTCCCACATAGAGCACCGCCATGAAAGGCACGATCTTCTCTGTGACTCGCGCGATGGAGCGTATGCCACCCACGATGACCAGGAAGACGACACTCGCCATAAAGAGGCCCGTGATCCAGCCCTTGTCGTGAAGAAAACTGTCGGATCCGCCTGTAACGTTGACAATTTGAGCGTGCACCTGGTTGGCCTGAAACATGTTGCCGCCACCCAATGCGCCCATCACGCAAAACACCGCAAACACGACCGCCATCAGCCGCCCTATGAGCCCGAAGCCCTTTTCCCCAAGCCCCTTCGACAAGTAGTACATCGGTCCGCCGGACACTGACCCGTCGGGATATTCGTTACGGTACTTCACGCCCAGCGTGCACTCGGTGAACTTCGAGGCCATGCCCATTAGGCCTGCAAGGATCATCCAGAACGTGGCACCCGGTCCGCCGATGGAAACCGCGACCGCAACACCGGCGATATTTCCCAGCCCGACCGTGCCCGACAGCGCTGTTGCCAATGCTTGGAAATGGCTGACCTCGCCCGCATCCTCCGGCCGTGAGTAGTCGCCCTTAACGAGGTCGATTGCGTGCCGGAATGCGCGGACTTGGATAAAGCCGAAGTAAAAAGTGAAGATTGTCGCGGCGATAATCAGCCAGAGGACGATCCAAGGGATGTCAGTGCCCGGTAGAGGGGAGAAGATGAACTTGACGAACGGGGTCGTCACGGGTGCGACTGTCTCATTGATGAGGTCATCGATGGTTTGTGCACGCGTGCTGGTCGACGAGGCGAAAACAAGCAGCAGCGCGCCCAGAGCTATTGGCTGCGTCTTGCGATCGAAGATCATGCCTTGCATCTCTTGAGCTTCAATTTTCAGGGAACGATAACGGTGGGAACAGATGCACTTTGCGCTAAACCGGAGGCAGCGCTTCCGAACACGCGCGTGCTGAGTGAGCTTGAGCGACCAACGAAAATCATGGTCGCGTTTTTCTCTTTAGCAATGCTGCAGATGAGGTCGACGACGTGACCGTACCGCACTTCGCCTTCGGCCGTAGCACCCGCCTGGCGAGCTTTCTCCAGAATCGGCTTCATGATCGCTTCATCGGCGCGTGTCAATTCTTGCTGGCGTGTCTTGTGCCGCTCCACCAGTTCCTCGGTTGTTAGAAAGCTGTAGGGCGACCATTCAAGAACATGCACGATCAGCAGCTGTGCATCCTCTTTCAAGGCGCGATCAACCGCGAAATCCACGACGTACTGGTCTGTCCCGTCATACGCGACGACGAAGATTTCCTGTGTCATGGTCCCTCCCCGCCCCGTGGTGCACACCCCGTTAACCGGAATCAAGGGCAAGTCTGCTACCAGTTAGGCGATTCTTGGTAGCCTAGGACAGGGCTCTCCCTGTAGGCAAGGCGGTGCTGCCGCGAACGCGAAAATCGGAGCCGCTGTCCAGACGTAATCTCGACTGATCCTGCGCGACGGCTCTCGACGGTGCGCTCATCTCGGTTAAGAAGATCTTTGGGCTTGGCGTTAGATGGACACGACGTTACCAGCACCCTTAAATGGCTTGCCGCGTCCTAACCAAGCCGTTGCAGCACATAAGACGCCGTTCAAGTGGCATCTGCTGCGCACTTGGCTAATTGCGCTTTTTCCACTCCTCCAGCCGCTACCGGCGAGCGCCGATATTCTGGTCGGCATTGCCTCGCCAAAAGATGGGCCCGGGGCCGAGATCCGCCGCGCAGCCAAAGTGGCGGCCGAACGCATCAATACGGAAGGTGGCGTGTACGGAAAGCGCATCAAACTTTTCGAAACCGACGATGGGTGCAATGGGGAACAGGGAAGTTTAGCGGCACACTCCCTCATAGAACGTGACGTCGCCGTCGTGATCGGGCACCCGTGTGCAAGCGCAGCGAGTGCCAGTGTCAAGGTCTATGTTAGCAACAATGTCGTCTTGCTCAGCATGACCCGCTACCCTGTGCTTACGGAGAAACGCGCCGGACCGACAATCTTCCGTGTCCCGGGCCGTAATGACCGTCAGGGCGCAAGCGCTGCTGCGTATCTTTCGCGAAATTTTGCAGGGCGTCCCATTGCTGTGGTCCGCGACGCAAGTCGTTTTGCGTGTCGCGTCATCAATGACGCGCACGCCGCACTCAAAGAGGCGGGCTTCACTGACGTCTTGAGCGCGGCAATCCGGGGCGGACAGAAGGATTACTCAAAGCTTATCGCGCAACTGCAAGCGGCCAATACGGAAGCATTGTTCTTCGCCGGATTTCCACTCGAAGCGGGATTGCTTTTGCGGCAGATGCGCGAAGCGGGGCTTAGCACGGCATTCATTGGCAGCGATACGTTAGCCCCCGCGCAGTTTGCCGACACAGCCGGCTCGGCGGCGACCGGCGCGCGTATTCTATTGTCGCATGACCCCGCGCGCGGAGCAGCCGGCACCAGCCTGAAAGTCAAACCCGATGAGAGGCCGCCGACCGGCTTGTTTCTTACCACCCTCGCAGCGATTGAGGCATGGCGCGCGGCTGTTCGCAAGGCGGGATCGATCGCGCCCGATGCCGTGAGCGCTGCACTCCAAGAGGGGACATTCGAAACGGTTCTTGGACACATTTCGTTTGCCGAGAATGGAGATTCAAACGTGCCCGCTTACGATGTCGTCACGTGGAATATGAACGCGTGGCGCAGCATCGATTGAGAAAGCAAAAAGAAGCGGCCAGCGGATGCGCCAGCCGCAATGTCTTCACGATCACTGCTAGGAGGAAAGGGTCGAAGTGAGCGCTAGTCCCGCCCCTGCGACGCGGCCATGCACTCGTTCATCAGGCGTCGCTCTATTAAAGCCAAATCGTCCGGTACCTTCTGACCCGCTTGCCGGTATCGGCGAATTCTCGCTTGGACCATCGCGTAGCACTCTCGCGGGTCCTCAACTTCCTCAAGCTCAGTGTTGAGCTCAGCTATCTCGCTCTGCATTTGGTTTGCCATCACGCGCCTCAACCCTCTTGTTTCCTAGCACGCCCTGCTCCCGGTATTATCCGGGCTTTGATCGCTAACTGCACAAGGTTACAGTCACATTGCTTAACTAACCTTGTTTGGTGCGACCGTACTTGCAAGGGCAGTTTTCCTCTCAGGCCCCTTTACGCGACATTCTGTCCGCAGCTGATGCGCGCGGGACACGCCGCATCATCCCTCTAATTGTGACCCGACCTGGGCTAATTGGTTCAACTCGCATCGCAGATCTGTAATGTTTAGTGTGCGCCGCAGCATAACCCAGCGAACCGCTTGCAAGACGTATTCAGCGTGAAATCTCAGGCCGACTTTTCAACAACGATCTTTGACTGGCACCCCGTTGATGCGGCCTGTTGCGCCACGCTCCACTCCCTGCGATTGAAGGCTTGTTGCCCCTCTGCTAGGGCTCCCACGCTCCTTCCCGATCTGCGAGGCCGCAATGATCCCCCGCTATAGCCGCCCCGAGATGGCGTCGATCTGGTCGCCAGAGAACCGCTTTCGCATCTGGTTTGAGATCGAGGCACATGCCGCAGCCGGGCTCGCCGATATCGGGATTATCCCGAAACAGGCCGCAAAGGTCATTTGGGAGAAGGGCAACGCGGCCCTATTCGATGTGGCCCGCATTGACGAAATCGAGCGCGAAACCAAGCACGATGTCATCGCATTCCTCACGCACCTTGCCGAGCACGTCGGCCCCGAGGCGCGCTTCGTCCATCAGGGTATGACGTCCTCAGACGTGCTCGACACCTGTTTCAGCGTGCAGCTTACGCGCGCCGCCGACATTCTCATCGCCGATCTCGAGCTACTCCTTGCCGCACTCAAGCGACGCGCCCTTGAGCACAAGACGACGCCCACCATAGGCCGCAGCCACGGGATCCACGCCGAGCCGACCACGTTTGGCCTCAAGCTCGCCTATGCATACGCCGAATTCGCACGGGCCCAAGCGCGTATGATTGCGGCGCGTAAGGAGGTGGCCACTTGCGCGATTTCGGGCGCCGTGGGCACCTTCGCCAGCATCGATCCGCGCGTGGAGGCCTACGTGGCCAAGAAGATGGGGCTGGAGCCTGAGCCCGTCTCCACCCAAGTCATCGCCCGCGACCGCCACGCCATGTACTTTTCGACGCTCGCCGTTATCGCCTCTTCGGTTGAGCGGCTTGCAACCGAGATCCGTCACCTGCAACGCACGGAGGTGTTGGAGGCTGAAGAGTTCTTCTCAACGGGCCAGAAGGGCTCATCGGCCATGCCACACAAGCGCAACCCTGTTCTCAGCGAGAACGTAACGGGGCTTGCCCGCCTGGTGCGTGCTTATGCATTGCCCGCGCTCGAAAACGTGGCGCTTTGGCACGAGCGCGACATTTCTCATTCCTCCGCAGAGCGCATGATCGGGCCTGATGCCACCGTCACCCTCGATTTCGCGCTCGCGCGTCTTACGGGGATCATCGACAAGCTCATCGTCTATCCTGATGCCATGAAGGCCAACCTCGACAAGCTCGGCGGCCTGCACAATTCCCAGCGCGTGCTGCTGGC
>CAZURR010000124.1:0-5256 GCA_964622715.1 uncultured Hyphomicrobium sp. | reverse complement strand
CGGGACCCGGACTCGAACCGGGGACCTACGGATTATGATTCCGCCGCTCTAACCAACTGAGCTATCCCGCCACGAATGGCGTCTATAAGGAGCACGATCGGACGCTGTCAAGAACGCAGGCTTGGGCTCACTCGGCGGCCTGCACCTGGCGGGATGCATCATGCTTCTTGGTGAAGCGCAACATCGTGAATAGGCCAAACGGACTTAGCGACTTGCGCTCAACGAGCTCAAGGCTTTCGCTCACCATCACCCGTGACAGGTCAAAGACCGGACGCCATCCAATATGTTCGGCGAAAGGTGCCATGCGCCGTTCGACCCACCCGCGCATGCCATGGCGTTGGCTGAAATGATTGATGAGCAATACCTCTCCGCCATGCTTGGTCACACGCGCAAGTTCGCGCATCACGCGCTCAGGGTCGGGTACCACTGTCATCACAAACATAGCAACGACAGTATCAAAGGAATTTTTTGGGAACCTCAGGTCGGCCGCATCCATCTCATGTAGGCCAGTCACGTTTTTAAGCCCTTCTGAATCGACGCGCTCGCGTGCCTTCTCCAGCATCTCTGGCGAAAGATCGATGCCGACAATTTCCAGATGACGCGCGTAGTCGGGGAGCGACAGTCCCGTTCCGACGCCAACCTCCAGCACCCGTCCTCGGGGTGCATTGTTGATCACCTCCACCGCACTGTGGCGCCCTTGCTCAGCAATGCGGCCGAACGTGTAGTCGTAGACAGGCGCCCAGCGGCGGTAAGCGTCCCGAACCGCAACCTCGTCAATTCGGCCAATGCCGACAATGCGGCCGTGCGATTTCTCCAGCGGCGCCTGCTGCCGCCGGAACTCGGTACGCTGCATCGATTTCATTGGGTATTCGCTCCTATTTCGACGCGACCGTGGTCTTCTTATTTTTTACTCTAGGCATCGCTCAGCAACCCTGAGCTTCTCCCAACGTCTCGCTCACGTGTCCGGCACCCCCATTGTCGCCACCGAGTGTGCGCGCGATAAATCCACCACCTAGGATGCGAGCCTGGTCATTGCCGTCTGCATAAAACACGCAGACTTGTCCTGTCGCCACCCCGTCTTCGCCGTTGCTCAGCACAACTCTGATCATCCCGTCGCCGTCCACAAATAGGGTGGCCGGCTGCGGGGGCTGCGAGGAGCGGATGCGCGCGAAGATAGAAAGCCCATCAGTCGCGGCAACTGGCAATGGCTCATCGCCAAGCCAGTTGGTCTTATTAAGGATTAGATCCGTGGTCCGCAAGGACTCACGTGGTCCCACCACAACCTCATTGTGCTGCGCATCGAGCCGAACGACGTAGAGCGGATGGGGCCCGGCGATCTTGAGGCCCCGGCGCTGCCCGATCGTGTAGTTGATGATGCCATTGTGAAAGCCTAGGCGCCGGCCATCAACGTGCACAATGTTGCCGGGCTTCATTGCGCCGGGCTTCAGCCGCTCGATGACCCCGGTGTAGCGTCCGGTCGGCACAAAGCAGATGTCCTGGCTGTCGGCCTTCTCGGCAACCGAAAGGCCTAGCTCGCGGGCGAGTTCGCGCACTTGCGCCTTGGGCAGCCCGCCCAGCGGGAACCACAGGTGGCGTAACTGCTCGCGGGTAGTGGCAAACAGGAAATAGCTCTGGTCGCGTCCAGCGTCTGCGGCACGCAACAACTCCGGTCCGCCCGGTCCATCACGGCGCTGGATATAATGACCCGTGGCCAGCACGTCGGCACCGAGCTCGCGTGCCGTTTCCAGCAGGTCACGGAACTTGATCTGCTGATTGCACGTGACGCAAGGAATGGGCGTCTCTCCGGCTACGTAGCTTTCCGCGAATGTGTCTATCACGGCCTCGGCGAAACGGCTTTCGTAGTCGAGCACGTAGTGCGGAATGTCGAGTGTCTGCGCAACGCGGCGTGCATCGTGGACGTCTTGGCCGGCGCAGCAGCTACCCTTGCGGCCCGTAGCTTGCCCGTGGTCGTACAGCTGCAGAGTGATCCCGATAACGTCGTGGCCGGCGCGCTGCATAAGCGCTGCGACAACGGAAGAATCGACGCCGCCGGACATTGCAACCACGACGCGAACTGGACCCGCCGTCGAGCGGTCGGTCGCTTTGGTTAATGATAGGTTTGCGATCGAAATCGTCGTCACGTTGCCCTACGTCAATGTGTTAAGATTGGCCTGGCGATCCCAGAGGTCCGCGTTTTATCGTCGGCACTACTGGGGGGCGCCAACGGCCAAGCCCGTTTCCGGCGCGAAATTAGGGCCTGAGCGGCCAATAGCGCAAGTCATCTGTGCGAGCGATGGGGTCTATTTGGCGAGGCGGCCGCTCAGGGACCCGTTAAGCTTTCCAAAGTAAACGTTACCAAAGCCGACGGGGCGCCCGATACACCGATTTATGCTACGTTTACTCAATAGCTTAGGTGGTTCTTAATCGTGTTGCCTTATCACTGATGGCTGGTCACCGAGTGTGTAATGAGTATCATGACCGAACAACAGATGAGAGCTCGCGTGCGCTATGTTATCGGGCCCGATGGGAGCCCGCTGACAATTGCCGATCTTCCTCCCCGAGAGACGAAGCGTTGGGTTATCCGCCGAAAGGCGGAGGTCGTTGCTGCCGTTCGCGGCGGCCTGCTCAGCATAGAAGAAGCCTGTGAGCGCTATAAATTGACTGTCGACGAATTTCTGTCCTGGCAGCGCTCGATCGACAAGCATGGGCTGGCAGGGCTGCGCGCCACACGTATTCAAGAATATCGGGACTGATCACGATAGCATTCGCTTGAGTGCCTTGGGCCCTTTGGATCTCGGCGTGGGTCTGTAGCGAACGCGGTTTATTGCGCGCCGGCACGCGCCTATGTCAGGTGGCGCGGTCGCCGCCCTTTTTGTCGTTTGGCCGTTTTTTCTTCGTCTTCGGTGCCTTAGGCGACTTGGGCGCCCATCCCCCATTGGCATCAACGCAGCCGATATCCCCCCGTGCCCAGCGATGCACATCATTCTCCATCGTCGTGCTGAGCGGTTGGGGCATCTTCAGATTCTCGATGGCAATCTTTGAGGACTCACCGTCCGGCACGATCGAGATGCGAAAGGCGCGCAGGCCCCGCGTGTCTTTCGTGTTGGTGGCGCGGTCGTGAATGACGATTTTCGCTTTTCCGCCTTTGGCGGGGGGCTCGGCGCTGGCGTGGTAGACGTAATCTGCCTTGAGTGGACCGGCCTTTCCGAACCAACAGGCCAAGGCGCCACGCGCCACACGGGCATAAATGTCCGTCGGCGCCCCGACGATAGGGGCCTCCTTCAGCGATCCTGTACCCTCCGGGGCCAGATCGGGAAGGCCCGCGCCCGAACATCCAGCCAAAAACAGGCAAACCGTGGTGCCGACGCTGGAACTGATGAGGCCCGCTCGCAGCATTGTCATTGTTCGAGTTAGAGCTCAGTGGCCATAACTTGCGCGGAAGTGTGCTGGCACAACTCTAGGCAGCGCCAAGCATCACGCAGTTCGTTGCCATGCAAAGGAAACGAACACAAGGACGTCGTACAGGGCAGAATTGGGGCGAGCACAATTGGCAAGAATATGGGCCCGCGCGTAAACCGCGGGCCATTGGCGTGCCTATCGCAAGATAGCGCCGGGCGAGCGCTCCGCACGGCGACGAATGCGCCGCTCCTCGTGCGTTGCAGGCGCATCGGCACGGGTCAACTGCTCAAACGCGTCATCGCGCTCGCGCTGGGCCGCCTCAAGCTTGGACATCAAACCAGCGACAGAGGTGCTAAGGTTATTGCGGCGCTGGCTCGCGGATCTGGCGAAGGTCGAGTAGGCGAAATGGGCGGGATCCTTAACCCCCGTACGCTCCTCTTCGGCCTTGACCTGCCGGTCCAGGTCACTTGCCATGCCCTGAAACTCGCGGATTATGTGCTCAAGTTCGGCTACTTTTCGCGCTTTCTCGTCTGCTTCAAAGCGCTTTAGTCTGACCGCCGCCTCGCGTGACTTCATGATTTGAAACCCCGTACTCACTCAAGTTGCCTCTGGCGCACCTAATAAGAGCCGTGCCAGGCCTGCCTCGGACGCCTTTCCGAGCCTGCCCTGCCTCCGCTCAGCGCCGGCGTCGCGAAGGCGTCGTTGAGAGGGTCGCCAAGCCCTCCCGCGTTCTTCGCACCAAATCTGACATACATCCATTAAGTTGCGGTAAAGCAACGCGAAGATTGTTCTCGTCAAAATAGTGACGATCTGGCGAAAAAAAAGCCACTGCGCCCCTAGGGCCCGTTGGCGAATTCTGTTACCTCTTGATTCGTAAGCGCTTTGGGCTTGACCGGCGCATCCTGCATCGCTCGGACTGCCAGTTCGGCAGCGGAGCAGGGGCCGTTGCCGAGATAGCTCGCGGTGTTCGAGGGCATACAAGCAAATTTTCAGTTGGGTTGGCGCGGTCTGATCGCCGCGAACGCTGTGTTTATGCCTGTGGCGAGTGTTTCCTCTGAATTTGTGTATGCGCGTGTGAACAGATCTCAAAGGGGAATGAAGATCGCCCAAGTGTCCGCGTTGGGGCGGTCGGCAAGACTTAATTAGGGTTTGTTAACTTCTGACGAGTACTTTCATAACGAACACTTAGCCATGAGAGAATGCGGGCAATCTCTTCGGCTTATTGAACGCGCCGCGGGCCGTACGCAAGAGGAACGATCATGAGAGTTCTTTTGATCGAGGACGATAGCGCAACAGCGCAGAGCATTGAACTCATGCTCCAGTCCGAAGGTTTTAACGTTTACACCACGGACCTCGGTGAGGAGGGCGCGGATCTCGGTAAACTCTACGATTACGATATCATTTTGCTCGACCTCAACTTGCCCGACATGAGTGGCTACGAGGTACTGAAGACTTTAAGGATCGCGAAAGTCTCGACCCCCATTCTTATCCTTTCGGGGCTTGCCGGCATTGAGGACAAGGTCCGCGGCCTGGGTTTTGGCGCCGACGATTACATGACCAAGCCATTCCATAAGGACGAGCTGGTGGCTCGCATCCAAGCCATCATTCGCCGCTCCAAAGGCCACGCGCAGTCGATCATCGAGACCGGTAGTCTGCGGGTCAACCTTGACACTAAGACCGTCGACGTTAATGGCCAGCGCGTGCATCTGACCGGTAAGGAATACCAGATGCTCGAGCTCCTCTCGCTGCGCAAAGGCACCACGCTCACCAAGGAGATGTTTCTCAACCATCTCTATGGCGGTATGGACGAGCCCGAGCTCAAGATCATCGACGTCTTCATTTGCAAGTTGCGCAAGA
>CAZURR010000123.1:0-5320 GCA_964622715.1 uncultured Hyphomicrobium sp. | reverse complement strand
GGTCATAAGCGGACATTGGAGTGCGCGTTAGGCATGTCCGCTTTACCCCCGAAAGCGGACATTGCCACGATGGCGTCCGCGTTCCGATCGAGGAGTCTTGGCTGGCGCGCCCGCGCCCACTTTCCCCACTGTGATTTAGGAGTTAGCGGATTGCTGTTGCCGCCAGCGGTCCCACCATTTTTGCAGCGCTTCGCGACTGCGCCGACGACCTTCCTCGGTCCGAGGTCCTGTGCTCTTGCCGCCATGATTTTCGCATTTGCCGTTCGCCAGCCCCTTTCTCTTGCAAGGGTGCCCTGCCCTGGTGCGAGCCCCGCAGGGCCGACCGCTCTTTTTCCGTCCAGCCATTCTTGTCTCCTCGTAGTCCATGACGTGCGCGCCCGCGCGCGTAGAGTTCGGATAAATCGGTGGGCGCCTTAGCATAGGTTCTCGTTCTCACATCGCACTCCATTACGCGCACGTGCGCGCGCACGCGTACTGGTGAAAAAATTGTCTCTTTGGCACAAACGAACACCCGGTGAAGGATCGTCGAAAATCTCGACTCCAGCCGACAACAAAACTGCTTGAATATACCGGCAAGCAATCGGCGCAGCGTAGCGTCCTGTTGGGATCACGTCATGCCGCTCCCAATAGGCCACAGCATTCCGATGAAGTCCGGCGGCCTCAGCTAGTTTGCTGCGGTTCCAACCGAGGAGCGCCCTTGCCGCACGGATTTGACTCCCCGTGACGAGCCCGGATGAGGCTTTCTTCACCGTTACCCCTCCGATGCGATGCCATTCGTCAAGTGGTTCATTCTGACTTCGGCCTTAAGTGATTGGCGCGCAATAGTGGGAACACAACGCAAACTGTCAGAACAGCGCTTGAATTCATTGGTCGGAATCTGGCTTTTCAATCTGACATTCCGTGCAGCATTTGATTGCGTCCGCATTACGCGGGTGCACAGCGCTGTTGGTCGATCGCGTCTCGTTCTCAGGTGGCATGACCGCCTTCCCCCCCTTGGTCGAACGCATGCACTGACGCTGGAACACTACTGACTCAACGCTGACCCCTTCCAATTGCGCGAAAAGCGTTTTATGCGCGAAAAGAGCTTAACCCGTTGAAACCACAACAAAACCTCATGGGCAAATCTTGCGCTATTATTGCGCGGAAAGGTCTGTGGGATGTGAGCCGCTATCCTTTTCGCGCGTTTTTCGCGAGGCTTTCTAGCGACGTAGCCCCTTGAAATTATTCTTTCCACGCTTTCAACGCTTTTCGCGCACGTCGTCATCGGACCAAGCTCCAAACCTTGCGCGGCCGACCGCCGGTGGGCTCCTCGGTAAGAGTGATGCGGCCTCGCTCTTGGAGATCTTCCAACACCGCGTTCAAACGTTTCGCAGGCAAGTGCCGTTCGAAAAGGTTTCGGATTTCGTTTTGCGTCTTCGGGCCCTTTTTGAGTGCTTTGATGATCGTCTGCGCAATTGGGTCCAGCTCGGCACCGCCGAAGAGGTAGGCCGCACTGTCGAAGGCGTAGCGACAAAAGGCGAGAGCGGCCTCAAGATGATGGATTTCGATGCGGTCAGCTCCATCCAACTGAGCATATGTCAGCGCCAAGCGCCAAGCGTGCGCTTCCTGACGGCTTGTCACCGCTCCCAAAATGCCTGGGTAGTCCTGCGTCAGCTCCGGATAGATGGCGGCCCAATAATCTTGCGCCGAGTTCGACATCACCAATTCATGCCCGTCACGGTCGTGCGCGAGGCGGATGACGCGGGCGAGTTCCTGGGCGATGCTCTCCACCTCGTTCGCGGGCATCGAGGCGGGTGCAGGCACGAGCTTTCTTCGACGCACCATCAGCCACAGAAAGCGATTGCCGAAACCGTTCCAAATGTCGTTGGTGGTCAGCAATTCAGCCAGCTCGCGCCGCGTGATATGAGCGGAGATACAGATATGGGGCTTCGTTGCAACGATCCGATCTTTTTTGGTCAGAGGTGCGAGCGTGCCTCCATCATAGGCCCGGCGCAGGATTGCACTGAGGTTATTGCCTGAGCGCTGGAGCGCTCGAAGTGCCGCACCGAATTCTTCCTCGATCACGAGGAGACGTTTGTCCTTCACGCCTGGGTCGCCATCGCCATCTCCGTCGCCGTCACCATCACGAACGGCATAGATCAGACCCTCGCCACTCGAAAGCGGACCATAGGAAACCGCAAGACGACACCCACTAGGGAATGTCAAAGTTGATTTTCCGAGCCTAATCGCTTCCGCTCGCTCAAAGAAGCGCGCCACAAGTGCTCTGGCGGTTCCTTTCCGCCCGCGCGAGCTTTGCCCAACAGCCACGTTGAAATGGCGGGAGTGATGCGTGCTATCGCCAATGCATGTAAATTGCGAGCGGCCGAATTCTGCCGCCGCATAGGCAAGTGTATCGGCGGCAATAGCAACGGGATCCGCTTCGCTATCAACCGTTGCCAAGCGCGCTATCTTGCCGACGATGCCATGCATGGCCGGGCTTTTCATAAAGGGCCACGGCAACGGCCCCGGTCCAGCATCATCGGCCGTAGTGTGTTCGGACGACCCGTTCAAGCCTTCGTCAGCACCATTGGCGTGGTGCGCCCAGGCTCGGTCGGCCTCGGCTCGAATATCTTCACCGCTCGCGTGTGCCTGGGCCCAGTCCTTATATCCTTCGCTCATACGCCCCCTTCGGCGCGATGATCCGCGCCTCAATTCCCGACGAACGCCAACGCTCACAACAGGCGCGAGCTGCGTTGAGCCCGGCATCGTCTGCGTCCGCAAACACGGCAAGCGAAGCGACTCCGGCAAGAAGCGGGAACCGCGCAATCGCGCCTGAACTCGTGGCGGCCCAGATCGGCGACCATCCGCCCGCTAGAATGGCGAGCGCATCCTCGACACCCTCGGCAATGCCAAGACCGACCGACACTTCGTCAAAAGCCGTCAAACAAACGACGCCCTGCCGTCCCAACATTTTGCGCCCGCTCTTAGTGCCGTCCCCGCACAGAAACGTGCGATGAATGCCGCACGGCTTGCCTGTTGCCGGGTCAGTCATCAACGCGACCAGCGCAAGCAGGCGAACGTGCCAGCGCAAGCAGTGATCCAGCGCAAGCGGCTCGATATTGATGCGTCGGAACGCGAAGAGGTAGCGCTCGGCGAGCGTGCCGTTCAACGGTACGGTCTCGTCCCAAAGCCGCAGCGCTATCGCGGTGCGCGCGGCCGCATCATCCTGCTGTGTTGATCGCGGCGGAGGCGTGTAGCGAACGTGGCCGTCTAAAATCTCTTCCCCGATGGCGAGCGCGTCTTTGAAGCCAACGCCTCGTTCGCGCATGATGAGGGCGAGAAGATCGCCGCCGTCTCCGCTCTCGTGATCGAACCAAACGCCGCGCTTCGATCCAGACCGGCACAACGAGAACGAGCCGCGTCGACCCCACCGCCACGCGCGGCAGGTTTTCTGCGTCGGCTCTCCGAGAAGCGCTGTCGCAACATCCTCGGCGCGATCAGCAAGATCAACGGACGAAAATTTTGTGTGCATTGCGGTCGTGTCCTTGGGGATGACGACCGCGCGCACCGCTTGCAATAACGGAACGAACGCTGTACCTAGAATGGGTCGTTTCAATTACGGGATTGATGACGGTCCGGCAGATCGTCGTCTCGGATGCTGATTTTGAAAACGCCGTTGAGCAAGCGCTTGGCGGCGTTTTCTGTAGCATGACCTGCATCATTCCGCCGCCTCCGCATTACCTGGCGCGCCGGTGTCCGACGTAGAGAGCCGCGTTTGGCTGTCCAACCACGCCTCGATTGCGCTCAGGCGATAAGCCACTTTTTTCCCTATTTTTATGAACGCAGGGCCGTCGCCTCGGCAGCGCGCCTTTTCCAACCAGCGTGCTGTGATTGCAGGATAGTGGTTGGGCACATCATCGCTCTCGACGACCAGATCAACCGCCCTTTCGACACTTGTCTTCGCCTTCATCTGCTGAACCCCCGCGTTTGTGCCGTTGAATGCCTCATGGTGCATCGCGGGATCTAAACCACAACTTTTCTCAGAGTGCACCAGCAAATGTGTAAGAAGATCAGGAGCGCAAATTACGTCGCCTGTTTAGAAAGTCTCGTGCTATGCACATCGCGTCGTTGTTGTATCGCCCTGTCCAGTATGCTGCCGCCCGCTCGTAGCGTGCCTCCAATATCTTTGGCGTTATGCGGGGATCGTCAGGGTGTAGCCGCCTCTTTATTAGGTCCCAGTCCAGAATGCCATTGCCGTCGTCGCAGGATGTGCCATCAACAATGTCATAGACTAGATCGATCAGTGCCAGTCCTTCAGATCCGCACGCTGCCTCGTCCCAACGGCGTTTTTCTCGATACATTGATCCCGTGTGGTAATCGGCTTTTAGTTTATTGGGTTCCGTATGGACTCCGTACCCCATTTTCCTAAGCTCTCGCCACACCTCTTCCCACGTCGCCTTACGCTTGCGGCGAGTGGTGAGTATGTCGGAATAGCGAATACTGTCGCAGAGGTCCGCTAAATATTCTCCTTCCGGACCCCGCCAGCGCGCTGCCGTCTTACCTTTGTGCGGTTTTCGCTTAAGGGCCATGTCACGCCCTCTTGTTGATCTCGACGACCTTTGCGCTCGGCTTGCCACTCACAATTGCGGCGGTCTGGCAAAGCCGGAAAAGTGCAGTTTAGCAATTTCCCAAAAAGAGTCAGCGCGCTAGCGAAGCTTGGCGTTATGCGCGCGGGATCTTGTAGACCATAAACCGCTTGGTGCCGCGCTTCTTCAACGCCTTGCTCGTGAGCTTGCCAAGCTCATTCCCGATCACACACCAATGCTTCGGCTTCCATCCCTTTTGCTCGCATAATTCGCCATAGAAGCGCTCAAGGTGGGATTGGAAAACGTAGGTGCCGACGGCGTGCTCTGCATGGGTTTGGATTTCACGCAGCAGCACTTCGGCCTGTCGCTGTGGCTCCGGCTCGGACTCAGGATAAAGCAGCGTGATAGGAAGGGACTTGGCGCGACGCTTAGGACTCGCCTTAGGACTCAGGTTGGGACTCACGACGGGCGTGACGGTGGGACATATGGATCGGGCAGCGCTAGGGGCCGCCGGTTCAGGCAGCGGCTCGACCTCGATCTCGCGTTTAAGAAAGCCCCGAAACAATCAAATCTCCCCCGTGGTGTAGCAATAGATACACCACGGCAGGCAATTGGCAACTTGGTCCCCCGCGTGTGTGCATGGTGTGTGCACACGGTATTATCGAGATCGCGAGCGGAACGTCTAACTTGTTGGAATGACTGGTGCCCAGGGGCGGAATCGAACCACCGACACCGTGATTTTCAGTCACGTGCTC